>CAJACZ010000297.1 GCA_903938365.1 uncultured Pseudomonadota bacterium | reverse complement strand
CAGCGTGCGCGAACGAGAGCAGGCTTCGGCCGTCGTCGCCGCGCCCGCCCGGGTTCCCGGGCGCGAAGTGCCGGTGCGTCAGATCCCGGCTCCGGCCGACGAGTTCAGGCTGTTCGAGGATTCTGCGGCATCGCCGAAGCGCCCTGCGGAGGCCACCCGCGCGCCCGCCAAGGCCAAGTCCAAGGCCAGGGCTGCGGAGGTCGACCACGATAATCCGGGCGGCACCCGTGATCTTGATCAAACCCTGGAAATCCTCGGTGCGGGCGATCTTTCCTTCGAGGGCGCCAAGGCGCCGCGGAACACACGGCACGATCGCCCGGCACCCGAAGACTGGCGGCGGTCGCGCTTCGGGCGGCTGCTCGATCGGGTCAGCAAGCGCCTGCTCGGCTAGGCACCGAACAGTTTGTCCAGCGCAGCGCGCGCTGCGTCGATCGCCGCCCGGTCGGGCGCCTGGTAGGCGCCCGCGCGCGGTTTGAAGTGATCGCAGAAGTTCGCGCGGTCCTTCGCGCGAACCTCCTCCGCGGTCGGCTCGCGGCAGTGTTTCGCGACCCGCGTGTCGTATTCCACGCACAGGCGGCAGGCGTGCAATTCGGCGCGGCACGCCGGGCACTCGTCCAGCCGTCGCAGCGGCAGCGTCAGGGCGGCCAGCGAAGCTCCACATTTCCAGCACACCAGGTCATGCGCCATGGGTTTCCTCCAGCGTGCGCCCGGGCAGGAATTCGGCCAGCGCCGCGCCCGTGTGCGAGCGGCCCGGTCGGCGCGCGAGTTGCTGCGGCGGACCCTGGGCCACGACGCGGCCGCCGCCATCGCCCGCCTCGGGTCCCATGTCGAGGATCCAGTCGGCTGCGGCGATCATGTCGAGGTTGTGCTCCACCAGCACGACCGTATTGCCCGCCTCCACCAGTCGGTGCAGCACGGCCAGCAGCTTCTCGACGTCTGCCATGTGCAGGCCGACCGTCGGTTCGTCAAGCACGTACAGCGTGTGCTTCGGCCTGGTGCGCAGCGGGGCGCGCAGGTCGACGCGCACCTTCGCCAGTTCAGTCACGAGCTTGATGCGCTGGGCCTCGCCCCCCGAGAGCGTCGGGCTCGGCTGGCCCAGCGTCAGATAGCCGAGGCCGACTTCGCACAGCAGGCTGAGCACATGGTGCAGCGTGGCATGGGGCCGGAAGAACTCCGCTGCGTCCTCGATGCTCATCGACAGCACGTCCCCGATGCTGCGCTCGCGGTAGGTGACCGACAGGGTCTCGGAGTTGAAGCGTCGGCCTCCGCAGGCGTCACAGGTCACCTTGACGTCGGGCAGGAAGCTCATCTCCACCGTCTGCATACCCTGACCTTCGCAGCCCTCGCAGCGGCCTCCCGCGGTGTTGAACGAGAAGCGGCCCGGGGTGTAACCGCGCAGCCTCGCTTCGGTGGTGCCCGAGAATATGCGACGGATGTCGTCCCAGATGCCGACGTAGGTCGCCGGGCATGAGCGCGGAGTCTTGCCCACCGGCGTCTGGTCCACTTCGAGCACGCGGTCGAGTGCCTCGGCGCCGAGCAGCGCGGTGCAGCCGACCGGCCCGCCGTCGCCCAGCAGCGAGCGCGCACTCGCGAACAGGACATCGCGCGCCAGCGAGGATTTCCCCGAACCCGACACGCCCGTGACCACGACCAGGCGGCCGAGCGGGATGCGTGCGTCGAGTCCCTCCAGGTTGTGGAGTCGCGCTCCCTCGATGCGCAGCGAAGGCGAGCGTGCGTCGGTCGCGCGTCGCGGCTTGCGGGCGTGGCGCAGCGGTGCGCGCAGGTAGCGGCCAGTTACGGAGCCCTCCGTGGCGATCAGGTCCGCGACCGTACCGAGCCCCACGATCTGCCCGCCGCGAACCCCGGCCCCCGGGCCGAGGTCGATCACGTGGTCGGCGCGCCGTATCGTGTCTTCGTCGTGCTCCACCACCACCAGCGTGTTGCGGTGCGCGGCCAGTTCGGAGAGCGCGTCGAGCAGCACGCGGTTGTCGCGCGGATGGAGGCCGATGGTCGGTTCATCGAGCACATAGCAGACGCCGCGCAGGTTGGATCCCAGTTGCGCGGCCAGACGGATGCGCTGCGCCTCGCCGCCCGACAGGGTGGGGGCGGCGCGGTCCAGCGCGAGGTAGTCCAGCCCGACCCGGCCGAGGAAGCCCAGGCGCGCGCTGACCTCCGCCAGCAGGTCGCGCGCGATCGCCGACTCGCGCGGCTTGAGCTCGAGCCCCTCGAAGAACCGGCGCGCTGCGGCCACCGGCTCGCAGGTCAGCTCGCCGATCGAGCGGCCGCGGAAGCGCACGGCGCGCGCGACCGGGTTGAGGCGCTGGCCTTCGCAGCCGCTGCAGGGCTGGGTTTCGTCACCGAGGCGTTCGTTCCAGCTGGCTTCCTCGCCGGTCTGCTCCGCGTCGAAACCGCTGAGCTCCAGCCCGGTGCCGAAGCATTCACCGCACCAGCCCTGCTTCGAGTTGAACGAGAACTGGCGCGGGTCGAGTTCCGAAAAGCTGTCGCCGCAGGTCGGGCAGGCCCGCTTCGTCGAGAACACCACCGGCGTGGATGCGCCCAGCGCCAGCACCTGCACCACGCCCTTGCCGTGCTGCAGCGCTTCGGCGAGCTTGGCGCGCAGGTCGGCCTCGCCTCTGGGCGAGATGCCGAGCCGTGCGACCGGCAGTTCGATGTCGTGTTCCTTGAAGCGGTCGAGCCGCGGCCAGGGTTTGACCGGCAGGCGTTCCCCGTCGACGCGCAGCTCCGCATAGCCCTTCTTCGCCGCCCATTTGGCGAGGTCGGTATAGAGTCCCTTGCGCGACACGATCAGCGGCGCGAGCAGGTCGACGGTGCGGCCGCGGTAGTCCTTGAGGATGCGGTCGGCGATGGCCTCTGCGCTCTGCGGCTCGATCGCCACGCCACAGCCGGGGCAGTGCTGCGTGCCGAGCTTGACGTACAGCAGCCGCAGGAAGTGGTAGATCTCGGTCAGCGTGGCGACCGTGCTCTTGCGTCCACCGCGGCTGGTGCGCTGCTCGATCGCGACGGTGGGCGGGATGCCATGGATGGCATCGACCTCCGGGCGGGACGCGGGCTGCACGAACTGGCGCGCATAGGCGTTGAGCGACTCCAGGTAGCGCCGCTGGCCCTCGTTGAAGAGGATGTCGAAAGCCAGGGTGGACTTGCCCGAGCCCGAGACGCCCGTGATGACGGTGAAGCCCTCGCGCGGGATGTCCACGTCGATGTTGCGGAGGTTGTGTTCGCGGGCGTTGCGGATCATCACGGCGTCCACGGTTGCTGCGGGCCGCGGCTTCGGTGCGGGCGCATCCGCCACGGCGCCGCCGAGTTCGCGCAGGTAGGTCGCGAGTGCGCGGCCGGTGTGTGAGCGCGGCGCGAGCATCACCTGCGCCGGGGTGCCCTCGGCGACGATATGGCCGCCGGCGTCGCCGCCCTCCGGACCCAGGTCGACGATCCATTCGGCGGCGCGGATCACGTCCAGGTTGTGCTCGATCACCAGCAGCGAATGCCGGGCGTCGAGCAGCTTGCGGAACGCGGCGAGCAGCTTCGAGATGTCCTCGAAATGCAGGCCGGTGGTGGGCTCGTCGAACAGGAACAGCTTGCCCAGCGCGGGCGAGGCGCCGCCGCCGCGGCCCGTGGCGGCTTCTGCGAGGTGCCCTGCCAGTTTCAGGCGCTGCGCCTCGCCGCCGGACAGGGTGGGCACGGGCTGCCCCAGGCGCAGGTATTCGAGGCCGACGTCCGCCAGCGGCGCGAGGCGCGCGGCGAGTTCAGGCACGTCCGCGAAAAACGCCAGCGCCTCGGTGACGGTCATCGCCAGCACCTCGGCGATGCTCGCCTCGCGCCCTCCCGGCCCGGGATAGCGCACCTCGAGGGTCTCGGCCCGGTAGCGGCTGCCGTCGCAGTCGCCGCAGCGCAGGTACACATCCGAGAGGAACTGCATCTCGACGTGCTCGAAACCGTTGCCCCCGCAGGCAGGGCAGCGACCTGTGCCGGAGTTGAAGCTGAAGGTGCCGGCCGTGTAGCTGCGTTCGCGCGACTCGGGCAGTTTCGCGAACTTCTCGCGGATCACGTCGAAGGCGCCGACGTAGCTCGCGGGGTTCGATCGGGTGGTGCGCCCGATGGGCGTCTGGTCGACGAACACCACCTCGGCAACGCGTCCGGCGCCGCGCAGCTCGCGGTGCTCGCCGGCAGCCTCGTTCGGCAGGCCCTTGGCCTTGCGCAGCGCCGGGTACAGCACGTCCTGGATCAGCGTGGACTTGCCCGAGCCCGACACCCCCGTGATGCACACGAAACGCCCCAGTGGCAGGCGCAGGTCGACATTGCGCAGGTTGTGCTGGCGTGCCCCGAGCAGCTCTATCGCTCCCTCGTCGGCGCCGGTGTGCGCCACGCGCGGCGGCGGCAGCACGACGCTGCGCCGTCCGGCCAGATAGGCGCCGGTCAGCGAGGCAGGGTCCGCCCGCAGCTGTGCCGGAGTGCCGTCGCTGACGATGCGGCCGCCGTGCTCGCCGGCGCCGGGGCCCATGTCGATCAGGCGGTCGGCCTGCTGCATGATCTGCGGGTCATGCTCGACGACGAGCAGCGAGTTGCCGGCGTCGCGCAGCCGGTGCATCACGCCGATCACGCGCTGCATGTCGCGCGGATGCAGGCCGATGGACGGCTCGTCCAGCACGAACAGGGTGTTGACCAGCGAGGTGCCGAGCGCGGTGGTGAGGTTGATCCGCTGCACTTCGCCGCCCGAAAGCGTGCGGGACTGGCGGTCCAGCGTCAGGTAGCCGAGCCCCACTTCGCAGAGATAGGCGAATCGGCCGCGGATCTCGGCGAGCAGCAGTTCGGTGGCCTCGTCGAGCGCCCCGGGCAGGCGCAGCCCGTCGAAGAAGGCGCGCGAGCGCTCGAGCGGCAACAGCATCAGGTCATGGATGCCGAGGCCCGGGAATCCGGCCAGCTGCGAGTCGGTCCAGCGCACGTCGCCGGGCCGGAAGCGCGCCCGCTCGCCGAGCGCCGCGCTGGCCAGCGGCCCGTCGCCGAGTCGCCACAGCAGTGAGTCCGGTGCGAGCCGTGCGCCGTTGCAGGCGGTGCATGGGGTGTAGGCGCGATACTTCGAGAGCAGCACGCGGATGTGCATCTTGTAGGCCTTGGTCTCGAGCCAGGCGAAGAAACGCCGCACGCCGTACCAGACGGTCTTCGACCACTTGCCCTCGCCCTCGATGACCCAGGCGCGATGGGCCTCGCTGAGCTCGCGCCACGGGACGTCCAGCGGGACGCCGCGCTTGCGGGCGTGGCGCTCCATGTCGTCCTGGCACTCGCGGTACGACTCGCTCTGCCAGGTGCGGATCGCGCCCTCGCGCAGGGTCTTGCCCTCGTCCGGGATCACGAGGCCGTAGTCGACGCCGATGATCCGGCCGAAGCCACGGCAGGCCTCGCAGGCGCCCACGGGGGAATTGAACGAAAACGCGCTGGGCGTCGGCTCGCGATACTGGATGTCGCACTCGGCGCAGTGCAGCGTCGACGAGTAGCGCCAGGTCTCCGCGGCTGGCGCGGTATCGGCGGTGGCTGCCTCGCCCGCTGCGGGGGTGTCTGCCAGGGCGTGTACGGACACGCGGCCGACGCCGATGCGCAGCGCAGCCTCCAGCGACTCGATCACGCGGCCGCGATCGGCGCTGCCCATGCGCAGCCGGTCCTGCACGATCTCCAGCGCTGCCTTGCTGCGGGCGCGAACGCGGGTGTAGCCCTGTTTGTCCAGCAGTTCCCGGACTTCCGATTCCTTGAAATTCTTCGGGATCGCCACCGGGAAGCACAGCAGCAGCCGCGGATCGCCCGCCGCGGCGCTGCGGCGCTGCAGGTCCGAGCAGATGCTGTCCGGGGTGTCGCGGTGTACGACGGCCCCGCAACCGCGACAGTGCAGGTGCCCGGCACGCGCGTAGAGGAGCTTCAGGTGGTCGTTCAGTTCGGTCATCGTGCCGACCGTGGAGCGCGAGGTGCGGACCGGGTTGGTCTGGTCGATGGCGATGGCCGGCGGGATGCCCTCGATCCGGTCCACCGCAGGCTTGTCCATGCGGTCCAGGAACTGGCGCGCATAGGGCGAGAAGGTCTCGACGTAGCGCCGCTGGCCCTCGGCGTAGAGGGTGTCGAACACCAGCGAGGACTTGCCCGAGCCCGATACCCCGGTGACCACCACGAGTTCCCCGGTGGGAATGTCGAGGTCCAGGTTCTTGAGGTTGTTCTGGCGCGCGCCGCGGACGACGATCGTGCCGCTGCGACTGTCGCTCATGAGCCTGGTCCGGCGGGCGAGGGGTGAGGGGTGGAGTTCGTGTCCATGCGGCCGCGAGGGTCGCGGATTCGAGGGGTCTTGTGCAAGCGTGCCGTGGCGAGCGGGCGCCGTCGCAGGCAAGGCGCCACCGGGGCCGCGACCGCCTTGTGGGCAAGCCCGGCCACGATGCGGATTCCGACTGCACGGGCTGCGGGGTGGCGGCCCGGGCCGTGCATGATCGCCGGCGGCGGTGGGGTTTTTGCCCCGACGGACGGCGTATATGCGCAATCTCGACATCCTCATCATTGGCGCGGGCATTGCCGGCCTGACGGCTGCGCGTGCGCTGCAGCACCTGGGATTCCGGCCGCGGGTCTACGAGCAGGCGCTGCAACTCGGCGAGGTCGGCGCCGGCCTGACGCTCAGCCCCAACGCCACGCACGCGCTCAACGCGATCGGCCTGCAGGGCGTGCTCGAGGCGCTGGGCACCCGGCCCGATCGCGGCGGGGTCAAGGACTGGCAGAGCGGCGAGCTCACCGTCGAGATCTCGCGCGGCAGCGAAATGCTCGAAAAATACGGAGCCCCGTACCACCAGATCCACCGGGCGGACCTGCATGCTGCGCTGGCCGACGGCGTGCTTGCGGTGGATCCGCAGGCCATCATGCTCGGCCACTCGTTCCGCGGCCTGCGTCAGCAAGGCGGCCGCGTCGAAGCGGAGTTCGAGAACGGCGTCCGGGTGACGGGCGACGCGCTGGTGGGCGCCGACGGTGTGCGTTCGCGGGTGCGTGCCGTGCTGTTCGGCGAATCACTGCCGCGGTTCACGGGCTATGTGGCCTACCGCGGGCTGGTGCCGCTTGCCGCGCTGCCTGAGGGGCTCATCGAACCGACCTCCTGCCTGTCGACCGGACCGCACCGCAGCTTCACGCGTTACCTGATCCGGCGCGGCACCCTGGTGAATTACGTCGGGCTCGCCGAGCGCGACGACTGGCGCGAGGAAGGCTGGTCGATTCCCGCGACGATCGACGAGATGCTGCGCGAATACAGCGGCTGGTACGAAGGCGTGCGCACCATCATCCGCAGCACGCCGCCCGGCCGGCTGTTCAAGTGGGCCCTGTTCGATCGCGATGCCCTGCCCGAGTGGACGCGCGGCAGCGCCACGCTGCTGGGTGATGCCGCCCACCCGATGCTGCCGTTCCTCGGCCAGGGTGCGGCCATGGGCATCGAGGACGGCATGATCCTGGCCCGGGCATTCGCCGCTGCGGAGTCGGTCGAGCAGGCGCTGGGGCGCTACGTTGCGGCCCGGCTCGAGCGTGCCAACTGGGTGATGCACGAGTCGCGGCGCACCGCGACCCGCTACCACTCCGGCCAGAGCGAACACTTCCGGCCCGGGCAGCACGTGAGCGCCGAGTCGCTGGGGATCATGAGCTACAACCCGGCCGCGGTGCCGGTGTGAGGTTCCGGCGCTCCACGCTCGGGCTGCTCTTCGCCGCGGTCGCAGGCCTGCTCGGCGTGTTCCTCGGCGGCGGGTCGGCGGAGCAGCCCGGTTCCGCGCCGCGCTTCGATTTCTACCTGCTGGCTCTCACGCTGGAGCCGGCCTTCTGCGCCGATGGCAACGAGCGCCTCCGGCAATGCCAGAGCCTGGATCGCCAGCGCTTCGCGCGGACGCCGCTGGTCATCCACGGGCTCTGGCCGGAGAATCGCGCCTCGCGCAGTTACCCGAGCGACTGCGCGGGTCCGAAGCTTTGGCTGGAGGCGCCGCTGCGCGCCGAACTGTGGCGCTGGATGCCGGGACTGGAGTCCGGCCTCGATCGCCACGAATGGCGCAAGCACGGCACGTGCAGCGGCCTGGACGACGATGTCTATTTCCGCTCCGCCATCGACTGGACGGTCCGTGCCAACGAGGCGCTCGGTCCGGCGCTGCGTGCCGCGGCCGGCAGGGCGACGACGGGTGCTGCCCTGCGCGCGGCGGCAGACGCTGCGGTTCCGGGCTTCGGGGCGAGCGTGGTGTTCATGTGTCGCAACCTGCGTGGTGTGGAGCCCGCGTTGCGGCGGAGACCCTATCTGTATGAAGTCCGAGTCTGCCTCGACAACGAGGGGTCTGGCGGTCGGCCCGGCGCAACGCAGCGCTGCGCCACGCTGGACCGCCGCGACCAGGGTTGCGGCGAGCGTTTCTGGATCGACGATGTCTGAGCGACGCGCCTGTTCCTTCGCCTGGCCAGTCTGCGTCCTCGGCCTGGTCGTGTGGGCGCTCGGCGCGGCGTCCGGGTCACCGCTGGCGCTGGCCGCAGGGCCCGGGGAGCAGGAACAGACCGCGGTGCATGCGGCCACGCTCACGCTGGATGCGCATCTGGACCTGCCGTCCGCGCTCATCCAGGACGCCGCCAGCGCGGCGATCGATGGCACGGGGCAGGTGGATCTGCCGAAGATGGAGCGGGGCGGACTCGATGCCGCCGTGTTCACGGTGTTCGCTTGGCAGCAGGCCCGCACGCCGGAGGAGGACGCGAAGGCGGTCGCCACCGGTCGCGCGCAACTCGCCGCGCTGCAGCGCATGGCCGACCTGCACGCGGCGCGGATCGGTATCGCCCGCAGCGCCGCCGGGGTCGAGTCGCTGGTGGCCAGTGGTCGGAAGGCTGCGGTGGTCGGCCTGCTGAACGCGACGGTGCTGGGTCCCGAGGGCGCACTGCTCGACGAATACTACGCTGCGGGCCTGCGCCAGCTCGGCTTCACCCACGCCGGCCACAATGCGTACGCGGATTCCTCGCGGCCCTCGCCGCGCAATGGAGACGCCGCCGAGCTGTGGGGCGGACTGTCGCCGCTCGGGCGCCGGATGGTGCCGCGCATGAACGAACTGGGCGTGGTCATCGATGTCTCGCAGCTCTCCAGCGCCGCGCTGGGGCAGGTGCTGCAGCTCTCGCGGGCCCCCGTGGTGGCCTCGCACTCGGCGGCGCGCGCCCGCGTCGACAACCCGCGCAACCTCGCGGACGAGGAGATCCGCGCGATCGCTGCCCGGGGTGGGGTGATCTGCGTCGTGGCATTCAGCAGCTACCTGCGCCCGCCGCCGGAGTCCTTCACTGCCGCCGTGGCTGCGCTGCGGGAGCGCCATGGCGTCGCCGACGAGGCGGGCCTGTTGCAGCTGTCCGCGGCGGACAGCGCGGCCTACCAGCGCGAATACCTGGGGCTGGTGCGCGGCCTGCCGCGCGCGGACCTCGGGCACTGGGGCGATGCCATCGACCACGTGGTCCGCACTGCCGGCATCGACCATGTGGGCCTGTCCACCGACTTCGAGCATTCGGGTGGCGTCGACGGATACCGCCATTCGGGAGAAGCCGGCGCAGTCACGGGCGAACTGCTGCGCCGGGGCTATACCCCGGAGCAGGTGGCCAAGCTCTGGGGTGGCAACTGGCTGCGCGTGTTCCGCGAGGTCGAGCGGCTCAGGTCGGACAGTCCGCGTCCCGGTACGGGTTGACCTCGACCACGATGTGCACGAGTCCCGGCACGCCTTCCAGGCGCTTGCGGTAGTAGTGCGTCTCGCGCGGGGCGCGCGAGACGATCGAGACGCTGGCCGCCAGCGTGCCCGCGCCGACCGGCCAGACATGGAGATCCACGATCTCGTGGTCCGGTTCCTCCCGGATGAGGCGTTCGATCGCGGCGCGCGCGCGGTCGTCTGCGGGACGATCCAGCAGTACCGTGGCGGTCTCCCGCAGCAGTCCCCACGCCCAGTGCGTGATGAGCGCCGCGCCGACCAGGCCCATGGCCGCATCCAGCCAGTGCAGTCCGAGGTACCTGGCGCCCAGCAGGGCGACGATGGCCAGCACCGAGGTCAGTGCGTCGGCGAGCACGTGCAGGTACGCCGCCCGCAGGTTGTGGTCCGCGTGCTCGTGCTGGTGCTCATGGTCGTGTTCGTGGTGGTCGGCGTGCCCGTGGGGACGGTGGTGTCCTGCGCGGTGCAGGATCAGGCCACTGGCCAGGTTCACCACCAGGCCCAGCACGGCGACCCACGTGGCCTCGTCGAAGCGGATCTCGCGCGGTTCCAGCAGTCGCACGACGGACTCCACGGCCATGACCAGCGCGACCACCGCCAGCGCCACTGCGCTGGCGAAGCCGCTGAGCACCGTCACCTTGCCGGTACCAAAGGCGAAGCGTGGGTCCCGCGCGTGGCGACGGGCGAAGCGGTAGGCGTAGATCGCTATGGCGAAAGCCACGACGTGGGTCGCCATGTGCCACCCGTCGGCCAGCAGCGCCATCGAGCCCAGCACGCTGCCCGCGATGATCTCGACGACCATCGTCACGGCCGTGAGTCCCATCACCCAGGTCGTGCCGCGCTCTGCCTGTCCGTGGTCGGGCAGATAGTCGTGGCGGTGCTCCCCGCGTTCGAGTGAGTGGTCGTTCACGGGCGGGATCTTGCGGTTTCCAGGGCGGGGTGGATCGCCGGTCAGGCGATGAGCGCGGCCGGCTGCACGGTGTGGATCGGCTCTGCGCCGCTGTCGGTGATGCGCACGAGGTCCTCGAGATGGCCGGTGCCGCCGCGCCCGGTCTCGAAGAGCGGGCAGTCGATCGAGAGGATCATGTCCTTCTCGAGGACGAGGTCCTGGCGGCTGCCGTCGGGCGCCGCGCGCGGCTGGTCGTTGTGTGCCAGGCCGACGCTGTGCGGGCCGAAGGAGATGGGCACATCGGTGCCCATCCTGCGCAGGATGTCGTTGCCCAGGCTGCGCACCTCGGAGAAGCGCAGGCCGGGACGCAGCAACGGCTGCAACTCGCCCCAGCCGCGGCCCATGGCGTCGGTGCAGGCCTTCATGCGGGCAGTCGGCTCGCCCACGCAGACCGTGCGCCCGTAGTCGCCGTGGAAGTTCCGCAGGTGGCTGACGCAGTCGATCATGAAGGACTGGCCCTCGCGCAGGGGCTCGTCGTAGGCCTCGGAGGACACGCCGTTGATCACCATGAACACGCCGAGGTTGCCGCGTGCGGCGACTTCCGCGTAATAGCGCTGGCGGAGCGCGCGCAGGGTCCCTACTTCGCGCGTGGCGCGCACCGTGGCGAGCGCGGCATCGACATTGGCCTGCGCGGCGAGCCGCATCATGCGGATCTCCGGGGCGGTACGCACCAGTCGGACGCGGCGCAGCGTGTCCTCGGCGCTGACGGCCGTGGCGCCGGGCAGGGCGCGTGCCAGCAGCGGCGGGATCGAGCCGTGGTCATAGCCGATGCGGCCGCCCTTGATGCCGAGTTCCGCCAGGGCGAGGGCCAGCGCCCGCTCCATGCTGCTGGTGTAGGGGGCCGCTGCCTCGACCGCGGCGCGGCGGCGCTGCTCGCGCACCGACGCCTCGCCATCGAGACGATAGAAGCGCGGGTCGGCGGCGGGCGGCTCGTCCTCGGTGCGGCGCGAGTCGGTGTAGCCCGTGGGCTCAGTGAACACGAAAGGCTGGACCCCGGGCACCAGGCCGTCGTCCGACTGGATGTAGTAGTACGAGAAACTCGGAATGACCAGCGCCACGGGTTTGCGCAGGTCGCGGGGGATGACGGCCAGGGTGGTGGCCATCAGGCTCATGCGTTCCACGAGCGGAAAGAAGTTGGTCGCGTAGAAGAGGTTGCGGCCCTCGCCGACCACCACGGCGTCGAGGCCCTCGGCGGTCAGGACGGCCTGCGCGCGCTCGCGGTGCAGGAAGGGCTCGCGGGTCGCGAAGGAGATATCCGGCAGCGCGGGCAGCGCGCCGGTCTTCACGGCCCCCTGTGCGCCCGCCGTGGCGCTGGCCAGCAGCGGCAGCCCGAAAGCGGCGGTGGTCGAGTGTCCGAGGAACGAGCGGCGCGTAGGCATGACGACTCCTGAAACCGGGTTCTCCCCGATTCTAGGCCGACACGGGGCAGCCTGCAGCGCCGCCCGCCAGATCAGAGAGAGGCGTGCACGGTGCTGGCCTGCGGTCCCTGGTCGCCCGCCTCTTCGACGAAGCGGACGCGGTCGCCGACGTTCAGGTTCGCGAACGGCGCGCCCAGCACACTGTTGCGATGGAAATAGACCAGTCGCCCGTCAGGCGTCTCGATTCGCCCATAGCCGGGTTCAGGATGGAGTTCGGAAATCCGCCCCTCGGGGGTGGGTTCGTGGGTCTTGACCTCGCGCCGCTGCGTGCGCTCGTGCTCGGCGAGTTTGCGGCGCATCGCGTCGAAGGCGTCGCGTGCGGCGACATAGGCGTTTTCGTGTGCTGCGCTGCGCCGGGCGGAGCGACGCACCGCGATTTCGCGTCCCGGCACCGTGACGAGGATATGGACCTCGAAGACCTCACCCTGCTGCCGGTGCTGGTGTGGACGATCCACGATGACCTGGCAGCGGCCGATGTTGCCGCTGAAGCGCTCGAGCCGGGTGGCGAGGTTTTCGATCCTTTCTTCGAGCGCGACCGAGCGTTCCATGCCCCGAAACGTGACCTGCAAGGGAATTCGCATTTGAGCCTCCTGTGCGAAGTCTGCACGGCACCAAGGTTCCCGCGCGCCACCCAGGGCCGCCATTCGTGGATCTACATACCTCACAGCCTTTGCGACCGGCCGCCCCGGGGCAGGCGCGCGGGCGGGCGATCTGGTCTAATCGCGCCCCATGGAAGGCGCGCGCGACATTGCGGGTTATCGGCGGTACTGGGCGGCACGCTTCGGCGTGGCTCCGTTCCTGCCCACCTCGCGTGCCGAGATGGACGCGCTGGGCTGGGACAGCTGCGACATCATCGTGGTCTCGGGCGACGCCTACGTGGATCACCCGAGTTTCGGCATGGCCATCGTCGGCCGCCTGCTCGAGGCCCAGGGCTTCCGCGTGGGCATCATTGCCCAGCCCGACTGGCAAAGCGCCGAGCCATTCCGCGCCCTCGGGCGCCCCAACCTGTTCTTCGGCGTCACCGCCGGGAACATGGATTCCATGGTCAACCGCTACACCAGCGACCGGCGCATGCGCAGCGATGATGCCTATACCCCCGGTGGCGAGGGCGGCAAGCGTCCCGATCGGGCGGTGATCGTCTATTCGCAGCGCGCCCGCGAGGCCTTTCCCGACGTGCCCATCGTCATCGGCGGCATCGAGGCGAGCCTGCGGCGCATCGCGCACTACGACTACTGGTCCGAGAAGATCCGTCGCTCCGTGCTGCTCGATGCCAAGGCCGACCTGCTGGTCTACGGCAACGGCGAGCGGCAGATCGTCGAGATCGCGCACCGGCTCGGCGCCGGTGAGCCCATCGGCAAGCTCACGGACCTGCGCGGCACGGCCTTCGTGCGCAAGGCGCTGCCGGCGGGCTGGATCGAGATCGACTCCACGCATCTCGATACCCCGGGACAGCTGAATCCGCCCATCGATCCGTATGCGATGGACGACAACGGTGGCACCAAGGCGGCGACGCAGCTGCTGGCCGGGACCGAGGCCGGGGCCCCTGCGCCTGCTGCGCCGGTGGAAAACGTCGTCAGGTTCGTGCGCCGGGTCAAGAACGCAGACCGCGGCAACAGCGTGATCCGACTGCCCGCCTTCGAGCAGGTGGTGGACGACCCGATCATGTACGCCCACGCCTCGCGGATCCTCCACCTGGAAGCCAACCCCGGCAATGCGCGCGCGCTGGTGCAACGCCACGGCAACGTGGATGTCTGGCTGAACCCGCCACCCATCCCTTTGACGACGAAGGAAATGGACTTCGTCTACGACCAGCCGTACCAGCGGCAGCCGCACCCGTTCTACGGCGCTGCGGAGATCCCGGCCTACAAGATGATCCGGTTCTCGATCTCGATCCAGCGCGGCTGCTTCGGCGGCTGCACCTTCTGCTCGATCACCGAGCACGAGGGCCGCATCATCCAGAACCGCTCCGAAGCTTCGGTGCTGCGCGAGATCGAGCAGATCCGCGACACGGTGCCGGGTTTCACGGGCGTGATTTCGGACCTCGGCGGGCCGACCGCGAACATGTACCGGATCGCGTGCAAGAGCCGCGAGATCGAGAGCGCCTGCCGGCGTCCCTCCTGCGTGTATCCGGGCATCTGCCCGAACCTCAACACCGATCACACGCCGTTGATCCAGCTGTATCGCAAGGCCCGCGCCGTGCCGGGCGTCAAGAAGGTGCTCATCGCCTCGGGCGTCCGCTACGACCTGGCGATCGAGTCGCCTGAATACGTGAAGGAACTGGCGCAGCACCACGTGGGTGGCTATCTCAAGATCGCGCCGGAGGCGTTCTCGGAGGGCCCGCTGTCCAAGATGATGAAGCCGGGCATGGGCACTTATCACCGGTTCAAGGAGCTCTTCGACCGTTTCTCGAAGGAGGCGGGCAAGGAGCAGTATCTGATCCCGTACTTCATCGCCGCGCATCCCGGTACCACCGACGAGGACATGCTCGAACTCGCGCTGTGGCTCAAGAAGAACGGTTTCCGCGCCGACCAGGTGCAGGCGTTCCTGCCGTCGCCCATGGCCACGGCCACCGCGATGTATCACTCCGGCAAGAATCCCCTGAAGCGCGTCACGCGCACCAGCGAGGACGTGGTGATTCCCCGCGGGCTGCGCGT
>CAJACZ010000296.1 GCA_903938365.1 uncultured Pseudomonadota bacterium | reverse complement strand
GGGCGTCGCTGCTGCTGAACGGCGAACGTCTGCCGGCCGGCACGGCTCGCGAACTGCGCGACGGCGACGTGATTGCGGTCGGTGCGGCCCGGGTGCGGCTCGTGCGGGCAGCCGTGCCGGGTGGCGATGCGGACGCAGTGGCGTCGCTCGACATCCTGCACATGGCGGGCAACGAGACCCTGGCGCCGCTGCATGCCGCGCGCGTGCGTACCGGCGCGGAGGACGGCGAGGATGCCGATCTGGTCGTGGCGGCCATCGATTTTCCGGGCGCCGATGCGACCGGTGTCGCCGGGCAGGCGGACCCCGCGCGCGTGCGCGCCGCTGCGTCCGGGCGGCGCGCCGCAGGGGTCGGCCTCGCGATCGCCGCCGCGGCGCTGCTGCTGGCGTTCGGCGTACTGGGGCGGCTGCAGCGCGTGACGCTCACCGTTGACCCGGTCGATACGCAGGTCACCGGCTCTGGCCTCGTGTCCTGGCGCGCGGGAGATACTTTGTTCGTGCTGCCCGGTGAGCGCCGCGTGCGCGGCGAACGCGAGGGCTATGCGGCGCTGGAGCGCAGCATCACGGTGGTGCCCGACCAGCCGCTCAGCCTGGCGCTGCGGCTCACCCGGCTGCCGGGCATCCTGGAGATCGACACCGGCGGCATTGCCGCCGCGGTGACCATCGACGGTGCGCCCGCGGGGCGCGTGCCGGGTGAGCTGACCGTGCCCGCGGGGGAGCGCACGCTCACGCTGCGCGCCGAACGTCATCTCGACGTGGTCCAGCGCGTGACCGTGGAGGGCGCTGGCGTACGCCAGCCACTGCAGGTGCGGTTCGAGCCTTCCTGGGGGCAGCTCGCGCTGAGCGTGACCACGCCCGGCGCCGAGCTGTCGGTCGACGGCGGTGCCGCCACCGCGCTGCCCGCGCGCCTGGACCTGCCGGCGGGCGTGCATCGGCTGCGGGTGAGTGCGGTGGGCGCGCGCAGCTGGGAGAGCACGGTCCTGGTGAGGCCCGGCGAGGTGACGACCATCGGCCCACTCGAGCTCGGTGCGCCGGATGCCACGCTGGTGCTGCGGCCGCAGCCCGCCGGTGCCGGGGTCACGGTCGCCGGTGCGTTCCGCGGCCGCACGCCGCTCGAACTGGCGTTGCCCGCAGGGGCGTCCTACGAGGTATCGCTGACGCGCAGCGGCTATCGCGACTGGCAGCAGCGTGTGGTTGCCGTGGCGGGCGCGCGTACCGTGCTGGCGCCGTCGCTGCAGCCGATCCCCGTGTCGCTCACGGTGAGCGGCGAGCCCGCGGGGGCCGAACTGCTGGTCGACGGTGCCGTGCGCGGGCGGACACCGGCCACGCTGGAACTGCTGGCGACGCGATACCGCATCGAGGTGCGCCAGGGCGGCTTGCAGAGCTTCAAGGCCGAGGTGGACCTCACGCCTGCGCTGGCGCGCACCGTCGAGTACCGGCTGCTGCCCGAGGGGCGTGCGCCGGGCTGGCGTCCCCCCGCCGAGACCGCCGTCACCCGTGCGGGCCAGCCGCTGCGGCTGGTGCCCGCCGGCACGTTCATGATGGGCAGCGAACGGCGCGAGCAGGGCCGCCAGCCCAACGAGTCGCTCCGCCTGGTGACCCTGAGCCGGCGCTTCTATCTCGGCGTACGCGAGGTCACGAATGCCGAGTTCCGCCGCTTCCGGGCGGGGCATTCGGCGGGCTTCGTCGACAAGCGCAGCATCGATCTCGACGCGCAGGCCGTCACCGGCGTCAGCTGGGTCGACGCGGTGCAGTATTGCAACTGGTTGTCCGAGCAGGAGGGGTTGCCGCCCGCGTACGAACAGAAGGAAGGCCGCTGGAGCCTGCGCACGCCCGTCACGACGGGGTATCGTCTGCCGACCGAGGCCGAATGGGAGCACGCCGCGCGCTTCGGTGGCGCGGGCCGCGCACAACGGCGCTATGAATGGGGCGATGCACTTCCGGTGCCCCCGGGCTTCGCCAACCTGGCCGGCAGCGAGGCGACGGCTGCGCTGGAGCGTCGGCTCGAGGGCTGGCAGGACGAGTACCAGTCGGTCGCGCCGCCGGCGCGGTACGCGGCGGGCGTGCTCGGGCTTTACGACATGACGGGTAACGTCTCGGAATGGGTGCACGATGTCTATGCTTCGTTTGCCGGCAGCGGCGCGGTCACCGACCCGGCCGGTCCGGCTGCCGAGCCGGGCACCGCGGGTCGGCGGGTGATCAAGGGGAGCAGCTGGCGCACGGCGTCCTTCCCGGCGCTGCGGCCAGCATGGCGCGAAGGGCGTGACAGCGCGGCGAACGATGTGGGTTTCAGAGTGGCGAGGTATGCGGATGAATGAGCAGACCGTAATCCGGTCGACTGTTTCAGCGCGTCGCAGCTGGCGCATGATCTTCGCGACGGCGCTGATGGCCGGGGCCGCCTGGCTGTCGACGTCCATGGCGCTGCGCGCCCTGGCGCAGGACAGCGGTCCACCGGAGGCGCCGCCCGCCGCCACGCCGCCCGCGGCAGACGCCGCGGAGTCCAACGAGGTCGACGCGGCCGCCCGGCGTGCCGCGCCGCCGCGGCGCACCGAGGAGGAGGCACCCGAGTTCCGGGAGTCCGCCGACAACAACATCAGCCTGCCGATCGACATATGAACCGAAAATTCCCGAGCGAGTTCCTGTTCAGCGTCATCGCGCTCGCGGTGGCCATCGTTGTCGTGCACGCGACCTACGTGCTGCACGTCCGGCCGGTCGCCAACGCGGTGCTCGTCACCGAGCGCGCGCGCATGGCGGAGGACCCCAATTACGTCGCCGAGCGCTCGATGTACGTGATCGTCAAGGATTACGAACAGGAGGCCACCATCATCCTGATGCTCTGGGCGCTGGCGATCATGGGCTACAAGGCGCGTGCGCAGCGGCGTGAGAGCCAGGCGCTGGACGCGGAGCTCCTCAAGCTTCCCGACGGCATGAAGATCCTTCCCGAGGACACGCGCGAATACTCGCGGCAGATCGAGGCGCTCCCCGCCGAAACGCGCACGCTGCTGGTGCCGCGTGCGCTGCTGGCCGCACTCGCGCGCTTCGGTGCCACGCGCAGCGTGCAGGACGCCTCGACCGTGGCGCACGGCGTGTGCCAGTCGGAAGCGGAGCGGCTCGACTCGGACCTCTCGATGCTCCGTTACATCGCCTGGGCCATTCCGGCCATCGGTTTCATCGGGACGGTGCGCGGCATCGGCGATGCGCTCTCGCAGGCGCACAAGGCGGTGACCGGCGACATCTCGGGGGTGACGGAAGGGCTGGGCGTAGCCTTCAACTCGACGCTCATCGCGCTGCTGCTGTCGATCCTGCTGATGTTCCTCCTGCAGCAGCTGCAGCAGGCTCAGGAACGCCACGTGCTCGATACCGAGACCTGGCTGGACCAGCGGGTGATCCGCAACCTGCAGGCCCGCGCGTGAGCACGCTCGGGCTCGCCCTCGACGACGCGGGGCTCGCGCTCGCGCGCGACGGCGAACTCGTCTCGATCGCCGATTCGATCGTCGACGCCGGCCGCGAGGCTCCGGAACAGTTGGGGCATCCCGCCCGCTCGCGCTCGCGCATCGCGCCCACGGCCCTGTCCTCGCGACACTGGGCGGACCTGGCGCGCGGCGGCACGGCGACGCCGGCCTCGCGCCGGGTGGCCTGTGCCGAGCTGGGCGAGCGGCTGCGCAGCGCGGGTGGAGACCCACCCGATGTCGTCCAGGTGGCCGTGCCGGCCGCCTTCGGCCCCGGCGCGCTGTCGCAGGTGCTCGCCGTCTGCCGCGCTGCGGCGCTGCCGGTCACGGCCTTCGTCGATGCCGCGGCGCTTGCGGTCGCCGCGCTGGGGCTGCGCGGCACGGTGGTCGTCCTCGAGCTCGGGCTGCACCACGCGGCGGCGACGCGGGTCGAGGCGGGAGCAGGCGAGGCCCGCCGCCGCGCAGCCCTGGTGCGGATCCGCGGCGGGCGCCTGTCGCTGCACGAGGCCTGGCTGCAGCTGGTCAGCGAGGCGATGGTGCTCCGCACGCGCTTCGATCCGCTCCACGAGGCGGCCACCGAGCAACGGCTCTACGACCTGCTGCCCGCGGCGGCGGCTGTCGCCGGCGACACCGGCAGTGCCACGCTCGCGCTGCCCGTGGCGGGCGCCACGGTCGAGGTCACGCTCAGCCGCGATCAGTTCGCGGCCCGCGCCGAACCGCTCTACCGCGACTTCATCGACATGCTGCACGAGCTGCGTCCCGCGGGCGCACCGGTGCTGCTGCTCGCCGACGCGGCGGTGGCTGAATTGCCTGGCTTGCGGGAGGCGCTGGCGGAGTTCGCCGGCTGCGAGCTGCTGGCGATGAGCCCGGGCCTGGCGGCACGGGCGGCTTCGCTGCTGCCGCCTGCCGAGGCCTGCGGCGAGGCGGGGCAGGTGCCACTGCTGCGTGGCGTCGCGCCGCGCGATGCACCGCTCGCGGGCGGCGTGTCGGCGCGAGTCGCCCTGGGCCGTGACGACGCAGCCGCGGATTCGCCCACCCACCTGCTCTGGGGCGGGCGTGCGGTGCCGCTGCCGGCGCGCGCCGATGCCGCACTGGAGATCGGCCGTGCCCCGGCGGGCCCCGGGCTGACGCTTCCGGAGGGCATGGCGGGCGTGTCGCGCCTGCACTGCACGCTGCGCGCCGAGGCGGGCCGCGTGGTGCTGGTCGACCACAGCCGCCATGGCACCTGGGTCAATGGCGAGCGTGTTGCCGGTCGCGCCCGGCTGCGCGCGGGCGATCGCCTGCGCATCGGCGAGCCGGGCGTGCAACTCGAGTTGATCGCGGTCGGAGGAGGCCATGGCGAAGCGCCGCAAGGTTGAGGTCTTCAGCCTCTCCTTCCTCGACGTCATCTGCTGCGGCTTCGGCGCCGTCATCCTGTTCTACACGATCGTGAGCGCGCAGAGCGGCATCGAGCGTGTGCGCAAGACCGAGGATCTGGCGGCGCAGGTGACGAAGCTCGAGGAAGAGGTGCTGTCCGGCGCGAAGAACCTCGTGCTGCTGCGCAATACCCTGCAGAAGACCGAGAGCGAGACCGTGAGCGCCTCCTCCCGCGCCACGCGGCTGATCGAGGAGCTGCAGCGCAAGCGCGAGGAAGCCTCGATCTACGATTCGACCACACTGGCCAAGCGCGAGCGCATCGAGAAGCTCAAGGCCGACGTGCGCGCCCTGGAGGAAAGCACGCGACGCCTCGAGGCGAGCGCGAAGATCGAAACGCCGCGCGGGGAGCGCGCCGGCGCCGGCAAGGCGCTGGCCAGCCGACGCTACATCACGGGCCTCACCCTCAAGGGCAAGCGCATCCTGGTGCTGGTGGATCGCTCCGCGAGCATGCTGGACGAGGACCTGGTGAACATCATCCGTCTGCGCAACTCGCCCGAGTCGGCGCGGCGTGCGTCCCTGAAGTGGCGGCGTGCTGTCGACATCGCCGGCTGGATCACCACCCAGGTGCCGGACGGCGCGCAGTACCAGGTCTACGGATTCAACACGACCGCCGGTCCGGTGCTCGCGGGGACGGCGGGAGAGTGGCTGCAGGGTTCCGACAACGCCCGGCGCGACAAGCTGCTGCAGTCGCTCGACCAGGTGGTGCCCGAGGAGGGCACGAGCCTCCTCAACGCCTTCAAGGCGATCCGCGAGTTCCAGATGCCGCCGGACCAGGTCATCCTGCTCACCGATGGCCTGCCCACCCAGGGCGCCACGCCGCCGGCGCTGCGCCGTTATATCGACGCCGCGGCGCGCGCCCGGCTGTTCGACGAGGCCGTGCGCACGGTCAACCGCAACGTGCCGATGGACGTGGTGCTCCTGCCGATGAAGGGCGACATACCGGCACCCCACAGGTTCTGGAGCCTCGCATTGCTCACCAAGGGCGCGTTCATCATGCCCTCGCCGGACTGGCCGTGAGCCGCGCGCCATGAAGCTCAAGCGGCGCGATACCGAAGTGTTCAGCATGTCGTTCCTGGACGTCATCTGCTGCGGTTTCGGGGCGATCATCCTGCTGCTGGTGTTGTCGGAGTTCGGCCAGCCGCTCGTGATAGAGAAGTCGCGCGAGGATCTCGAGGCGCAGCTCAAGCGGCTGCAGGAGGAACTGTTCTCGATCCGCGGCGACACCACGGAGCTTCAGCGCGAAATGAAAGGCCGCGTGGACCGGCTCGAGCGCGAGCGGCTGAACCTCGCAAAGGCCGCGGGCGAGGTGTCGCGCATCGGCGGCCAGTATTCGGCGTCGCGCCAGGACGCCGCGGTCAGCAACATCGTCGAGAACGAACTGCTCTCCGCCTTCCAGGAACTGGAGGCCGAGAACCAGAAGCTGCTGCAGGTGTCGCGGGCGCGCAAGCGGATCCCGACCGAGGCGGTCGGGGGCATTCCCGTGGACAGCGACTACGTCATCTTCCTGATCGACACCTCGGGCAGCATGCAGGGCGCCCATTGGGAGACTGCGATCGAGGTGATGCGCGAGATCCTCGACATCTACCCCAAGCTCAAGGGCGTGCAGATCGTCGATGACAACGGCAAGGAACTGTTCGAGGGCAGCCGCGGACGGTGGCTGGTGGACTCGACCAGCCTGCGCACCCAGATCGTGCAACGCATGCGCAACTGGCGCTCGTTCAGCGACTCGAGTCCGGCGGATGGCATCGAGATTGCGATCCGTAACTATTGGGCCGCGGATCGGCGCGTCAGCATCTATGTGCTGGGCGACGAGTTCACGGGCGAGTCCATCCAGGGCGCCCTCGACGCGGTCGACCGGGTCAACCGGCCGGACGACCGGGGTCGGCGTCGCGTCCGCATCCACGCCATCGGCTTTCCCGAGGCGCCCGGGATGACGCCGTTTACAAACATCCGCTTTTCCGCCCTAATGAGGGCCATGTGCGAGCGGAACGACGGGACGTTCGTCGGCGTCACCAATGGCAAGCGGTGCGCTGCCACGATCGATGTCCTCGGAGTACGGCAATGCGTCGGTGGTGGATAGGCGGCCTGCCGGCCGCGGCACTCGTGATCGCAGGTTGCGGCGGCGTGAGCATCGCGCCCGAACCCGTTTTACCCAAGGCGCTGGTGGTGGCGATCCCCGCCAAGGTCGGGTTCGTCGTCGCGGGCGAACAGCGCACGTATTCCCACAACGAAGAGCGCGGCGGTGTGCCGTGGAGCGTCGCGCTCGGCAAGGGGCAGGAGAAGCTGGCGCGCGAGGTGTTCTCCGCGATGTTCCGCGAGGCCCGCGAGTTCGCGGACCTAGATGCGGCGCGCGCCGAACCCGGTCTG
This sequence comes from uncultured Pseudomonadota bacterium, assembly GCA_903938365.1. Lineage (GTDB taxonomy): Bacteria > Pseudomonadota > Gammaproteobacteria > Steroidobacterales > Steroidobacteraceae > UBA964. Next base: position 9,820 of record CAJACZ010000296.1, on the reverse strand, counting down.
CAGGCGATCTTTGATCCGCGGATCGAGCAGTATTCCTTCGCGACCGAGCGTGAGACCGGCGGCGACTATGTCGCGGTGACCATCCGCTACCGCATCAACCTGCTGGCGCCGGATGGCCAGCGTTATGATTCCTTCACGCTCACCGGTTACGGCAACAGCATGGCCGGTGGCATGGACAACAGCGCGCCGCTCGAAGCGGCGAGCCGGGGCGCGATGCGCGACGCCGCGGCGAAATTCCTGACCCAGTTCCCGGAAGTAGCCGTCGCGGGCCGCCTGGCGCGCGGCGAGGTGCTCGCGGTGACGGCGGACGCTGCCAGCGACGGTCGGCCGGGCGCGGGTGCCCTGGCGGCGCTGCAGGCCATCGAGGCGGTGCCGGTCCGCGGTTCGCGGCGCGCGGTGCGCGCGTCGGCTCCGGTCGCTACTCCCGCTGCTCCGTCGGGGTCCTGACCAGTAGGCGTTCGCGCAGCGTCACGTCCCGGGTTTCCACGGGTGTGCCGTCCTCGAGTCGGGGTGCATAGCGCGCGCGCCGCAGGGCGAACTGCACCGAACGCTCGAGGCCGGGTGCGACCTCGCTCGAGGCGGTGGTGATGTCGGTGACTTTGCCGTCCACGTCCACCGTGAAACGCAACTCGACGAGCCGCTCCTCGAAATTTTCGGGATCCTCGGGCCGCAGCCTCGCGATCGACGTGGGCGGGGCGCGGTAGGCGAGCCGGCGCGGCACGCGCAGCACGTCGACGGCGCCTGCGCCTGCCGTGGTCAGATCCATCCATCCCTCCCGGTAGGCCGCCTGGGCGCGGGCCGTTGCGCCGGCGATCAGGTACCAGTCGGCGAGCTCGATCAGCGTTTCACCGCGCGCGCGGCGATCCACCGGGGTTGCCCCCGTCAGCGCTTCGAGCGCGATGCGCAGCGCCCGCTCGCCATCCGGGTTCAGGCGCCCCTCCTGTGCGGGCGGCGGGACGAACATGTTGCCTGGCCCCGTGCTGAAGGGGTCGCCGGTGGCGGTTTCGGCCTCCTCGGGGCCGTAGACCGCCTCCAGGTAGTAGGTGCGCGCAAGGCCGCGCAGTCCGGGCACCCCTTCCACCGAACCGCTGCCCGAGGCGTTGTCCGCGAGCTGCAGGGCACGGGCGTGCAGGCCGCGTGCGGTCGTGTAGCGGCCGACGAACTCGTACCAGCGCGCCAGGCGGTCGAGCGGGTCGAGCATGCGCAGGTCGCTGCGGCCGAAGGAGGATTCGGCCACGCGGAACGCGTACTGGTGTTCCTTCTCGGCGTCCTCCAGCCGATCGAGGGCGGCATAGGCCTCGATCAGCGGGTCGATGATGTCGAGCTGTTCGACGTTGAACAGCCCGTCGAGGTTCCGGGAAAGATCCAGCGCCCGTTTGAGTGCGATGGCCGCCTCGGCGGGTCGGTCGGTCACGAGCAGGGTCTCTCCCAGGCCCACGAGCGGGCGGATCAGCATGCGATCGGCGCCCGGTATCCGGCCCTCGATCAGGACGAGGGCGCGCTGGTAGGCGGCCTCGGCGGCCGGATAGTCGCCCCGCCGGAAGGCGACGGTGCCGAGGTTGCTGAGCGGATTGACGAGTTCGCGGCCCTCGCGGCCGTACTGCGCTTCGGTCTCGGTGACCAGCGCCTGGGCGTGGACCTCGGCTTCGGGCAGGCGGCCAGCGTCGAGCGCCGCCCGGAAGCGCTCGAAGGTGGCGATGCGCGAGGCGTCCGTGACCTGCGCCCGCAGCACGTCCGGGCCGCCGGCCGTGGCGACCAGCAGCAGCAGGGCGGCAGCGCGTGCCGCGCTCAGCGGCGCTCGAAGAGGTAGTGCGACACCAGCCATTCGCGTCCGTCCCGGTAGCCCCAGAGTTCTGCGCAGGACATGAAGAATACCCGCCAGTACACCCACCAGCGCAAGGCCTGGTCCGCGCCGTAGGTCGCGGCGAGGATCGGCATGACCTGCTCGCGGTGGGCGTCCATGTTCTGCAGCCACGCCTCCGAGGTCAGCTGGTAGTGGCGTCCGTCCACATGCCAGTGCTCGAGCAGGCGGACGTTGCCCTGGAAGTAATGCAGCAGGTCGTCGCTCGGCATGATGCCGCCGGTAAAGAAGTATTTCGCCATCCAGTCGGTCTCGTCCCGCACCTCGAAGGGGTAGGCGAAACGGTGGTGGGTGAAGATGTGCACGAACAGCGTGGCGCGCTCCGCCATCCACGACGCCACGCGGGCCAGCAGCGTCTCGTAGTTGCGCATGTGCTCGAACATCTCGACGGAGACCACCCGGTCGAAGCGCGTGCCTTCCGGGAACTCCAGCCGGTTGACGTCGCAGGTGACGATCTCGAGGTTGCGCAGGCCGCGCTCCGTGGCGCGTGCGTCGATGAAGAGCTTCTGCGTGCGGGAGTTGGAGACCCCGGTGATCCGTGCGTTGGGGAACTTCTCGGCCATGTACAGCGAGAGCGAGCCCCAGCCGCAGCCGAGCTCCAGGATGCGGTCGCCGTCGGCGAGTCGTGCGCGTTCGCAGCTGAGCGCGAGCATGCGGGCCTCGGCGGCATCGAGGCCCGCGGCGGCCCGCGGGATGTCGAACGAGTCGTAGTAACAGCTCGAGTACTTGAGGTGGCGGCCGAGCGCGAGCTGGTAGAACCCGGTCGGGACTTCGTAGTGCTGCTCGTTGGCCTCCGCGGTGTTGATCGCGATCGGGCTCTCGCGCAGCTGGTGCACCAGCTGCATCAGGTGCGCTTGCTGGGCCTCCGGTCCGCCCTTGTCCTCGTCGCGCAGGCGCTGTGCGAGCAGCGCCCGGATGCGGTGGCGTATCAGCCAGTCGGGTACCCGGTCCGCTTCGAGCAGGCGCATCGATAGGGAGGTGTCGGTTGCGGGGGTCGTGCTCATGGCGGCGTGTCCGGAGTCTTCAGGCGGGTTGCGGCGCGTGCCAGCAGCGGCGCGAGCCCGCGATACAGGATGAAAATCACCACAGGGCCAATGACGATCCAGCCCAGGGCGGCATGGAGGATGGCGTCCCAGAGTACCACTATGGCCTGCAGCACTCCGCCGGCCAGCATGTCCATGCCGGCGCTCACGCTGAGCGGCTGCGGCGGCGCGCCGGTGAGGGCCTCGCCGACCCGCACGAAGGGAATGATCAGCAGCAGCTGCAGGGGCGAGGCGAGGTAGTTCACCAGCTGGATCGCGGGCAGGTTCAGGCGCATCCAGAGTGCGATCCCTGTCAGCAGCGGCGTCGAGACGCCCAGCACCGGGAAGATGCCGACCCCGGCGCCGAAGGACAGGGACAGCGCGAGCTCGCGTGGCGAAAGACCCTGGCGCAGCAAAGCCAGGACAGGGTCGACCAGACGGCGCTTGAGGACCGCGAACATCGGTGGCGCCGCGGTCCTAGGGGTTCCGGGCTGCCAGGATGGCGGAGGCGGGCTGGTCATCCCGCAGCCGGGCCAGCTGCAGCAGCACATAGGCGGACATCGCCATGTTGCCCAGCAGCATGATGCCGACGAACCAGCCGACGCGCGGCAGCCAGCGCTGTTCCTTGTAGAAGACCCAGACGTAGAAGGTCAGGAAGGCGTAGTACGCGTCGATCAGGGTGGCGATGGTCCACCAGCGGTCGGGTTCGCTCACCAGCCCCTGCCATTCCCAGACTGGCTGCCGGGTGCTGGCCCAGGTCGTGTAGGCGAACAGGGAGACCAGGATGAAGCCGAAAATCAGTCGCAGCGGGGTTTTGCTCATGGGTGTCTCCGGGGCGCTGTGCACAGTCTAGCGCGTGCCTCCCCCCTTCAGCGGATCCGCGCGCGCGGGCGCTCCAGCCACCATGCCAGCTGGACCAGTATCGCGCCCACCAGCAGCGCGAGCAGGTCGCTGGCCTCGGGTCGGCGCGCCGGGATCCAGGACTGGGCGAATTCGCAGGCTCCCGCCAGCGCCAGCAGCAGCACGAGCCCCGGCAGCAGGCCGACGGCGCTGCCCGCAGCCACCCAGACGGCGCCGATGCCGAGGAACAGGCGCTCGAGCTGGGGCAGCGCCCCGGGGTCCGCTGCGCTGCCGGCCTCGGCGAACGCCGGCCACTCGAAGGCTTGCGCTGACCCGTTGAATCCGAACGGCGCCAGGCCCGCGACCAGCATCGAGGCGCAGAGAATCGCGAACAGCGGCGTCAGCGACGTGGAATGCGAAAGGCTGCGCAGCTGCCGGATCACCGGCAGGGCGAGGGCGGCGCCGATGCATTCATCGGGCGACAGAGCCTGCCCCACGAACAGCAGTTTCGAAACGAGCGCCGTGCCGGCGAGCGTGAGGAACCAGGGCCAGAAGGATTCCCGGCGCACCAGCGCGCGGACCAGCGCCGAAAGCACCAGGTAGCAGGCGAAATACGCTGCGACCCGGCTCAGTGCGGGTTGCAGGGCCATGCTGGCGTCGATCGCGGCGCTGATGCGTCCGGGCCGCAGCCGGGGCACGAACGGTGCCGCATGCGCAGCCAGCCACAGGGCCACGAGCAGCGCGAGGGCGGGATTCACGTCGAGCCGGCGCAGCCGTGTGGACAGAGGGCGGATCGGCAGTACCGCGTAGACCGCTGCGAGCATCGCGCCGAGCGTCGCGCTGGTCACGTTCAGCACCCAGTCCGCGAGGCTCGGCACGCGCAGTCGCAGCGCGTGCTGCAGCAGTTCGACGCCGCAGGAGAGCAGCGCGGCAGCCACGATGACGTATGCCCCGCGGCCCCATGCGCCCCGCGCCGGGTGCTGCATGAGCATGCCGAGCAGGCCGACCGGTACGTAGAACAGCAGGTTCACGACGGTGTCGCGGCGCGACGGCGCCTGCCATTCGCGCAGCAGGGGAAAACCGGCGCGGACCGCCGCCCAGAGGCGATCCGGCTGGAAGTCGAAGGGATAGAGCGATGCGCTGAGGATCAGCAGCACCCAGCCGGCGAGCAGCCAGCCCAGCAGGCGCCGCCACGCTCCGGCGGCATCGATGTCCTGCGCGATCATGATTCTGTGACGCGGTTCACGTGCGTGCCTGCCACCCTGAAACCGAGAATTCGCAATCGGTGATGCGATCGACGTCGGCGAACACGAGTCTATCGTTAAATCACTCCCAAGGGCGGCTGGGGCAAAGACCTCCTGCCGCATTCCTCGTTCAGTTCAGTGAGTTTGATGAGCCTATTTCGCTCTCTGGTCCGCAACCCTCTGTGGCAGCGCCTCTCCCTGGCGCTGGCCCTCTGCGCCTTGCTGCCCGTGGGCCTGCTGCTGCTGCTGGGCTCGCGCGACTTCGCCGAGAGCGCGCGTCGTGAGGCCAGGATGCTCATGATGGAGCGTTCGGCCACCGCCGCGCTGGGCGTCGGGGCGCGGGTCGAGGCCGCCAACGCGGTAGCCACTGCCCTGCTGGATCGCGGCGACCTCGACCTCGAGTCCCTGAACGCCGCGGCGCTCGACTCAGGCCTGTTCCTGAGGGTGATTGCCGCAGGCGCCGATGACGTGCTGCCGACGCCCGTGCTGCCACCCGACGCGACCGGCGCGACCGGCGCCGCCCTGATCACCCTGCCGTCGCGAAAGGATATCGCCAGCATCTTTCTGCTGCGTCGCGCGGGAGGTGGCGCAGAAGGCAAACTGTTCTACCTGGAACTGTCGCCGCAATGGCTGTGGCAGGACATGGAATCCGCAGCGGTGCAGGCGATGGTCCTCGACGCCCGGGGCACGGTGCTCTTCCGGCCGCGCAACTTCTCCGCGCATGCCGCCAGCGTGTTGGCGTCCAGCGTCGCCTCGCGCGGGCTCGAAGCCGAGGCCAATGCCAGGGCCAGCGTCGGCTGGACCGCCGAACGGCGCGAATGGAGTGGCGCCGTGGCTGTGCTGGGATTGCCCGACTCGATACGCATGGACGCGCGCTGGCACGTGACGACCGCCGCCCCGGTGCCGGTGGACGGCCCGGTGGAGCGCGCGTGGCGGAACGTCGGTATCGGGTTGCTGGTGCTCGGCCTGGCCGTGGCGCTGGCGCTGGCGGGCTGGCTCGCGAACCGGTATGGCTTGGCACTCATCGAGGTGCGTGGTGCGATCCTGCGGCTCGGCCGCCCGAAGTACCAGCCGCTGGAATCCCGACCGCTGCCCCGCGAGATGGCGCCGCTGGTCGACGCCGTGAACACCGCGGGCCTCCGCCTCGCCGAGGACGTCGCTGCCCTGGAAACCCTCGGCGAGATCGATCGCCTGCTGCTGGGGGCGACGGAACTGGAGCCGGTGCTCGATGCAATCCTCGCGCACGTGACCACCGTGACCCGCTGCCAGACGGTCGGCATCGCGCTGCTCGACTCGGACTCGCCGGCGCTGGGACGGGTGTACTGCGCCGCGGAGAGCAACGAGACGCTGCCGGTGACCCGCGTGGAACTCGACCCGGAGCTGATCGCCACGCTGGCTGCGGCCGAGGAGGGCGTGACCATCGCGCGCTGCGAGGATGGGCGTCACAGCTTCCTGAAACCCCAGCGCGACCTTGGCTCGGAGTTCTTCTGGGTCTGGCCGGTGATGAGCGGCACCCGGCTCGCGGCGCTCCTCGCCGTGGGCTTCCGCGAGTCGCCGACGCAGGACCCCCGGTTCGCCCGCCACGGGTCCGAATTCGCGGCACGGCTCGCGATCGCCCTGTCGAAGACGGCGCGCGACGAGCGCCTCTACCGGCAGGCACATTACGATCCGCTCACCTCGTTGCCCAACCGCCTGCTGTTCCGCGACCGGCTGTCCCAGGAGCTCGCCAGCAGCATCGAGGCGCGGACCCGCGGCGCATTGCTGTACATCGACCTCGACTTTTTCAAGAAGGTCAACGACTCGGTCGGACATGCTGCAGGCGACCAGTTGCTGATCATCATCGCGCAGCGCCTGCGCGCTTGCGTGAAGGAGGGCGACACGGTCGCCCGGCTCGCCGGCGACGAGTTCACCGTGGTGCTGCGCAACGTGGTCGATGCGGAGGCCACCTCGCTGGTGGCGGAACGCATCATCGAGTCGATCCGGATGCCCGTGAATCTCGCGGGGCGTGACCATTACGTGCAGGCGAGCATCGGCATGGTGCTGTTCCCCGACAACGGGCAGACGATCGACGACCTGATGCGACGCGCCGATGGTGCGATGTACCGCGCGAAGGACATGGGACGCGGGCGCGCCCTGTTCTTCGACCGAAGCCTGATGACGAAGCGCTTCGACACGACGCAGAGCGGGCTGTATCGCGCGCTGCGGCAGCGGGAGTTCTCGCTGTTCTACCAGCCCCAGTACAGCCTCAAGGACGGCAGCCTGGTGGGTCTGGAGGCTCTGTTGCGCTGGCAGACGTCGCGCGACGGCATGCGCTGCCCGGACGAGTTCATCCCGGCCGCGGAGGTCAGCGGCCTGATCGTCGACATCGGTGGCTGGGTGCTCGAGGCCGCCTGCGCACAGCTTTCGGTCTGGCGCGAGCAGGGAATCGCGCCGCGGCGGGTCTCCGTCAATGTGTCCGTGCAGCAGCTCAAGCACGCCGAGTTCCCGCGCAGCGTGCGACGCGTGCTCGACAAATACGGCATTCCCCCGGAGATGCTCGAGATCGAGATCACCGAGTCGGTACTGCTCGACGAAGCGGCCGGCGGTGCGTTGCGCCAGTTGTCGGAACTGGGCATGCGCATCGCCCTCGACGACTTCGGGACAGGGTATTCTTCGCTGAACTACCTCCGGCAGCGACCGATCAACGTGGTGAAGATCGACCGCTCGTTCCTGGAGGACGTGCCGGACAATTTCGCTTCCGCAACGCTCGCGGAGACGATCATCTCCATGGCGCATGCGCTCGGGAAGGAAGTGGTGGCCGAGGGTGTCGAGACCAGCGAGCAGCTTGAGTTCCTGCGCGAGCGGGGTTGCGATCATGCGCAGGGCTTCTTCCTCGCGCACCCCATGCCTGCAGCCCAGGTCAGCGAACTGCTGCAGAACGGCATGGGTCCGCGTGCGGTCGAGGCTCTACTGGCCGCAGGCTGACTGCCGTTCGGCGCTCCTGGCGGCCATCCTGCTGCTGCCCCTGCTGTCAGCCTGTTCGCTGGTGCGTGCGCCGACGGTCGCGGCAGCGCCTGCCACGGTGCCCGCCCCCGATACCGCCGGAACCCTGTCCGTCGAACCGTCGCCCGGGCGCCTGATCCTCGTCCTCGCCGAGCGCCAGATCGGCGCACCCTACCGCTTCGGGGGAGCTTCGCCCGACGGCTTCGACTGCAGTGGACTGGTGCTGCATGTCCACGGCCTGGCGGGGCTGACGGTGCCACGCACCGCAGCCGGTCAATCGCTGCAGGCGAGGCCGGTGCAGGGGGCTGACCTGCAGGCCGGCGACCTGCTGTTCTTCGCGAGCCGCGGGCGTGGGCGCGCAGTCGACCACGTCGGCATCTACGCGGGGGATGGCCGTTTCGTGCACGCGCCGCGCACGGGACGCGACGTGGGCTACGACCGGCTCGACGATCCCTGGTGGGCTGCGCGTTTCGCCATGGCCGGGCGTTTCTGGGCAGACCCCGTGCAGGCGCCCCCCCCGGGCGCGGCACCCCCCTCTGGCGTGGCCCCGTGACGGGTCGCCGGGCCTGTCGGTCGCGCGGGGGCGGCAACACGCAATAAAATTTCCCCTTGACGACAGCCCGCAAGACTCCGAGACTTGAAAGTGACCAGGGCAAACCTGCTGAGAGGCGGGGACGCAAAGCTTCCGGTCCAGGCGAGACAAGTCGCGCCTGGATAGCGGAGTTGCCAGAGGAGCGAGTCCATCTGCTCCCCTGTTCGGATCCCCTCCCGCAGTGGTTCGCCCCCAGGTCCTTGAGTCAGGGACTATTTCCGGGGTATTCCACATGACGCAACCACCACAGTGGGCTGCGATCGGCGGATCGCCACCGACGCCTCCTGGGAGGCCGGCGGGCGAGGTCGCCGACATCGTCATCAATCTTTGTGCTTCGGCGACGCCGGTGGCCCTCGCGCGCCCCAAGTCGCCCGAGTTCAAGGCGTTCTCGTTCTTCGTGAGTCGCCGGCTCGAAGACGGACGCGAGCGCTTCCGGCTGCACATGGGTTATTTCACGTCGCGCGAACAGGCGGAGCGGATGCTCCCCGCGGTGCGCCAACTGTATCCCGCAGCCTGGATCGGCGAGGCACCCGGGCGCCGTCTGCGTGCCGTTCCGGCCGGCCCTGGCGCGTCGGCGAGCGTGATCCTGCCCGCTGTTCCCGCTGTTCCCGCTGCTCCTGCCGCTCCCGCCGCGGCAGCCGTGCCCGCGCAGGCCGTCGCTCCCCTGCAGCCCGCGCCGGATCCGCAGCCAGAGCCGCTGCTGCCGCGGGAGGCGGTGGACATCGACGTGCTCCTGCCCCAGGACACACAGAGCTGGCGCGATATCCGCGAGCAGATCCGGCTCGACGCGCCCGTGCATTACGCCGTGCAGCTCGTCTGGGCCGTCAGTCCGATCGATCTCGCCTCGATCGCCAGTCTGTCGATCTTCGACGCGTACTCGCTCTACCGCATCGAGGGTAATCGCGACGGTCGCCGCTGGTACGGGTTGCGTCTTGGTTTCTTCAGCGATGCCGATGCCGCGAAGCAGGTGGCGGCCTATGTGCGCCCCGAGTTCGAGCAGGTCGCGGTGGTGCCGGTCAGCGTGCGCGAACGAGAGCAGGCTTCGGCCGTCGTCGCCGCGCCCGCCCGGGTTCCCGAGCGCGAAGTGCCGGTGCGTCAGACCCCGGCTCCGGTCGACGAGTTCAGGCTGTTCGAGGATTCCGCGGCATCGCCGAAGCGCCCTGCGGAGGCCACCCGCGCGCCCGCCAGGACCAAGGCCAGGGCCAGGGCTGCGGAGGTCGACCACGATAATCCGGGCGGCACCCGTGATCTTGATCAAACCCTGGAAATCCTCGGTGCG
>CAJACZ010000295.1 GCA_903938365.1 uncultured Pseudomonadota bacterium | reverse complement strand
TCCCTCGCGCGACGCGCGGCCGGGCGCGACCGAGGCCGTGGGCGAACTGCGTCGGGCCGTGGTCGACGCCCTCGCGCCGCTCGGCGCGGCGCACCTGCAGCTCGGGCGCTTCTATCCCTGGCTGCAGCGTCGCGACGACGGCTTCCGCGGCGCGATCCACGCGCTCAAGCGGCAGCTCGATCCTGCCGGCGTGCTCAATCCCGGCGTCCTCGGCCTGGGCGGCATGAGCCTGGGCGGCACGGGCCTGGGCGACACGGGCTGAGCGTCGCGGGCCCGATGAGCGTCAAGTCGGCAGATCGGGCGCTCGCGATCCTCGAGCTTTTCGCTCGCGAGCGCCGGCCGCTGTCGGCGCACTGCGTGCAGCTCGCGCTGGCGCTGCCCGCCTCGAGCACTATCGGGCTGATGAAAACGCTCATGCGCGCGGGTCACCTGCGTTTCGATCGTCGCACGAAGCTGTATGTGCCCACGCTGCGGGTGGTCCTGCTCGGCGACTGGATCCGCGCCACGCCGCTGGGCAGCGACCGGCTGCGGCGTGCGCTCGACCGGGTGGTCGAGCGCACCGGAGAAAGTGCGTTCCTCTCGACCCCGAACGACGTCGCGATGCAGGTCACGCACATCGTGCTGGGGCCGCAGCCGATCACGCTCAGCGTGTCACCCGGCGCCACGGTGCCGATGCTGGCCTCGGCGGTGGGGCAGGCCTTCCTCGCCACCCGCCCGGAACGCGAGCTTGCGGCCCTGCTGCGGCGGATCCGGCGCGAGTCACCCGGCGCGCTCCCGGTCGACGTGGCCGCGCTGCGTGAGCGCCTGGCGCTGGTGCGACGGCGCGGCTGGGCCGCGGCCTACGAGGTGTTGCCGGGTGTGGGCGCGGTGGCCACGGCGCTGCCGGCGGCGCCGGACGAGGCGGTGTCGGTGATCTGCGTGGGCGGGCCGTCGGCGCGCATTGCCGAGCGTGAAGCCGAGCTCGCCCGCATGCTGCGCGAGTGCGCGCGCGGGGCGCGCGGTTCGCGTCGCGCCAGTCCGGCGGTCAGCGACCGCGCAGCAGCAGCCTGAGCACCGCTGGCTGGAGCATCATCTTCAGCAGCCTGCGCAGTTCCTGCGGTCGCAGCGTCGTCTCGCAGGGCAGCATCCCGGCGACGCCTTCCAGCACGAGCTTGCCCTCGGCAACGGCGGCGGTGTCGATGCGTACATCGAGCGTGATGGCCGGCGTCACGACGCGCATCTCAGGCGGCCTCGGCGGCGCGCCACGCCGCGAGCTTCACGGCGTTGGAGCCGGCGGCGCGGCCCGAGATCATCGCCTCGGTGAGATAGCTGCCGTTCTGATAGAGGTAAGACACCATCGAGCCGAGTTCGCCCGCTTCGTAGAGCCGCGGGATCGGCGTGCCGCGCGGTGTGAGCACCTCGGACTCGATGTTGCGCTTGCCGCCGCCGCTCGTGCACACGATGGTCGGCACGATGCGCACGGCGTAGTAGGGCGGGCCGCCCAGCGACTGCAGCGTGTGCGCCGGGCGCCCGAACTCGGCGTCGGCGCCCGCGGTGCAGGCCGCCTCATAGCGCAGCACCGCCTCGCGGAC
>CAJACZ010000294.1 GCA_903938365.1 uncultured Pseudomonadota bacterium | reverse complement strand
TCCGGCGTCTCCATCGACGGCCAGGATTACGTGTCGACGGCGCGCCGCGGAGCCACGGACTGGCGTCTGGAGGTCGAGGGCACCGCCGCACACTCCTCAGGCGTGTTCGGCCCGTCGGTCGGTGACGGCGCGGTCTTCGAGGCGGCGCGCATCATCGCCCGGTTCCACGACGAACTGCGCGAACCCAACCTGACCTTCCACCCTGCCATGATCGTCGGCGGTGGAGCCACGAAGCTCGACGCCAACGGCACCGCCTCGGCCACGGGCCGGGTCAACATCGTGGCGGCGAACGCCCAGGCGATCGGCGACATACGCGCGCTGACGCCTGAGCAGCTCGAGCGGGTCAAGCAGAAGATGCAGGCCATCGTCGCGGCCAGCCTGCCGCAGACCCGCTCGAAGATCTCTTTCAGCGACTTCATGCCGCCCATGGCGCCCACGCCGCGAAACCAGGTGCTGCGTGCGCAGTACTCGGCCCAGAGCGAGGCCGCCGGCCTCGGCCCGGTGCTGGAACTCGACCCGATGCAACGCGGCGCAGGCGACTCCGCCTGGATCTCCCCCTACGTGGCCACGATCACCGGCCTCGGCACCGGCGGCAGCGGCAGCCACACGGTAAACGAGACGATAGAGGTAGCGAGCCTGCAGAAGCAGGCCAAGCGCGCCGCTCTGCTGATCCGCGCGCTGACACGCTAGGCGCCGAGCGGCGCCCAGCCCGACGCCAGTAGGGCCTTTGAAAGGGCGATCCGCGTCTCGTTCAGTTGCCGCCGCCGAAGCTGTAGCTGGCGGTCAGACCGACCTGGCGACCGGGCGCCAGCGTGACCACATATCCGCGCGGGAATCCGGGCCCGGGGACGTTGTCGTTCTGGAAATCGACATAGCGCGTGCCCCCGACCGGTGTGTCGTCATCGGCCAGATTCTTGGCCCATGCCGTCAGCGTCCAGCGGTCCGACTCGAGCCCGACACGGAGGTTGACCAGCGTGCGCTCGCCGACCCACTGCAGGTTGTCCACCTGCACGAAGGACTTGCTGCGGTAGTTCGCGTCGAGGCGGGCGACGAACTCGAGGTCGTTGAACGCCGGCTGACGCCAGTTGATGCTGGCACCGAACTGGTGCTGCGGGCTGCGCGGCACTTCGTTGCCGACGATGTTAGTGGCCTGCGGGCGGCCGTTAAGCGCCGTCACTTCCGGCGTGCCGCCGTCGACGTACTCCGTGGACACGTACGAGTACAGCGCATCGATGGACAGCTTCTCGGTCAACTGGATCCTCGTGTCCAGTTCGATCCCGAAGGTCTCGACGTCACCGACGTTGGTGATGAACGACAGTGGGGTGCCGACCGGTGGCTGAAAGTTGTTGGTCAGCTGCTGGCCTTCCCAGTCGATGAAGTAGGCCGCGACATTGAACACGGCGCGACCGTCGAGCAGGGTCGTCTTTGCGCCAAGCTCGTAGTTCCAGGCCGATTCCTCGTCGTAGCTCTGCAAGTCGACCGGTAGATTGACGTTGCCGTTGAACCCGCCGGGCTTGTTGCCCTTCGCGCCGATGGAATACAGCAGCACGTCTTCGTTCAGCTTGAAGTCGACGATGACGCGCGGCAGCGTCGCCTTGTATTCGGCGGTCTGCGTTCGGGTCGGACTCACCTGTTCGATCTCGTCACGGGCGACGCGCAGCTCGCCGGTCATGGTCAGTCGGTCGGTGAAGTCATAGGCGAGGCTGCCGAAGCCCGCCAGGTTGTCAACATTGCGGATGCCCGGAATCTGCGGTGTGCGCAGGCCAACCTGGAAGTTCTGTTCCACCGGGTAGGACCGACGCCGGGTGAACGGATCGTCGATGCCCGCGCCCTGTTCGGCATCCAGGTAGAACACGCCGATCAGGCCGCGCAGCTTATTCTCCTGCGGCGAGGACAGGCGCAGTTCGTAGGAGAACTCTTTCGAAACATTCTCGTCCAGACGGTGCGTCTGGCCCGGCGGACTGCCGCCGAGGAACCGCTGGAAGTCGGCATCGAACTGGCGATCTTCCTGATAGTCGCTGTATCCGAACACGCCCGCCAGCGCCCACCCCTGCAGGTTCCAGTCGAACTGCAGATTGCCGCGCAGGGTTTTGGCGTTGATGCCCGGGTCGGTCAGGCGGTCGAGGTCCAGTGCGATCGGACCGCCGACCACCTCGCCGCAGAACGCGGGGGTGTTGGACGTCGGCGGTGTGGTCAGGAAGCAGTTGTTCAGGAAGCGCGACTGCAGCACGTTCGGCGGCGCCTCGTCGTCAATCTCGTCGTAGCTGGCGCGCGCCCGGAAGCGCAGTGACTCGGTGGCATTGAACGTCAGCGCCAGCGATGCACCCTGCGACTGTTCGCCGCCGATCGACCGGCCGTCATAGTTCTTCCACTCGCCACCCTTCTCGAAGTAGCGCGCGGCGGCATAGAACAGCAGCGTATCCGGGATGATCGGGCCGGAGATGAACCCGCCGGTTTCATACTCCTCGTGGTCACCGACGGTCGCGTCGACCTTGCCCGTGAACTCGTTGCTCGGCTGCCGGCTGATGTAGTTGATCGCTCCGGCGAAGGTCGACCGGCCGAATAGAGCCGACTGCGGCCCCTTGATGACCTCGACCCGCTCCAGGTTCTGGATCTCGGTCGACTGGATCGAACCTCCGACATAGGCGCCGTCGATGAAACTGGCGACGTTGTTGAGGCCGAGGATGTTTGACATGCCGCGCAGCACCGGGCGATCGAAGCGACGCCCCTGGTCCTTCTGGAAGTACAGGCCCGGCGTGTAGTTGGAAATGTCCGAAATGTTCTTCAGGCCCGCGGCTTCGAGAGCCGACGCGGTGAACGCCGTGACGGTGACCGGTGCATCCTGCAGGGACTCCTCGACCTTGCGCGCGGTGACCGTGATCTCCTGCAGCGCAAGGCTGGACTCGCCCTGGGCATCTGCGGTCGCGGAAAAGCCAGCGGAAACGGCGAAGAGCGCAGCGCAGCGCAGTGGCAGGGAGCGTCGCATGGTCTAACCTCTCTAAGGTGCTGGAGACGGGTCCCATTATCATAAAGGCCAGCGCGCCGGTTGTGGTAGGCCGATGAGGGGGCCACTCCGGGTGATCGCACGCATCTTCGCGCATCGGCAGCGGGGCGGGTTCGATCGTGCTCAATGCAGGGCAGGCTGGGATGGAGGGGGATGCGAGCGCCCTGTGAGCGGTCGCCGCTGCAGAAGATCGGCGCAGCGTTGCACTACCCGAAGGTTCGCAAGCGGATCGCCCTGACGGACGAGCAGCTGCGGCGGTTCCTCACCGAACTCCGCTACGTCACGGAAGTTGTCGAGCTTTCCGGCGTAGTCGCGGAAGTGCCCAAAGACCGGCGAGACGATTTCATTCCCGCGACGTTCATCGCGAGCGGCGCCGATTACCTGATCAGCGGCGATTTGGACCTGGCCGATCTCCGCGCACAGTTCGCCATACTCACCGCCCGCGAGTTCTGCGACCAGCACCTTCGCTAGCCATCGACACCACATACGGCGGGATCTGACGGTCGCGCCTGACGGCGTCTGGCGCGACGTGACGCTGGCGCGGCAAAGTCCAGGAAAATCTGATATCCCCTGCCATGAGGCGAGATCGATCTCGCCATGCCTGCCTCCCGCCTGAAGCAGTCCATCCAGCGAAGTGAGGTGGCGGGTCTGCTGTCGAACGGCAGTTGGAGATCGCCGGGGATGCCCTGGGACAACTCCGCAAGCTGGATCCGGAATGTGCGGGCGCATGGCGACGCGACCATTGATCACCGGCGGGTTTTCGATGCCGCCACGGGCAAAGTTCCGGCCCTCACGGCGATCATCGCCAAGCTGCTGGATGAGCTTGCGCCTGGTTAGTGTGCAACTTTGACGGTGCCGGGCGGCATGGAAGGCATGGGCATGTAACGCAGCCGCGCAGTGGCCATGCCTCGTGGCGTGCCACGCATGGGAATTTCAACACCCCGTACCGCGACGGCGCGACGCACCTGACGCGCTGTCACGGCGTCATTGCTCCTTACAGCCGTCTGCGGGCGGCGATCACGCCGGCGGGCGAAGCCTGGGCGGGAAGCTGGTGTAGGCGGGCAAGGCGCCGAGGCGGGCACCATACCCCTCGAGCCGCTGCGCAGTGTGTGCGCAGATCGTTACCGCGAGCAGGGCTACGACAGTGCTATTCACAGCCCCGCCTGCATCACTGCTGCCAGGACAATCCATGCTTCGTATCGCTCTTGCCGTCCTGGTGCTCGGCGCGGCGCTCCCCGTGCAGTCGCAGTCGCTGGAAGAGACCTACGCCAATCTCTGCGTCGACAAGAGCGCGAAGCAGGGCGAGACCTGCGCGGCCTTGCGCAAGGCGATGCTCGACAAACTCAACGCCGAGGAGGGCAACGCGCTCCCTGCGGGCGC
>CAJACZ010000293.1 GCA_903938365.1 uncultured Pseudomonadota bacterium | reverse complement strand
GGGCGCCTCGTAGGCGGCGATGTCATAGACCCCACTGCCCGCACGCAGCGGCTTGAGGTTGTTCTGGTATTCGTCGCTCTCGAAGAAGGCCTTCAGCTGCGCCATGTCGGGGAACCGCGAGAGCACCACGCTCTTGCCCCCCAGGAATTCACCCTCGTATACCGTGACCGGCTTGCCGCGCACCAGGTATTCGCCGCCATACTGCTTCGACAGCGCAGCAGCGGCCTGGGAATAACGCTTGAAGTCGTCGGTGACGGCGGTGAGATCGACGACGGTCAGGATGTAGGCGGGCACGGGATTCCTCCGAAGGGGGCACGGGCTGCAGCCGATGGTCGGCCACGCGACCGCGCCGGGTTTACTCTATCGTCTTGATACCACAGGATCGTCACATGAGCCTTATTTACAAGATGCTTGCCGGATTCGCCGTGCTCCTCGTCGTAGTGGCCGGCGGAGCGTACTTCGTGCTGAGCTCGAGCCTGCTCGAGGCGCCGCTCGAGGAACTCGAGGCGAAGTACAAGACGCCCGCCTCGCGCTGGATCGACATCGACGGCATCCGGGTCCACTACTTCGACGAAGCGCCGGCCGACGCCCCGAACGCACCCGTGGTGGTGCTGAGCCACGCCTCGTTCATGAGCCTGCGCAGCTGGGACAGCCTCGCCGCACAGCTCCTGGGCAAAGGCTACCGGGTCATCCGCATGGACTACCTGAACGCCGGGCTGACGGGCTTCGATTCGAAGGGCATCAACAACATGGATCGCAACGTGCAGATCCTCACCGATCTGCCCGGGCGGCTCGGGGTCTCGCGCTACGACCTGATCGGCACCTCGTCGGGCGGGCAGGTCGGATTCATCCACGCGGGGCAGCACCCGGAGCGCATCGGCCGCTTCATCCTGATCAACTCGGGCGGCATGCCGCGCACGCCACAGAGCGACCCGAACCGTGGCCGCGGCAGCAGCATCCAGCAGTGGATCACCCAGCAGTACCGCTCGCGCAGCCAGTGGGAAAAGGACCTGGGACGCAATATCCCCTCCCTGCGCCCGCTCCCGGCGGACTTCGTGGAGATGGTCTACGACATGAACCGGCGCGCGGGCGGACGGCCTGCGGCGCGCGAGTACCTGAAGAACTTCCGCACCGGGAGTACTGCGGACTATCTCGCGGCGGTCAAGGCACCCACGATGATCCTGCAGGGCATGTCGAACCCGACCCTGGTGCACACCGAAGCCGAGATCCAGAGCTACTGGATGACGGGCGCTCCGACGATGATCCGCAAATATCCGAAGTTCGGGCACTACCCGTACATCGAGAGCCCGGACGAAGTCGAGGCCGACATCCTGAAGTTCCTCGCGGGCGAGTACGACACCGACCTGCGCCAGACGATCCGCGCACCTTACGTGGCACCGGCTCCCGCGCCGGCTACGGCCACGGCGCCGGCCGCCGCCGCTGCGGTCGAGTCGCTCTGAGGACCCGCAGCGCCGCGTCAGGCCCGCCCGCGCCGCGCTGATGGAGCCAGACGCCCCCGCCCGGCTCTGCCTCGAGCCCATCGGCCATGCGTATACGGGGCTGGCGACCCGGGTCGACGCCCCGCGGCAGCCACAGGCCGCCGCGGGCATCGCCGGCCGCATCGAGCTGCTGCCCGGCCGTAACTTCGAGCATGCCCTCGAAGACCTGGAAGGCTGGTCGCGCGTCTGGGTGATCTACTGGTTCCACCTGAACGAGTCGTGGCGGCCCAAGGTGCTGCCGCCGCGCAGCCAGTCCGGCCGCAAGGGCGTCTTCGCCACCCGCTCGCCGCACCGCCCCAATCCGCTCGGACTCTCGGTGCTGCGCCTCCAGCGCGTCGAGGGCCTGACGCTCCACCTGCTGGACCTCGACCTGGTCGACGGCACGCCGATACTCGACCTCAAGCCCTACGTGCCCTACACCGATGCGCACCCCGATGCGCGCAGTGGCTGGCTCGACGACGCCGCGCAGTCCGGAACCCGTGCGGACGGTGCGCCCCCGGATCCGGTAGCGACGTTCAACGTCCAGTTCGAGGCCGCGATACTCGAGCGCTGCGCGTGGATCACGAGCCGGACCGGCCTCGCGCTGGAGCAGCGGATCCGCGCCACGCTCTCGACCGGACCCGCGCCCCACCCTTACCGGCGCATCAGGCCGGACGGCGCAGGGTTCGTGCTGTCGGTGAAGGAATGGCGGATCCGCTTCGCGGTCGAAGGTCGTGAGGTGCGGGTCTCGGGGCTGGTCTCCGGCTACCGCGCCTCGCAGCTCGATGTCGCACGCGAGGGCGAGGACCCCCTGCTCGCCGTGCACCGTGAATTCCGCACGGGTTTCGGGCCCGACTGACTCGAGTGCCGCTCCGGGCGGCCGGTCAGTCGAGCCGCACGACGTTCGGCGGCGCCCACGTGCCGTTGAGCACGGCCTGCTCGGCCCAGTAGGCGCGGATGTAGAGCGAGAACTGTCCCTCGGGCGCGGGCACCCAGTTCGTCTCCTTCGCCTTCCCCGGCGAGCGCGCGCCGAAGTACAGCGTCAGCGAACCGTCCGGGTTGTACTTCATGAACGACTTGCTCTTCGTGCCGAGCGAGTAGCGCTGCAGCGCGTTCGGATGGAACACGTGGTGCTCGTTGTAGACCGTCAGCGACCAGAACCCGCGGACCGGCGGCTCCTGGCCCTTGGCGAAGGTCACTGAATAGCTGTACTTGCCTTCCAGCTGGCGACCCTCGCTGTCGTAGTCCCGGTACAGGTACTTCGTCTCGATCGGCCGGTTGTCGTACATGTTCGACTTCGCGGTCGCCGTGCGGTTGAGGTAATCGTTACCCCACTGCGCGTTGTTGACCGGCGAGTTCCAGCCGTTACCGGCGGCGCGGCCGTTCTGGTCCCAGCGGAAGAACGGCTGGATGGTGTCCTGGTCAGCGGCCACGATCGACTCGATCAGCGCGGCCTTGATCGCCGGGTCCTTCTCAGCGGCCGCCCACACCGAAGCGATCCAGGCGTAGGTCGCCTCCTCGCCCGGCAGCGGCGGAACCAGCTTCATCACGCCGGGAAGCTGCTCGTAGAACTTCTCGGGCACCACCCACTTCGTCTCGCCCACCACGCCCGGCGGCGTCGGCCAGCGCGGCAGCTTGCCCCAGTCACGCACCTTCATCGTGCCGTCGAACTGGCTCAGCGGATAGAAGACGATCTGGTTGATCAGCGGCTGGACGGCCTTCGTCTCCGCGGCGCTGTCGCCCTTGAAGATGCGCGGGATCGAGAACGCCAGCTCGGTCGAGGAGCGCACCACCGCGGTGATGCCTTTCGGAACCTCGCCGGACCAGTTCGGGCCGACCATCATGTAGAAGCCGGGCTTCGTGCCGTACGGCTTGCCGATCTCGGCGAACTGGTCGGTGCGCGCGTCGTAGAGCGCGTAGACCCAGAAGCGGTCGCCGAAGTCCGGCACCTGGAAGACGACCGGCTCCTGGTCGAGCGCGTAGTAGCCCGCGCCGTAGACGACGTCCTGGTTCGGGCAGGTGACGAAGGTCTGCGACGGATCGACGTAGTCGGTCAGCATCGCGGCCTGGTTCACCGGCGCCATCGGCACCACGCCGCCGTTCAGGCCCGCGACGTTGCCGTTCTGCCCGGTGATGTAGGCGAAGCCGGCACGCCTGTTGTGCGAGTTGACCATCGCGTAGCCCCAGACGTAGGCCATGCGGCCCACCGTCTGCACGTAGGCCTTGCCCATCGCCGTGCCCGGCGGCGGAACCGGCACCTCCGCG
>CAJACZ010000292.1 GCA_903938365.1 uncultured Pseudomonadota bacterium | reverse complement strand
GCCGCCAGCGCCCAGCGCAGGCCGCGGCGTTCCTCGGGCCGCAGCGGATCCTGGCTGGGCAGCGAGGCAGGGTCGCCGTCAACCGCCGTGCTGCGCAGGCGCGGCTCGATCACGAGATCGGTCAGCGCCCAGCCCATCAGGATGATCAGCACTGACGACGCGGTGGTGAAGTAGAAGTTGTTGAGCGGGTTGACGACCACCGACGGGTCGACCAGGTGCGCAGCCGTCTGCGTGAGCCCCGACAGCAGCGGATCGAGGCTGGAGGGCACGCCCAGCGTCGCGCTGAAGCCGCCGGAGACGCCGGCGAACGCCGCGGCGATGCCGGCGAGCGGGTGGCGGCCGGCGGCGTAGAAGATCACCGCGCCCAGCGGGATCACCAGCACGTAGCCCGCGTCGACGGCGACGTGGCTGAGGATGCCGACGGCGATCAGCGCCGGCGTGAGCAGCGCGCGCGGCGTCACGGCCATCGCGGCGCGCAGCACGGCGTTGATGAAGCCGGTGTGCTCGGCCACGCCCAGGCCGAGCATCGCCACCAGCACTACGCCCAGCGGCGGGAAGCTGGTGAAGGTGCCGACCATCGCCGCCATGAAGGCCGTGATCGACTCGCCGGCGAGCAGGTTGCGGATCTCGACCGGCTTGCCGCTGCGCGGATCGATCTCGCCGAAACTGACGCCCGACAGCGCCCAGCTGATGAGCCACGCCGACACCATCAGCAGCAGGAACAGCACTGCCGGATCCGGAAGGCGGTTGCCGACGCGCTCGACGAGATCGAGGCTGCGGGCCACCCAGCCGCGCGGGCGCGCGGCGGCCGGGGCGGTCGGGGCGGGATTGCGGTCATCCATGATGCGTGCTTCCGGTGGGGCCGCTGTCACTGCGGCCCGTCAATCCTAGCAGCGCCCCGTGTTCAGTTGCTCTGCGGCATCAGCTTCGAGATCGATCCCAGATACTTCAGGAAGGCCACCCGGCCCGGTTCCGTGAGGCTCACCGAGGTCAGTGGCTTCAGGTCGCGGAACGACTTGGTGATGGCGACATAGCCCGCCTCCTCGAGCTTGCGCAGGTGCACCGAGAGGTTGCCATCGGTGGCCTGCAGCTGCGCCTTGAGGGTGCCGAAGTCCGCGGCACCGGCGCCGACCAGGTAGGCCATGATGCCGAGCCGGATCCGCCCGTGGATCACGTCGTCGAGCTCGTTGACGTCGAATCCTTCCATGGCTTCAGGCTCCGTCCTCGGTGGGGCCCATGCCCAGCGCGGCGGCGCGCATCAGGCGATGGCCCGGCCGAACCGCGGTCGCCACCAGTGCGATCGCATAGACGATGTACTCGTGGCCGGTGCCGACGAGCAGCCCGAGCGTCGGCACGGTGGCCAGCGCGATCATGGCGTTGACGTGCATCCAGCGCTGGCCGGTCATGGCGGCGGCGACGACCCAGCCGACGGCGTAGAGACTGAGCACCTGCAGGCTGATCGAGTTCATCAGGAAGGCGTCGCCGCGGCGCCAGGACATCAGGGCGACGCCGATCCAGAAGGCGAAGATCGCCCAGCCGATGCCCGACCACACGGCGTTGATCGCGCGGTTGCTGTGGTTCTCCACGCGGCCGCGGTCGCGGCGCAGCAGCACGGTCAGGTGCACGGCAAAGCCCACCGCCGCCACCAGCCAGGCCAGGGTGGCCAGCTGCGGGCTGAGGCCCAGCGTCTCGCGCAGTGGAAACCACTGGACGATGCTGGCCGCGGCGAACCAGCCGCCGCCTGCAACGAGGTAGGGACCCGCCGTCAGCGGCTCTTCCTGGCCCGCTGCAGCCAGCGTGCGCAGGTAGGAGAGGTCGGCGGCGGAGGACGGGGGCAGGTCGGTCGGCATGGCGGGGACTCCTCGGTAAGTGGGCGGGTCTGCGAATCGTGAAAGTACTTTAAAATAAAAAGTACTTCGCGTCAACAGGGGCGGCGGAGCAGGCTAGCCTTGCCCGCCATGCACCTCATCGTCCTCCGCCACGGCCGCACGGCATTCAATGCAGAGGGGCGTTACCAGGGTTCGATCGACACCGATCTCGACGCGACCGGGCTGGCGCAGGCGGCGCAGCTGCATGCGGCGCTTCCGCCGCAGATCGACGCCATCGTGAGTTCGCCGATGCGGCGGGCGCTGCGCACCGCCGAGGCGGTGGCGGGCGCGCGGGGTCTGCCCATCAGCCTGGCGGCGGAATTCCGCGAACGGGGCGCGGGGGTGTTCGAAGGCCTGACCGCTCCGGAGGCACGCGAACGTCACCCCGCGCTCTGGCAGCGCAGCATCACGCGCCAGTGGGGCGAGGGTCCGCCCGGCGGGGAGTCGATCCGCGACGTTTTCGTGCGGGTCGCGAGTGGTCTCGTGCGACTGCACGACGCCCTGGCGGGCAGGACGGTGCTGCTGGTGGCGCACGGCTTCGTGTCGAAGGCCATTCGTGCCACGGTGCTCGGGCGCACCGACGATTTCTTCGCCTGGCAGCTGCGCAATTGCGAATGTCTGCCGCTCACCGTCGACCCGCACCAGCTGCGCTCGCTGGAAGACCTGGGGCAGGACTGGCCGGTGGGCGCCGCTCGCGCCCTGGATCACGCATGAACACGCTCCATCACGTGACGTATGTGGTGCGGGATCTCGCCGCAGGCGTTCGACAGCTCGAGCAACTGGCCGGCGCCGCGGCGGTGATCCATGAAACGCTTCCCGGCCGCGGGGTCAGGTCGGTCCGCGCGCGCGTGGGTGGAGTCTGGCTGGTGTTCGTCGAGCCTGTGGGGCCTGGGGCGCCGGCGGACTACCTGGGCAAGCACGGCGAGGGTCCGTTCATCGTGTCCTGGGCAGTGACATCGCTCGAGGCCGCGGTGCGCGATTTCCGCGAGCGGGGCATCGATGTCGCCGGTCCCGCGCGGGTTGGGCTTGCCGGCTGGCGGATTCAGGACCTGGTCATGAGCCTGCCGGGCGGTGCGACCGTGCAGCTGTGCGAGGCGGGTGAGTCATGACACCGGCACGAACCCGGCGCCGAGGTGGCCCACCTTGACGTAGATGAGCGCGCCCTCTGCGCCTGCGCTGGGCGTGTGCCGGCTGTAGCGCGGGCTGCGGATCCATGTGCCCGCGGAATACTCGCCCTGTTCGTCCCGGAACACGCCCGACAGCACCAGGATCTCTTCGCCACCCGGATGGCTGTGGGTGCCGAACACCGTGTTCGGCGCCCAGCGCACCAGCGCGGTGCTGATGCCCTCGAACTCGTGCAGTGGCAGTACTGAAAGGCCTGGCACCAGGCCCGGCCGCCAGGTAGAGCCCATAGTGTGGATCCGCACGCTGCGGTCGTCGCCCGGCATGAACTGACCCAGCTTCACGAACAGCGTGCAGCCCGCTGCGGAGCGCGGGGCGTGCCGGGAGCCTGGCGGATTGCGCAGGTAGGTGCCGGCAGGGTGCTCGCCGGTATCGTCGGAGAATGATCCGTCGAGGACGAGGAGCTCTTCACCGCCCCGATGGACATGCTCGGCAAAGTCCGAACCCGGGGCGTATTCCACGATCGACGTTGCCACGGCGACCTCGCCGCCGCTGCGGTCGAGCATCCTGCGGCGCACGCCGGGTGAGGGCGCATCGGTCCATGCCATCTCCGGGGTGTGCAGCACCACGCGCGCGTCGAAGTCGGTGTTCAGTTGCATCTATTCAACGGGCCGGTTCCGGTTTGGGGAATCAAGGATCGGGACGGAGTGTCGCAGGATCAGCGCGCTCTTGCGACCGGCGGGCCTTGAAAACCGGCCGGAAGGACCAATCCAGCGGTATGGCCATTCGCGCGCCCGTAACCGCCCACCCATAGATGTCGACTATCGCAGCGATGCAATCAATCGAATGGCGCCGGCCCGGCCCAGCCCCTTAAAGTTCAGCCCACCAGAATTCAACCCCCGAGAGGATCCATCCCCATGTCGCTGATCAACACTGAAATCAAGCCGTTCAAGACCCAGGCCTTCCATAACGGCAAGTTCATCGAGGTCACGGAAGCCACGCTGAAGGGCAAGTGGTCCGTGGTCGTGTTCATGCCGGCCGCCTTCACCTTCAACTGCCCGACGGAAGTCGAAGACGCCGCCAACAACTACGCCGAGTTCCAGAAGGCCGGCGCCGAGATCTACATCGTCACCACCGACACGCACTTCTCGCACAAGGTCTGGCACGAAACCTCGCCGGCGGTCGGCAAGGCGACGTTCCCGCTGGTCGGCGACCCGACCCACACGCTGACCCGCGCGTTCGGCGTGCACATCGACGAGGAAGGCCTTGCGCTGCGCGGCACGTTCGTCATCAACCCGGCCGGCGTCATCAAGACCCTCGAGATCCACGACAACGCGATTGCCCGCGACATGGGCGAGACGCTGCGCAAGCTGAAGGCCGCGCAGTACGTTGCCTCCCACCCGGGCGAAGTCTGCCCGGCCAAGTGGAAGGAAGGCGCCAAGACCCTCGCGCCTTCGCTGGACCTGGTCGGCAAGATCTGAGTCCTGCCTGAAGCCGGTGCTGTCGCTCCTCCCGAGGGGCGGCAGCACCGGGCCCCGCGACCTGACTCCCCCGGAGAATCCCGATGCTCGATTCCAGTCTCCAGACCCAGCTCAAGGGCTACCTCGAGCGGATGACGCTGCCGATCGAGCTCGTGGCCTCCCTCGACGACAGCGACAGCTCGCGGGAACTCGATGAGCTGCTGGGCCAGATCGCCTCGCTGTCCGACAAGATCACGCTCAGGCGCGCCGACGACGATGCGCGCAAGCCTTCCTTTTTGATCGTGCGCACCGGCAGCGATGTCTCGGTGCGTTTCGCCGGCATCCCGCTGGGCCACGAGTTCACTTCGCTCGTGCTCGCGCTGCTGCAGGTCGGCGGTTATCCGCCCAAGGTCGAGGCGGACCTGATCGAGCAGGTCAGGAACCTCCCCGGCGATTTCCTCTTCGAGACTTATTTTTCTCTTTCGTGCCAGAACTGCCCTGACGTGGTCCAGGCATTGAACCTGATGAGCGTGGTCAACCCGCGCATCCGGCACGTCGCAATCGACGGTGCGCTGTTCCAGCCGGAAGTCGAGGCGCGCCAGATCATGGCCGTGCCCAGCGTCTACCTGAATGGCCAGCCGTTCGCCTCGGGGCGCATGGAGCTCGCCCAGATCCTCGCGAAGCTCGACACGGGCGCCGCGGCGCGCGAAGCCGAGAAGATCAGGACCAAGGACGCCTTTGAGGTGCTGATCGTCGGCGGCGGCCCCGCCGGCGCCTCTGCAGCGATCTACGCGGCTCGCAAGGGCATCCGGACCGGCATTGCGGCAGAGCGCTTCGGTGGCCAGGTGCTCGACACCATGGGCATCGAAAACTTCATCTCGGTGCAGGAGACCGAAGGGCCGAAGCTGGCGACCGCCCTCGAGCAGCACGTGAAGTCCTACGACGTGGACATCATGAATCTTCAGCGCGCCGAAAAGCTGATCCCGGCGCAGGAACCGGGCGGGCTGATCGAAGTGCAGCTCGCCAGCGGTGCGAGCCTGAAGTCGCGCTCGGTCGTGCTGGCCACCGGCGCGCGCTGGCGCTCGATGAACGTGCCCGGCGAAGACCAGTATCGGAACAAGGGCGTGGCGTACTGCCCGCATTGCGATGGTCCGTTGTACAAGGGCAAGCGGGTCGCCGTGATTGGTGGCGGCAACTCGGGCGTGGAGGCCGCCATCGACCTCGCCGGCATCGTGAGCCACGTGACCTTGATCGAATTCGATACCCGGCTGCGCGCCGACGAGGTGCTGCAGCGCAAGCTGCGCAGCCTGCCGAATGCCACGGTCCTGCTCAATACGCAGACCACTGAAGTGATCGGTGACGGTCAGAAAGTGGTCAGCCTTGCCGCCAGGGATCGGGCCACGGGCGAGTCACGCAGCATCGAGCTCGAGGGTATCTTCGTGCAGATAGGGCTGCTGCCGAACACTGAGTGGCTCAAGGGCGTCGTGAACCTCTCGCCGCGAGGCGAGATCATCATCGACGATCGCGGCCAGACCTCGCTGCCCGGCGTGTTCGCGGCGGGCGATGCCACCACGGTACCGTTCAAGCAGATCATCATCGCGATGGGGGCAGGGTCCACCGCTGCGTTGTCCGCCTTCGATCACCTGATCCGCAACAGCGCTCCCGCGGCGCCGGTGAGCGCTGCCGCCTAGTCCGCGTCGGCGTTTGCACAAGGCCCGGACGCCACTGGCGACCGGGCCTTTTTTTTGATGATGCGAGGCGGGGCTGACGCGGGTGCGCCTGCCCGAAGGTGCAATGCGGCCGGAGGACTGCATTCACTATGATCCGCACATTCTTCCGGCAAATGGCTGCGGCGTCCCGCGGCTCCCGGGGCGGAGCAACGCATATGACCTCCATGATGATTCGAGTGCGGCGACACGACGGGCGCCTGCTGCTGCTGGTCGCGGCGGCCTGCGCGGTGACGGCCTGCGGGAGCCGGAATGATGCTGCTGAGTCGGCCGCTGCGCCTGCAGCGGCTGCATCAGTGGCCGCGCCGACGCAAGCTGCGGCTGATGTCGCGCCCGCCGCGCCCGTTGCAGACGCCATCGCGCCTGCGACCGGTGAAGCCGCGGTTCCGAAGTCCTGGAGCCCCGAGGCGCTCGAGGAACTGCTCGCGCCGGTGGCGCTCTATCCGGACCCGGTGCTGTCGCAGGTGCTGATTGCCTCGACCAACCCTCAGGAAGTTCTGGACGCCGGCAACTGGCTGATCGCCAATGAGGGCTTGAAGGGCAAGGCCCTGGACGAGGCGGCTGCCGGCGTCGGCTTCACGCCGCCCATCCGCGCGCTGGTGCAGTTTCCGGCGACGGTCGACATGCTCTGCCTGCAGATGCCGTGGACGACGGAACTGGGCGAGGCGTTCACGGCGGACCAGTCGGGCGTGCTGGGGGCAGTGCAGCGGCTGCGGGCGCAGGCGGTGTCCGTGGGGAACCTGCAGAGCTCTGAGCAGATGCAAGTCGTGAACACCGTGCAGGAAAACAAGGAAGTCATCGTCCTCAAGCCTGCCAAGCCCGAGGTCGTCTACGTGCCGCAGTACGACCCGGTGGTCGCCTATGCGCCACCGCCACCGCCACCGCCGGCGACGACGACTGCCGTTCCCGTGGCCTCCGCGCCCGCCACGACCCCCACGACTGCGAAGAGTGAGGGACACAGCACGGGTTCGCTGGTCATGACCGGGGTGCTGGCCTTCGGCGCGGGCATGCTCGTCAACGAACTGTTCGACGATGACGACGATGACCGTCGCTACGGCTATTACTATCCGAACTATGGCTATGGCGGGATGCCGTACTACCCGCCTTACCCCTACCGCCCGTCCTACGGCAACGGTTTCTATCCCGGCAACAGCTATTCCCGACCCCCCAACTACAACAGTGGGTTCCAGAACAACGGCACGATCATCGTCAACACCGGCGGCCGACCTGGCGGCGGATACTGGGATCGCTGGGGCGCAAACAATCGGCCCGGCTCCCCGGGCTACCGACCGCGGACCGTCAACAGCCCGATCACGGCCGCGCGTTCCGACCGTCCCGAACTTCGCGAACTGAACCAGCGCGCGCCGCGTGCGCGGCCCGCCGACCTGAAGGGCCCGTCGCCGACCGCGACTGCCGCCAACTGGCGTGGTCAGAGCAGCTACGCAGGGGCCAAGCCGGGCGCGCGCCCAGCCGGCAAGGCCGTCACGCCCGCGGATCCCCGTGAGCGGATCGCGAGCGCCACGCCGGCCTATTCGAAGCCCGCCGCCGCGCGTCCGGGCGCCAAGGGGCCGGCCAAGCCAGAGGCCAGGGCCAAGGTCCAGGGCGGCTATGCGGGCGCCCGACCGCCTGAGCGTCCGGTGGTGCGTGAGACGCCGAAGCCGCGACCCACGCCGGTGGCCACGAGCCGTGAAAGTGCGCGGCCTGCCCTGGCCGACATGCCGCGCACCGCGCCCGCCGCGGGGGCACCGAACCTGCCGAGGCCCGACCGGGCACCATCGGCTGCCACGGAGCGCGGTGACCGGGGTTACGGCCAGCGCGGCCAGAGTCTGCCCCAGCGGTCGGTGGCCTCTGCCGATGCGGGGCGGAGCGCGTCCCGCAGCAGCGCGACCTCGGGCCTGGCCCGCGGGGGTGCTGCGGAGAGTGCGGCGAGCGCGCGGGGTCGGCAGAGCCTGCCGGCGGCGGCTGCGAATCGCGGCGCCACCGGTCGTCAGGCACGTTGAGGCAAGGGGAGCACACACATGAAAATCCGATGGATCGGCCGCGCTCCGGCGCTGGGTCTAGTCGCGGCGCTGCTGCTGGGCGTCGTCGCGGGCTGCACGGGCCGTGGCGGTGATCACCGTTCATTCGCAACGGCCAAAGAGGCTGCCGAGGCTCTCGTGCTCGCGCTGCGCAAGGACGATCTCCTGAGTCTCTCGGCCCTGCTCGGCCCCGACAGCGGAACCGTGCTGTCCTCTGGCGATGAGGTGCAGGACAACCTGGACCGCGATGCATTCGTGGCGGCCTACGAGAAACAGCACACGCTGGTCGACGCAGCCTCAGGAACGAAGTTGCTGCTCGTCGGCGAACAGCTGTGGCCCCTGCCTGTTCCGCTCGTGGAGCGCGGCGGTCGCTGGCAGTTCGACGGTGCCGCTGGCGCGGAGGAACTGGTGTTCCGCAGGGTCGGCGCCAATGAGCTCGGTGCCATCGATGTGTGTCGCGGCTATGTGACCGCCCAGCAGGAATACGCCGCGGTGGGACGCGATGGCGATCCGGCCGGCATCTATGCCCTCAAACTCATCAGTGACCCGGGCACTCAAAACGGCTTGTACTGGGAGTCTGCCGCGGGCGAGGCCATGAGTCCTGCGGGGCCTTTCGTGGCTGCTGCGGCCTCCGAGGGCTACCGCGCAGCGGCTGACGGCCGCCGCCAGGCCTATCACGGGTATTACTACCGCATGCTGTACTCGCAGGGGCCCAACGCCAACGGTGGCGCAGGCGAATACTTCGTGGACGGCCTCCTGACGCGAGGCTTTGCGCTGGTGGCCTGGCCTGCCGACTACGGCGTCAGTGGTGTCCAGACGTTCATCGTCAATCAGGACGGCGTCGTGTTCCAGAAGGACCTGGGCGCCGATACCGCGCGGGCGGTCGAGGCGATCAGCCGCTTCGACCCCGACGGTACCTGGACCGCCATCACGCCCGAGGCGACGCCGGCCGGCTGATGCGCGCTTAGCGCGGGAACGGATCGGCGAACTTCGGATCCGTCAGCATGGCGTTGTCGGTGAGTGTACCCAGGAACGCGCTCAGCGCGAGCTTCTCGGCCTCGGTGAGGTTCAGCCGCCTGGGCGTCCCGTCCGGCGCGCGCAACACGGGCGCCAGGTTGGGATTGTTCTGAACGCCGGTGTCGTAATGGTCGATCACTTCGCGCAGCGTGGCGAAGCGGCCGTCGTGCATGAACGGCGGACGCAACGCGATATTGCGCAGCGAGGGTGACTTGAAGCGTCCGTTGCCTGCGCCCGCATCCACGGTCACGGCATCCAGCCCGTTGTTGTTGATGTTGTCGCTGATGTGGGCGACGCTCCCATGGCAGGCGTCGCAGCGCCCGCGGCCTTCATAGATCGACCGGCCCAGTTCTTCCTGCGCCGTCAGGGTCGCGGCGAAGTTGGGCACTCCGTTGACGAAGGCCGAGTCGTACTTCGAGCGGTACGACACCATCGAACGGACGAACTGCGCGAGCGCGCGCGAGATGCGGTCGCTGGTGACCTGCGGATCACCGAAGGCGGCCGTGAACAGCGGCCCGTAGAACCCCGTGCCCGAAATCTTGGTGACGAGCTGCGGCAGCGTCATGCCCATCTCGGTAGTGTCCTGGATCGGTTCGAGCACCTGCGCTTCGAGCGTGGCGGCGCGTTCGTCCCAGAAGAAGCGGCCACGAAAGTAATAGCGTGCATTGGCGAGGGCCATCGAGTGACGCGCGGTCCGGCCGCCCTGGAAGCCCGTGCTGAAGCGCGCGGCGTCGGAAAATCCTCGGGCCTGCTGGTGGCAGGAACCGCAGGAAACCGCATCGTTGATGGACAGACGCTTGTCGTAGAACAGCACCCGGCCGAGTGTTGCGCCCGCGTTGGAGACGGGGTTGTTGGCGGGCGTGTTGTCGGCTGCCGCGGGGTTGCCGGCGCCTGTCGTGAACTGGCGGGGCAGTGCGATGCCGGCATCCGAGTACTGGAACGACGTGGCGGGCAGCACAGGCTGGTTGGGAGGCGGTGCGACCACGATGTCGAAGTCGTCGCTGGCCGTGCCACCGCGACCGTCATCTGCCGTGATCGTCACGCGGTAGGTGCCGGCGGTCGTGGGGGTGCCGGACACGGTCGTGGCAGAGATGCTCAGGCCGCTGGTGGCCGGGGCGATGGTCAGGCGGTAGCTGAGAGTGTTGCCGTCGGCGTCGGTGAAGACCGCGCCGGCGCGGCTGGCGTCGTACTGGAAGGCCACGCCCACCGTGGCCGTCTGGTCGGGGTTGGCGCTGGCCACGACCGGCGCGCGGTTGGGCGCAGTGACCGCCTGTGTCGCAGGAGTGCTGGATCCGGAGTCGCTGCCGCCACCGCAGCCCGCCAGCAGCAAGAAAATCGCACCCGCGAGTAAATACTTGGACATGACCCAGCTCCGGGCGGCGGAAGACCACCCTCGATGAACCGGATCATGGGCCGAACCGGTGCCGGGGCAATGTGGATTGCGTCACCCCGGGACCGGCTTTGCAATTCTTGTCAGTAGTCGGCGGTCGTATCGCCTGCCAGTCGCTCGCGGCGGATGCCCGGCGGAGCCACACCGTCGCCGCCGTAGTCCGCACGACCGCTGGAAGAGGGTCGACCCTGCACTTCGAACACGGCGCGGCAGCCCTCGCTGACCCAGATGGCGTCCCGGCCCAGCGTGCCCCAGCTCCAGCCGCGTACGCAGTCGGCCCGGCTCTCCTTGCGGACCAGCCTCACCTTGCCCCTGATGTCGACCGGGCAGGCGCCCCAGCGACCGCCGATCGACTGGCAGCGGATGGAAATCGGTTCCCCGCCCCAGGATCCGCCATTATTGCCGCCATTGCCCCAGCCGCCGTTGCCGCCGTTACCGCCATTGCCCCACCCATTGTTGCCGCTGTTGCCCCAGCCGTTGCCCCCTCCGCCGCCCGTGCTGCTGGCGGTGAACACGCCGCGACAGCCGCTGCGCACGTAGACGCCGCGACGATCGGCGCGCCAGCTCTGCCCTTCGACGCAAGGCGCACGACTCAGCGTGCGCTTCAGGCGTATGCCGCGGTTGTCGGCCGCGCAGAACCGTTCGCGGCCATCGTCTGAATCGCACTGCACGTCGAATTCGCTGTTGCCCCAGCCTTCGTTACCGCCGCCGCCGGCCTGCATGAAGACGAACTCGGCGGCGCAGCCGCCGCGAACGTAAATGCCCTGGCGATCGTGGCGCCAGCTCTGTCCCTCGACGCAGGGCGAGCCGCCCAGCATCCGCACGAGCCGGACGCGACCATCGTTCGGGGCAGCGCAGAAGCGATCCCGGCCGCCCGGCGAGTCGCAGCGTACGCGCGCCTCGCTGCCGCCCCATTGGGCCTGGGCTGTCGGTGTCGTCACGGCCGTGGCTGCCAGCGCAACCAGCAGCAGGCCCGGCAGCAGGCCCGGCAGGAGTCGGGTCCGGGTCCGTGTCAGGAAGTCGCGCATAATGCCCCCCGTTTTCTATGGTGATGTACGGGCTTCGAGCCCATCGCCCCCAAAGTATAATGCCACCCCCGAGTCTGCTGCCCAGCGCCCCCCGAGAGCTTCGCCCCCATGCCTGTACCCTGGACTCAGATCCTGCAGTGGGTGCCCCCGATCCTGGAGCTGTCGCGCGACCTGCTGCAGCGGTCCCGGCGCGCCCCGACGGCGGGCGCGAGTGGCGCTCCGCCGGTTGCTGCGGCGGCAGGCCGCAGCCTCGAGGATGGGTCTCCCAAGGCCCTGCAGCAGGGCATCGCCGAGCTGCGCCAGCAGGTCACCACGCTCGAGGACAACGAGCGGCGACAGGCCGAACTGGTGGCCGACATGGCAGCCCAGCTCGCCAAGCTGTCCGAGGCCGTCGTGGCGCTGCACAGGCAGTCGCGGATCATGGCGCTCGTCACCGGGGCGCTGCTGCTCGTGACGCTGCTTGCGCTCGGCACCGTGGTCGTTCTGCTGCAGCGAGTGGCCTGAGCCTCGCTTCCGGACGCCCCGCATGAAATCCCTCGGTCGAATCCTGCTCAAGGGCCTGCTGGCCATCCTGCCCATCGGCCTGACGCTCTATCTCGTCTACTGGCTGGGCGTCACCACCGAAACCCTGCTGTCGGGCCCGCTCAAGCTGCTGCTGCCGGCCGACTTCTACCGGCCCGGC
Organism: uncultured Pseudomonadota bacterium; assembly: GCA_903938365.1. GTDB lineage: Bacteria > Pseudomonadota > Gammaproteobacteria > Steroidobacterales > Steroidobacteraceae > UBA964. Next base: position 24,654 of record CAJACZ010000292.1, on the reverse strand, counting down.
ATGGGTCTGGTTGCGGGGTTCCTGGTGCTGCTCGTGGCCGGCGTACTCGTCAACGCATACCTCGTGCGCCACGTGTTCCAGTTCGGCGAGACCCTGCTGCTGCGCGTGCCGGTCGTGAAGACGGTGTATGCCGCGCTGCGCGACCTGGCGCGTCTCATGGGCCCCTCGGCGCGCAAGCGCGAGCTCGAGCGCGTGGTGATGGTGCGTTTCGGTCCCGGCCGGGTCATCGGTTTCGTGACCCAGGAAAACGCCTCGGTGCCGGGCATCGCGCCCGGGGAATCACTGGTCGCCGTGTACTTGCCGATGAGTTACCAGATCGGCGGCTATACCGTTTACGTGCCGCGCGACTGCATCGAGGCGACCGATCTTTCGGTGGAGGCCGCGATGCGCATCGTGCTCACGGGCGGCCTGCAGGGCGGTTAGTTCCGCCTAGGGTGCCACCGCGGCGCCATCGATCCGGATCCTGACGCGCGGCAGCGCCTCGGGCGTGATGCTGCCCACGCCTGCGTCGATACTGGCGCGCTCGCCGGGCGCCAGCGTCCGCGACAGGCGGATGCTGCGACTCTGTTCGAGGATTTCTCCGTTGTCGCCGAGCAGCAGGGGCGTGAAGACGACGTCGCGCACGCCGACGGGGGCGCGGTTCTCGACCACGGCGACCAGCATGCCCCGGGCATCGCGCTGCGCCGCGCCTGCAATGTACCGGGAGGGGTTGCGTGGCAGTTCATCGCGCACCACCTCGGCGGCGGCCTGCTTGCCGAACTCGCTGCTCGAATCCGCCGCAGCCTGGAAATACTTCAGAGCCTGGTCCCGGTCGCCGGATTCCCGCGCCATCAGGCCGAGGTGGTAGAGCGCGGGCGCCGTGGGCAGCAGTTCCGCGCTGCGTGACAGCCACTGCCGGGCGCGCGTCCGGTCGCCGATGCGGTATGCGGCGAGTCCCCCGCCGAGGTAGCCGCCGAAATATCCGGGATCGAGCGCGATGGCCTTGTCGTAGTGCGGCAGCGCCTCGCGAGGCTGCTTGCCGGCGAGCGCGATGTCGCCCTGGAGCTGGTGGAAACGACCTTCCTGCGGCAGCAGGCGCGTGGCCTCCACGGCGAGGCTGCGCGCGCGGGCGTAATCTTTCCTGCCGGCTGCCGTGGCGGCCTCGTCCGCCTTCTCGTAGGCCGGCCTGGCGGCGCGCAGGGGCGCCATCACCTGCTGGTAGCGCTCTGCGCCCACGAGGCCCCCGGCCTGCAGGCTGGCAGCGGCAGCGCGGTTGCGCGCGACGCGTTCCTCGGAAGGGGGATGCGAGGCGAACAGCCCCTCGAGCCAGCTCTGGCCGCGGGCATCCTGCTGCTTCGACAGCGCGACGAACTTTTCCTGCAGGCTGATCGCTGCGCGGGGGTCGTAGCCGGCGCGCTGCATGTAGCGCATGCCGTAGAGGTCGGACTCCAGTTCGGCGTCCCTGCCGTATTTCATCGAGATCATCTGTGCCCCGACGCCCGCGCCGAGCACCATCAGGTTGCCCAGATCCTCGTTGCCGTCGCCCAGGAGCACGCCGATCTGTGCCGCCAGCACGCCGGTCTGCAGCAGGATGCCGCGCTCCTGCGCCTTGGCGCCATGGCGCGCAGCGGAATGCACGATCTCGTGGCCGAGCACCGCGGCGAGTTCCGCTTCGCTGTCGAGGGCCGTGAGCAGGCCGCGGTTGACGGCGATCTTGCCGCCCGGCAGCGCCCAGGCGTTGGGCACGGAACTGTTGAGCACCACGAATTCGTAGGGGAGGGCGCGATCCGACACGGCGGCGAGCTTCTGTCCGACCTCGGCGACGTAGCCCTCCACCCCCGGGAACAGCCTGAGGTCGCCGCCCTGACTCTGCCGCGACGGGGCGTACTGCTGCGCGCCGATCTGCAGTTCCGCGGCTTCCGAGACGAACTGCAGTTCCTGCTTGCCGGTCACCGGGTTCACGCCGCAGCCGGTGAGCAGGGCCGCAGCGCAGAGCAGCGCGGCGGTCCAGCGCGGGGTGGGCCCTGGAGGGGTCGTCGAATGTTCACGCATCGCGTTGCTCCGCTGGGCTCGCTTCAGCCGGGTTTGACGACGCCCAGGAAGGCGAGAGAGGCGCTGACGCTCCAGAAGATCCAGGCGATCGGCCGCGCACGGCGCAGCGCGCCCGCGAACACCGCTTCGGTCGCGGGTGTCGATCCTTCCGACGCGAGCCGCTGGAAGCCCGTCGCCCAGCCACCCATCACCGCGCGCAGCGCGAGGCCGAGCAGCAGCAGGGTTCCGAACCCGAGCAGCTTGAGGGGCAGCCATGTCGTGAGGAAGAGCGTGCCGGTGGCGAGCGAGTACAGCGCTGTGACGATGCAGAGTGTGGCGAGCACCCAGCGGATCCCGTGGTCGAGCTGCCGCAACGCCGCGGTCGAAGCGTCGCCCGGGCGCCGGTGGATCCGCCACGACAGCAGCAGCCATGCGATGGCGCCCGCCCAGACTGCTGCCAGCCCCGCGCCGGTCACCGGCGAGAGCCCGAGCTGGCCGGCGAGCAGCAGGCCGGCGGGCAACAGCAGGATCAGGCAGCTGCGCGGCACGAGGTCAATGCGCAAGGCGGCTTCCAGGAAGCGGCGGCGCTCGGCCAGCGGCAGGTCTGCGCGCGCGACATAGCGCGAATTCACATAGACCCCCCAGTCCGGCCCGAGCCAGTAAATGGCCAGCAGCACGTGCAGCCAGACCAGGACACGATGATTCTCGAGCAGCAGGGTAGCCATTGGGGAAAATCCTAACCGTTGCGCGGGTATGTGCGCAGCATGCAAGGGGGCGCGCGCTCGGGGACAATGCCCGGATGCGCCAGCCTGCGGTTCCCCACCCTCTGTCCGTTCTGTTCGAGCCGCGATCCATCGCCGTCATCGGCGCCACGGAACGCCACGGCGCGATCGGCGCCGTGGTGCTCGCGAACCTGCTCGCGGCGGGCTTCGCGGGCCGGCTCGTGGCGGTCAATCGGAAGTACGACAGCGTGCAGGGCGTGCGCTGCGTGCCGGATCCCGGCGCGCTCGACTCCGCGGTCGACCTTGCGGTGATCACCACGCCGGCGGCGCGGGTGCCCGGCCTGATCGAAGACTGCGGACGCAAGGGCATACGCGCCGCCGTGGTGATCTCCGCCGGGTTCGGCGAGGCGGGCCCTGCAGGCCGCGCGCTCGAGCGTGAACTGCACGCGGCGGCGCGGCGCCACGGCGTGCGCGTGCTCGGCCCCAATTGCCTGGGGCTGATGCGTCCTGCGCTGGGGGTGGATGCCACCTTCGCGCTCGGTGGTGCGTTGCCCGGTTCGCTGGCGCTGGTGTCGCAGTCGGGCGCCATCTGCACTGCGCTGATCGACTGGGCGCGACCGCGCGGCATCGGGTTTTCCAGCATCGTCTCGCTGGGCGGCTCGACGGATGTCGATTTCGGCGAGATCCTCGACTACCTCACCCACGATCCGGCAACCCGGCAGATCCTGCTCTACGTCGAGGGCGTGCGCGAAGCGCAGCGGTTCATCAGCGGTCTCGCGTCCGCAGCCCGCGTGAAGCCGGTCATCGTGCTCAAGTCCGGCCGGCATCCGGGCGGCGCGCGTGCCGCGGTGTCCCATACCGGCGCGATCGTCGGCGCGGACGATGTCTTCGATGCCGTGGTGCGGCGCGCGGGTGCCGTGCGCGTGCGCAGCTTCAGTCAGCTCGTCGACACCGCGCAGACCCTGGCCAGTCCCTTCAGGGCGCGCGGCTCCAGGCTCGCGGTGATCACGAACGCTGGAGGGCCCGGCGTCCTCGCGGCCGACCGGGCGGCGGATCCCGATCTCGAGGTCGAACTGGCGCAGCTTGCGCCGGCCACCGTGGCGGCCCTGCAGGCGGCGCTGCCGGCGCACTGGTCCCATGGCAACCCCGTCGACCTGATCGGCGATGCGGATGCCGCGCGCTACGAGGCCGCCGTGTCGGCCTGCCTTGCCGACGCGGGCGTCGACGGGCTGCTGGTGATGCTCACGCCCCAGGCGATGACCGACCCGACGCGTATCGCCGAAGCGCTGGCGGGCCGGGCGCGAGATGCCGGCAAGCCGCTGCTCGCCTGCTGGATGGGCGAGGCCTCGGTGTCCGCAGGTCGTGCGCTGCTGCAGCGCGCCGGCATCCCGGTTTTCGACACCCCGGAACCGGCGGTCGAGTGGTTCAGCCACCTCGGCGCCTGTTTCCGGAGCCTGCAGGCCTCGCCCGAGCTTGCAGTCGAGGTGCCGGCATGGGCCCCGCCCGATCTCGACGGGGCGCGCCGCATCGTGGCTGACGCGCTGCGCGCGGGCCGCAGTCCGCTCGGCTCCGCGGAGTCGCGACGCCTGCTGGCCTGCTTCGGCATCCCGGTGGCGGCCAGCCTGGCCGCGGCGACGGCGGAGCAGGCGGCGGAGCGTGCCCGGCAGCTCGGTTTCCCGGTCGCGATGAAGATCGATTCGCCCGACATCAGTCACAAGAGCGATGTCGGGGGGGTGCAGCTCGGGCTGGCGGATGAGGACGCCGTGCGTGCCGCCTTCGGGCGGATGCTGGAGCGGGTGGCGCGCGAACGGCCGCAGGCCAGAGTCGAGGGCGTGAGCCTGGAGCGCATGCAGGGCGGCAGCGCGACCCGCGAGCTGCTGGTGGGGCTGATCCGCGACCCGGTCTTCGGTCCGGTGGTGGTCTTCGGTGCGGGCGGCGTCGCCGTCGAAGTTCATGCCGACCGCGCAGTCGAACTGCCGCCGCTGACGCCTGCGCAGGTCCGGCAGATGATCGCGCGGACGCGTATCTCCCGCACTCTGGGCGCATTCCGCGGCTGGCCTGCCGCCCACGTCGGCGCCCTGGAAGCGATCCTGCTCCGCGTGTCGGCGCTGGCCTGCGCCTTGCCCGAGGTGCTCGAACTGGACATCAATCCGCTGCTGCTCGACTCGCACGGTGCGCTGGCGCTCGATGCGAGGATGGTGCTCGGCGCCGCGCCGGCGTGCGACAATCGCGCCACTTAGCTGAGGTGAAGCCATGGGCCATGTCGATTATTCAGTCCGCGGGAGAATCGCCGTCCTGGCGTTCCAGTCCCCGCCCGTCAACAGCCTGAGCCTGCCGCTGCGCTGCGATCTCGTCGCGGCGCTCGATCGGGTCATGGCTGATCCTGCGGTGGATGCCGCCGTGCTGATCGGTGCCAACGGTACCTTCTGCGCAGGCGCCGATATCCGCGAGTTCGGCACTCCGGAGATGCTCCGGGGCCCGACGATCTGGAGCGTCAACTCGCTGCTCGACGACGCCTCCAAGCCCGTGGTGGCGGCCATCGAGGGGGTCGCCCTCGGCGGCGGCCTCGAGCTGGCGCTGTCCTGCCATTACCGCGTGGCGCTCGAGAGCGCCCGCGTCGGCCTGCCCGAGGTCAAGCTCGGCCTGGTGCCTGGAGCGGGGGGCACGCAGCGCCTGCCGCGGCTGATCGGTGTCGAGGGCGCCCTCAACGTGATGCTGGGCGGCGAGCCCGTGCCGGCACCGCTGTTCGCCGGGTCGCCGCTGTTCGACCGGCTCGTCAAAACGGACCTGCTGCCGGCTGCCCTCGAGGTTGCCGAGGCCGCCGCCGCGGCACGCGCCTCCGGCAAGCCGCTGCCGCGCGTGCGCGACCGCAGGGTCGTGGAGCCCGACCTCGAGGCGCTGCTGCAGTTCGCGCGCAACACCGCCCGTACGGCGTTCAAGGAATACCCCGCACCGCTGGCCATCATCGACGCCGTGCAGGCTGCCGCGAAGCTGCCCTTCGACGCGGGCCACGCCGAGGAATCCCGGCTGTTCCGGCCGCTGCTCGATTCGCCGGTCTCGCTCGCGCTGCGGCATGTCTTCTTCGCCGAGCGCGCCGCGTCGCGCGTCAACGGCCTGCCCGCGGGCACCGCGGTGCGCAACATCGGCTCCGTGGCGATCATCGGCGCCGGCACCATGGGCACCGGCATCGCGATCAACTTCCTCAACGCGGGAATCCCGGTGCACCTGCTCGAACTCGGCCAGGAAGCGCTCGAGCGCGGCGTGGCGCGCGTACGCGACGTGTACGAGAGCCAGGTCCGCAAGGGCAAGCTCGATGCCGCCAAGAGCGCGGCGCGCATGGCGCTGCTGCATCCGACCCTGTCCTACGACGGTATCGCCGGCGACGATCTGGTCATCGAAGCCGTGTTCGAGGACATGGGCGTCAAGGAAAAAGTCTTCCGCCAGCTCGATGCGACGATGAAGCCCGGTGCGATCCTCGCCACCAACACCTCGACGCTGGACGTGGACCGGATCGCCTCCTTCACGCAGCGCCCGCAGGACGTCATCGGACTGCATTTCTTCAGCCCGGCGAACATCATGCGCCTGCTCGAAGTGGTGCGTGGCGCGCAGACGGCGCCGGACGTGCTCGCCACGGCCATGGCGCTGGCGAAGAAGATCCGCAAGACCGCCGTAGTATCCGGCGTGTGCGACGGCTTCATCGGCAACCGCATGATCAACCAGTACTTCGTGCAGGCGCTCGCCATGGTCGACGAAGGCGCGAGCCCGCAGCAGGTGGATGCCGCGATCGAGGCCTTCGGCTTCGCGATGGGGCCGTTCCGCATGGGCGACCTGGCGGGCGGCGACATCAGCATGCACATCCGCAAGCGACAGTACGCCGAGGGCAAGCTCACCAGGCCCGCGCTGATCGCGGACCGCCTGTGCGAACTCGGCCGCTACGGCCAGAAGACCGGGGGCGGCTGGTATGACTACAGGCCCGGCGACCGCACGGCCCATCCCTCGCCGGTCGTCGACCAGCTGATCGATGAGGCCCGCGCCGAACAGAAGATCAGCGTCCGCCGGATCGACGCGGCCGAGATCGTCGACCGGCTGGTCTATTCGCTGGTCAACGAGGCGGCGCACATCCTCGAGGAGGGCATCGCGCAGCGCGCCTCCGACGTCGACCTCGTCTACCTCACGGGCTATGGTTTCCCGGTGTGGCGGGGCGGCCCCATGCGCTACGCGGATTCGGTCGGCCTCTACGACGTCGTGCGTCGCATCCGTCATTTCGCGACGCTGCCCGGCGGCGATGCGCAGTTCTGGACTCCCGCGCCCCTGCTGGCGCGGCTCGCCGCCGAGGGCGGTTCATTCACAGGAGGTGCCGCGTGAGCAGCCCCACCCGTTCCGGCCAGGAGGCCGTCATCGTCTCCACCGCCCGCACCCCGCTCGCCAAGAGCTGGAAGGGTTCTTTCAACATGACCCACGGCGCCACGCTCGGCGGACACGTGGTCGCAGCCGCCATCGAGCGGGCGGGCATCGAGCCCGGCTCGGTCGAGGACGTGCTGCTGGGTTGCGCCAATCCGGAGGGCGCCACGGGCGCGAACATCGCGCGCCAGGCGGCGCTGATGGCCGGTTGTCCCGTGACCGTGCCGGGCGCGACGATCAACCGCTTCTGTTCTTCCGGCCTGCAGGCGATCGCCATGGCCGCGCAGCGGATCGTCGCCGGCGAGGGCGACATCTACGTGGCCGGCGGGGTCGAGTCCATTTCCTGCGTGCAGCTCGAGATGAACCCGCACATGCTCATCGATCCGGCCCTGAAGAAGCGCAAGCCGGAGGTGTACTGGTCGATGCTGCAGACCGCCGAGGTCGTGGCGAGCCGCTACGGCATCGCGCGCGAGCGCCAGGATGAATATGGCGCACGCAGCCAGCAGCGGGCCTGTGCCGCGCAGGCTGCCGGGCACTTCGCCGCGGAGATCGCCCCGATCACGGTCCGCATGGCCGGCGTCGACAAGGACAGCGGGCGGCTCTACACCCGCCAGGTCACGGTCGATCGCGACGAGGGCCTGCGCGAGGGCACGACGGTCGCCGCGGTCGCGAAGATCCGTTCCGCCACGCCTGGCGGCACGGTCGCGGCGGGCAACGCCAGCCAGTTCTCGGACGGCGCGGGCGCGTGCGTGGTGATGAGCGCGGCCGAGGCCTCGCGCCGCAACCTCGCGCCGCTCGGCGCGTTCCGCGGCTTTGCAGTCGCCGGCTGCGAGCCGGACGAGATGGGCATCGGCCCGATCTACGCGGTGCCGAAGCTGCTGGCGCGCGCGGGGCTGAAAATCGATGACATCGGTCTCTGGGAGCTCAACGAGGCCTTCGCGGTCCAGGTGCTCTACTGCCGCGACACCCTGGGCATTCCCGACGACCGCCTGAACATCGACGGCGGTGCCATCGCCATCGGCCATCCCTACGGCATGAGCGGCCAGCGTCTGGTCGGCCACGCCCTGCTGGCGGGTCGGCGCCTCGGCGTGAAGTACGTCGTCGCCACCATGTGCATTGGTGGCGGCATGGGTGCCGCAGGCCTGTTCGAGGTCTTCCCGGGCTCGTGAGTGCGGCACGCCACCTGCATCGTTCCGCCCGGCGCGCCGGCCTGCTGGCCGGCGTCGCCGCGCTGCTGCAGCTGACGGCTGCTCCTGCCGCCGTGGCCATCGAGGAACCCCAGTACCGCGTGCTCGAGAGCGACGGCGCCTTCGAGCTCCGCGAGTACGCGCCCTACATGCTGGCCGAGACTGCGGTCGAGTCAGGCTTCATGAACGCGGGCAACGTCGCCTTCGGCCGGCTGTTCCGCTACATCAGCGGCGCCAATTCCAGCCAGGCCGAAATTGCCATGACGGCGCCCGTCGAACAGTCGGGGGCCGGCCAGAAGATCGCCATGACCGCGCCGGTCGAGCAGTCCTCCGCAGGGGGTGTGTACCTCGTGGGCTTCGTGGTCCCGCGCAAGTTCACGCGGGAGTCTGTCCCGCGGCCCACGGATGCGCGCATCTCGATCCGCGAGGTGCCCGCGCGGCGGATCGCGGTCTGGCGCTACAGCGGGCGCTGGACCGAGGAAAACTTCCGCGAGCACGAGCGCGAACTGCGCGCCCGGCTGGGTGCCCGGGGTCTCGAGCCCGAACCGGGCGACAGCGCCATCATCGCGCGCTACGACGCGCCCTTCATGCCGTGGTTCATGCGTCGCAACGAGGTGCTGCTGCCGCTGCGGGTCGCGGCGCGGTGAGGCTCCGCCTCGCCCTGCTGCTCGGGGCCCTCGTTGCTGTCCCGGTCCCTGCGGCGTCCCCGCCTGCCGTCGACCTGCTGATCACCCACGCGCGCGTCTTTGACGGTCGCAGCGGGCGACTGCGCGAGAACACCGAGATCCTGGTGGCGGCAGGGCGCATCGTCGCGCTGCGCGACACCGGCAGCGGCTCGCGCGAGGGGATCGACCCGGCGCGCATCATCGATGCCGGTAACCGGGTCGTGATCCCGGGCCTGATCGACGCCCACGTCCACCCCACCATCGCCGTGCCCATCGCTGCGCTGCGCGACAACGATCCGAATTACGTCGCCGCGCGGTCCGCCGTCGAGGCACGCGCGATCCTGATGCGGGGCTTCACCTCGATCCGCGACATGGGTGGCCCGGTGTTCGGCCTGCAGCAGGCCATCGACGAGGGGCTGGTCGAGGGGCCGCGCATCTTTCCCTCGGGCGCGATAGTCAGCCAGACCAGCGGCCATGGGGATTTCCGCAGCCGCACCGCCCAGCCGCGCCGCTGGAGTGGCGACACGGATGCCCTCGAGCGCCTCGGCTATGGCCTGATCGCCGACGGTCCCGACGAGGTGCTCGCGGCCGTGCGCGAACAGCTGCGCGCGGGCGCCACGCAGGTCAAGCTCGCCGCGGGCGGCGGGATCTCCTCGATGTACGACCCGATCGACAGCGTGCAGTACGTCGAGGAGGAACTGCGCGCGGCGGTGCGCGCGGCGGCCGACTGGGGTACCTATGTCGCTGTGCACGCCTATACGCCGGCGGCGATCCGGCGCTCGGTGGAGGCCGGCGTGCGCAGCATCGAACATGCGCACCTGATCGATGAGACCACGATGAAACTGATGGCCGAGCGCGGCGTGTTCCTGTCGCCGCAGGCCTACGTCTTCAGCGGCGTGTTCGCGCAGCCACTTCCGCCGGGTGCCCCTCCGCCGAGCGCGGCCCAGGCCGCCCAGCGCGCCAAGAGTGCGCAGGTTTCGGCGGGCCTCGACCACATGATGCGGCTGGCCAGGAAGCATGGCGTGAAGATCGCGTTCGGCACGGACGTGTTCGGGGCGACGCGGGTCTTTGCCTGGGAGTCGCTGGAGTTCGGTGCCCGGCTGCGCTGGTTCACACCGCTCGAGATCCTGCGCCAGGCCACGTCCGTCAACGGCGAACTGCTGGCGCTCTCCGGACCCCGCAATCCGCATGCCGGCGCGCCACTGGGCGTCATCGAGCCGGGGGCCTGGGCCGACCTGCTGGTGGTGGAGGGCAACCCCCTCGAGGACATCCGGGTCCTCGAACAGCCCGAGCAGAACCTGCGGTTGATCCTGAAGGGCGGACGCGTGGTCCGCAGTACGCTCTAGCCGTCCTGCTGCTGCGAAAGGCGCAGCCAGAGCCGGTCGAACAGGCGCTCGGACACACCGGCCGCCAGCGCGGCGTCGCGGGCGTCGGCGGCGCTCAGGGTCCCCTCACGCACCAGCAGGGCCAGCGCGCCCAGCGTGCGGCCCAGCCACAGGCTGCGGCCGAGGCGCGACAGCAGGGCGGGACCGACCACCGGGGCGGAGCTCTGGTCGTTGAGCGCCGTGATCATGCGATCCGACAGTTCCCAGCTCGCGGCGATCCGGCGGGCAATCAGGGCGGCCTGCCGGTCGATCATCGTGGCGAACACCTCGGGATCCGGGACGAGTCCGGGTTCACGCGAGTAGTGATCGTAGGTGAGGCGGAACGCGACGATGACGCCCAGTCCCATCAGCAGGGCCAGCAGCTGCGCGGCGAACGGGTCCTCGTTTTCGGCGAGCGCGGCGAGCGACTCCGCGGCCACGCCCGACAGGAACGCGTGGTCCCAGGCGAGTCCGGGGAACCGCGTGAACTGGCCCGCCGGCACCTTGAACACCGGCTGCAGCGCCGCGCTGCTGACGAGCGAGCGGATGCCCTGCGTGCCGAGCACCGCCACCGCGCGGTCCAGGCTCTCGACGGGCTGGTCCGAGACCCGGTAGAAGGCCGTGTTGGCGATTTTCAGCAGGTCGGCGGTCAGGGTAGGGTCGCGCGAGATGATCGCGGAGAACTGCCTGCGTGAGGCGTCCTCGTCGTTGACGGCGCGCAGCAGTTCGGGGATGACGTTCGGGCGGCGGGGCATGTAGCGAGGCTCGTCCAGTGCCGTTTCGACCGCGGCCAGTGCCTCGTTGGCCAGCCGCGCGTGGTCGCCCGGGATGCGTCCGGTAATCTCGGTGGCGCTGAAGGCCAGTGTGTGCAGCGCCGTGTGCACACGCTGCGCGGCCGCGGCCGCGGCGGGGTCGGGCTGGGGTCCGGTGGGTTCGTCGTCGTTCTCGGCGGCGGGGGCGGGCAGCGCCACGGGAGCCGACGGCTCCTCCGCGGTGCTGTCGTTCCGGCGGGGCGCGGGCGGCTCGCGCCTGCGCCACAGCGCGAAGACGATCGCCACGATCAGCAGGACGACTATCAGCAGTACGCCGAAGACTCGCATGGTGGGATACCGGCGGGCAGTCTTGAGGGAGCCCAAGCTTAACCTCCGCGCCGCCTCGCCGTGTCTGGTTCCTGCGTCGGTTCCGGTCCGGGGCGCTTCCGTGTAGCGTACGCGCACCCTCAGCACAGCCGCCGATCCACCCATGACGGGATTCCCTCGAACCTGCTTCAGCCCGCGTGCCCGGTGCCGCCTTGCGGCCTGGTCACTGATCGCCACGGCAGGCTCCGCCTGGGCGCAGGAGCCCGCGTCGCCCGGCCCGGTGGGTGCGGCTGCAGCACCTGCGGCAGAAGCCCTGGCGGCCTGCGCCGGGGAGGACGACCCCGGACGGCGGCTTGCCTGTTTCGATGCCCTGGTGCCACCGCGAGCGACCGCGTCGCTGGCGCAGGCCCTGCCCCAGCCTGTGCCTGCGCGCGCTGCCCTGCCCACGTTTGCACCCTCCCGCGAAGCCTCGCCGCTCACCAACCTCTGGGCGATCGGGATCGATGACGCGGTTTTCGACATCCAGGCCCATCGGCCGACCTACGTGCTGCCGGTCAGCTACACCAGCGACAGCAACGATTTCCCCGCCTCGCCGACCCGCCCCGGGTTGGCCAGCGGTTTTGGCTGGGACGATCTCGAGGCGAAATTCCAGCTCAGCTTCAAGTTCAAGCTTGCCGACCTCGAAGACTCACTGGGCGCGTCGCTCTGGGCCGGCTATACCCAGCAGAGTTACTGGCAGGTCTACAACGCAGAGGAATCGCGGCCGTTCCGCGAGACCAATTACGAGCCCGAGCTGATGCTGGCCTTCCATCCCGACCGTGAGGTGCTGGGTCTCGACTGGCGGCTGATGAACTTCGGCCTCGTGCACCAGTCGAACGGGCGGGCTGAACTGCTGTCACGCAGCTGGAACCGCGTCTATGCGCAGGCGGGCTTCGAGAAAGGCCGTTTCGCGCTGCTTGCGCGCGGCTGGCTGCGGTTCAGCGAGTCCGCGGGCGAGGACGACAACCCGGATATCGAGGACTACCTCGGGCACGGCGATCTCGTGCTGTCCTACGTGGCCGGCAACCATCAGGTCTCGCTGCTCGGGCGCTACGCCTACGATACCGGGCACGGCGCGGTGGAGGCGAGCTGGAGCTTCCCGCTCAGCCGGCGCGTGCGCGGTTATGTGCAGGTGTTCAGCGGCTACGGTGAGCAGATGCTGGATTACAACTGGAAGCAGACCACGGTGGGCGTCGGCATCTCGCTCGCAGACTGGTTCTGAACACGGAGGCCATCATGAAGGACGACCTGAAGAGCCTGCGCCCCCTGGCTGCAGTCGACCGGCGCGGTTTCATCACCACTACGCTCGCGACGGGTTTCGCCGCGGCCGTAAGGCCTGCGGGCGCCCAGACCATCACCACGGACACCGTCGGTCTCGTGGCCGGTGAAGTGGGGATCCCCGTGGCCGACGGTGAGCTGCCCGCCTACCGCGCGCGGCCGGCCACCGGCCGGCACTGGCCGGTGATCCTGGTGGTCCAGGAAATCTTCGGCGTGCACGAACACATCAAGGATGTGTGCCGCCGCTTCGCCAAGCTCGGCTTCCTGGCCGTGGCGCCCGAACTGTTCGCGCGGCAGGGCAATCCGGCCGAGGTGAAGGATATCCAGGCGCTGATGCGCGACATCGTCGCCAGGGTGCCCGATGCCCAGGTCATGGCCGACCTCGACGCTGCCGTCGCCTGGGCCCGCGCGGAGGGCGCCCACCGGGACCGGCTCGCCGTCACGGGTTTCTGCTGGGGCGGGCGCATCACCTGGCTGTACGCCGCGCACAGCCCTGAAGTGGACTGCGGCATTGCCTGGTATGGACGTCTCGTCGGAGCGCCGAGCGCGCTGCAACCCCTGCAGCCGGTCGATGTGGCGGCGAAACTGCATGCCCCGGTGCTGGGCCTCTACGCGGGACGCGACGGCGGCATTCCGCTCGACACGGTCGAGACCATGCGGGCTGCGCTGCGCGCCCCGGATGTCACGCGCGCGGCGCGCGATTCCGAGATCGTCGTGTATCCCGAAGCCCAGCATGGTTTCTATGCCGACTACCGGCCCGCGCATCGCCGCGAGGATGCCGATGCCGCTTTCGCCCGCGCCCGCGACTGGCTCGCGCGGCACGGCCTCGCGCCGGGCTGAGCCGCGCGCGATCCTGTTCGACCACTGCTCCCGGACCCCTGCCCATGCTGTTGCGCCTCGATGACGTTTCCCTCGCCTTCGGATCCCGGCCCCTGCTCGACCACGCGTCGCTGCAGGTGGACGAGGGCGAACGCGTCTGCCTGGTCGGTCGCAACGGCGAGGGCAAGTCCTCGCTGCTGCGCCTCGTGTCGTGCGCCGTGGCGCCGGACGAGGGCTCGGTCTGGGTCCGCCCCGGCGCGCGCCTGGCCTTTCTCGCGCAGGATCTCGATGCGGTGGACGATGCGCGGGTGATCGACATCGTCGCGGGTGGGCTGGCGCCCGACGCGGGCGAGAGCTGGGAAACCGGCTATCGCGTCGACACCGTGATCTCGCGCCTCAGCCTGGACGCCGAGGCGCGCTTCTCGTCGCTGTCGGGCGGCTGGCGGCGGCGTGTGCTGCTCGGCCGCGCCCTGGTCGCTGAACCCGACGTGCTGCTGCTCGACGAGCCGACCAACCACCTCGACATCGAGGCGATCGAGTGGCTCGAGGGCGTGATGCTCGAATTCCGCGGCGCGCTGCTGTTCGTCAGCCACGACCGGGCTTTCGTGAACCGGCTCGCCACCCGGGTGGTGGAACTCGATCGCGGGAAACTCAGTTCGTGGCCCGGCAACTACGATGAATTCATGGTCAAGAAGGCGCTGCAGCTCGAGATCGAAGCCAAGGCGAACGCCCACTTCGACAAGAAGCTGGCGCAGGAAGAGGTGTGGATCCGCAGGGGCGTCGAGGCGCGGCGCACCCGCAACGAGGGCCGGGTGCGCGCGCTCAAGGCGCTGCGGACCGAGCGCCGGGACCGCCGCGACCGGATCGGCCAGGCGGAGATCTCGATCGCCGAGTCCGGTGAGTCGGGCAAGCGGGTCTTCGAGGCCGAACATGCCCGCGTCGCGTTCGGCGACCACACCGTCATCCGCGACCTGTCCGTGAAGATCCAGCGCGGTGACCGCATCGGCATCGTCGGGCCGAACGGCGCCGGCAAGAGCACGCTGATCCGGCTGCTGCTCGGCGAACTCGAGCCTTCCGGCGGCAAGGTGCAGCGCGGCACGAAGCTGGAGACGGCCTACTATGACCAGCAGCGCGAACAGCTCGACCTGAAGGCCAGCGTCTCCGACAACGTCAACGACGGCAACGAGTTCGTGCCGATCGGGGGGCACAACCGCCACATCTCCGGCTACCTGCGCGACTTCCTGTTCCGCCCCGACCAGATGAAGACGCCGGCGAGCGCGCTGTCGGGCGGCGAGCGTAACCGCCTGCTGCTCGCGCGGCTGTTCGCACGCCCCGCAAACCTGCTGGTGATGGACGAGCCCACCAACGACCTCGACATCGACACCCTCGAACTGCTCGAGGAACTGGTCTCGGAGTTCCAGGGCACGCTGCTGCTGGTCAGCCACGACCGCGCGTTCCTCGATCACGTCGTGACCAGCCTGCTGGTGTTCGAGGGGGACGGACGCGTGCGCGAATTCGTCGGTGGCTGGAGCGACTGGGTGCGCTGGCGCGATGCGCGTGATGCCAGGGAGCGCGAGGCGCGGTCGCGCGGCGCGGCGACCGCGGCGGCGCCGGCCGCGGCCGCACCCGCAGTGCCGCGGGCGAAGCGCCTGTCCTACAAGGACCAGCGCGAGTTCGATACGCTGCCCGCCACCATCGAACTGCTCGAGGCGGACAAGGCGCGCCTCGATGCGCTCGTGGGTGATCCGGCGTTCTATTCGCGACCGGCGACCGACGTGCGCGACACGCTGGCGCGCGTACAGTCGCTGGCCGCCGAGGTCGAGGGCGCCTACGCCCGCTGGGCCGCCCTCGAGGCGCTGCGCGCCGGCTAGCCGCCGGATCGTGGCGGAGCAGGGCTGATCGCCTGGCTGTACGGCGTCAGGAGGCCACTCAGCGCAGACTGTCCAGCCTCGCCTCCGCAGTACGCAGCTGCAGGCGGGCCCGCACCAGCCGCTCCTGCAGTTCCATCAGGGCGCTTTCGGC
The DNA here is from genome assembly GCA_903938365.1 of uncultured Pseudomonadota bacterium. Taxonomy (GTDB): domain Bacteria; phylum Pseudomonadota; class Gammaproteobacteria; order Steroidobacterales; family Steroidobacteraceae; genus UBA964. The sequence goes on along the minus strand of CAJACZ010000292.1, from coordinate 9,068 downwards.
TTCCAGCCGCTCTGATAGCGAGAGTCGGCCGGCTTCGTAGCCCTGCCGCGTCAGTGCTGCCGCGGCGCGGGCGGACGGCAGGCCGCTGGACGTCAGGGCGTCGACCTCGAGACGCACCGCCCCGAGTTCCGCCACGACTTCTTCGCGTTCGGCTGCGAGGCCGCGCGTCACGCGCTCTGCCTCGATCTCGGCAGAGAGCAGTTCAGCGCGGGCCTCCGCGATCGACGCGTCGTTGCGGTCCCACAGTGGCAGAGGCATCGAAAGCCCAAGAACCCACGCGCGGTCGCTGTCGGTGGGCATGCCCCGGAAACGCCGCGCGGCCAGCGTCGCCTCGAGCCCGCCGAAACGGGATCCGCGTTCGGCCGCGAGCCGTGCCTCCGCCTGTTCCACGAGTCGCCGGGCACGTTCCACTGACGGATGTCCGGCGAACGCGGGATCGCCTGCTGAATCACCGACGGGCGCTGTCCCGCGCGCGGGCGCTGCCGGCGCGGCCTCGAACCAAGCCGGGTCGAGCGCCGCGCTCACGGTGTCTTCACGCCAGAAAGCCGCCAGTGCGCGGCGCCGCGACAGCGAGACAGCAGCGGCGCGGCGCGCCGCGGCCTGCATCCCGCTCGTCGCCACCACGGCGCGCGAGCGCTGCAGTTCAGACTCCAGGCCTGCGGCAAAACGCTGGTCCACCGCCGCCTGGGTTTCCGCCCCGATCCGCGCGCGCTCCCGACCCAGCTCCGCGAGTCGATCCGCGGCGACGGCCTCTGCATAGGCAATGGCGAGGTCACGGCGCAATGCGCGGACCGCGAGTTCGGCGTCGACTTCGGCGATGACGGTGCCGGTGCGCGCGCCCCGGATCCGGGCCGCCCGCCCCCCGCCCACCGGCAACGGCTGCGACAAGGCCACCGTGGTCTCGGCGGAGCCGAAATCGGCGTAGACCCCGCTTCCGAGGACGTTTTCCACTTCGAGGCCGAGCGTCGGGTTGCCCCAGGCACGGGCCTGCTTCACGCGCGCGGCCGCGAGCTCCCGGCCGAGGTTCGCAGCAGCGACCTCGGGGTTGCGCTCGACCGCCTGCGTCAGCGCCTGCTCGAACGTGAGCACGGTGCCGCCGACCTCACCCTGAGCACTGCCGGATGAGAGGACGAGCGCGACAAAGCCGGCTATCGCAGCCCAGCACGCGCTGGTGGGGTTCCGGGCGCGCATCAGTAGGCCTCCGCGATTTCGCCAGCGGCGGCGTGTTCCTCGCGCAACCGGCTGACGGCCTCGCCACCAAAGCGTTCGACCAGCGTGGGCGTGACCACGGCATCGAGCATCGTGGCCGTGAACAGCCCGCCAAAGATCGTCACCGCCACGGGATGCAGTATCTCCTTGCCGGGCTGGTCGCCGCCGATCATCAGCGGCAGCAGTGCGATGCCGGCGGAGACCGCCGTCATCAGCACCGGCGTCATGCGCTCGAGGCAGGCACGGCGGATCGTGGAACGGTCGAAAGGCAAGCCCTCGCGCAGGACGAGGTTCAGCGTGTGGCTGATCTTCAGGATGCCATTGCGCGCGGTGATGCCCGTCAGCGTGATGAAGCCCACCATCGCGGCGATCGACAGTTCGAGCCCCGCGAGCCACAGCGCAGCCACCGAGCCCACGAGCGCCAGCGGCACGTTGCCCATCACGATCAGCGCGAGCGCGGCGGATCGATAGCGCGTGTAGAGCACCAGGAAGATCAACGTCAGCGACACCAGCGACAGCAGGCCGATCATCCGCGCAGCCTCCTGCTGGGCCCGGAACTGGCCCTCGATTCGCAGCGTGTACCCCGTGGGCAGCTGCAGCGCAGCCAGTCGGCGTTCCATCTCCGCGACCACCTCGTCCGCACCCGCGCCCGTGTTGTTGCCGGAGATCACGATGCGCCGCCTGCCGTCCTCGCGCTGGATCTGGTTCGGGCCATCCGACTCGACGACCGAGGCCAGGTTGCCCAGCGGCACCGCGCCCCGCGGCGTGTCGATCAGCACTTTCTCGAGCCCCTCCCTGTTGCGCGAGTCCTCGGCCAGCTGCAGCGTGACGGCATGACGCTTCGAGCCGTCGACCACTTCCGCCAGGCGCTCGCCCGCGGACAGCAGGTCGACGCGCTCGGCGACTCGCGCGGGCGTGAGTCCGTGGTAGCGCGCCGCGTCCTCGTCGACGCGGATGTGGATCTCGGGCGCCTGCACCTGGCGCTCGAGGCGCAGGTCCGTGAGGCCCGGCGTCCCGGCGAGCAACTGCTCCGCGCGCGCGCCGAGCGCTCGCAGGGTGTCGAGGTCATCCCCCGATATCTTGACGACCAACGCGGCCTGCACGCCGGAGAGCAGGTGGTCGATGCGATGACTGATCGGCTGGCCGAGCGAAGCCGAGCCGGGCAACGGTTCGAGCCGTCGGCGGATGTCGGCGAGCACGGCTTCGCGGCCGCGCTCGCTGGCACGCAGGTTGACGTCGATTTCGCTCATGTGGACCCCCTCGGCGTGCTCGTCCAGTTCGGCGCGCCCCGTGCGCCGGCTGACCGAGATCACCTCGGGCACCTTGCCGATCAGGCGTTCTGCCATCGCGCCGAGGCGCTCTGAGTCGGACATCGAGATCCCGGGCGTGAACGCCAGCGAGACGACTGTCGTGCCTTCGTTGAAGCTCGGCAGGAAGCTCCTGGGCAGCTGCCACGCACCCGCCACCGCTACCGCAACCGCGAGGATCGCTGCGGCCATGACCAGCGGGCGTCGGGGCAGGGTCCAGTCGAGCACTTTCGAGTAGCCCGCCTTGAGCTCCCGCACGAGTCGTGATTCCGGCTGTTCCAGCGAGCGCAGCGCAGGCAGCAGGTAGTAGCACAGCACGGGCGTCAGCGTGAGCGACACGACGAGGCTGGCGAGGATGGAGACGATGTAGGCGATGCCCAGAGGCGCGAACAGCTGCCCTTCTATGCCGGTCAGCGCAAACAGCGGGACGAAGACCAGGACGATGATGATGGTGGCGTAGAAGATTCCTGAACGCACTTCCTGGCTGGCGTCGGCGACCACCTGCAGCAGGGGACGTGGCCTGGGCACCCCGCGGTTCTCGCGCAGGCGGCGCAGGATGTTCTCGACGCCCACGACGGCGTCGTCGACCAGTTCGCCGATGGCGATCGCGAGTCCGCCGAGTGTCATCGTGTTGATCGACAGGTCGAACACCCGGAACACGATCGCAGTGACGAACACGGACATCGGGATCGCCACGAGCGAGATCATCGTGGTGCGCACGTTCATCAGGAACAGGAACAGCACGACTCCAACGATCAGCAGCGCCTCGAGCAGCACGGTCCGGACGTTGCCGATGGAATTTTCGATGAACGTGGCCTGCCTGAACTGGACCTGCAGGGTCGTGATCTCGCGCGGCAGCGTCGCGCGCATCGAGTCGAGTGCGGATTCGAGCTCGCGGGTGAGGGCAAGCGTGTCGACACCGGGTTGCTTCTGCACGCCCAGGATCACCGCGGGCTGGCCGCCCAGACCCGCGCTGCCGCGGCGCGGTCGCGCCCCGAATCCGACTTCGGCGACGGCCTTGAGCAGGATCGGCACACCGTCCCGCGTGGCCACCACGAGTCCCGCGAGCGACTCCGGGTCGCGTTCGCGCCCGAGGATACGGATGACGAACTCCTGCGATCGATCGTCGATGAAACCGCCGCCCGCGTTCGAGGAGAACCCGCGCACCGCCGCCTCGATCTCCTCGAGCGTGATGTCCAGCTGGCGCATCCGCTCCGGCACCGGCGCGACACGGTACTCGCGCACGAGGCCCCCGATCGGGATCACCTGCGACACGCCAGGGATGGCCAGCAACCGGGGCCTGACCGAGAAGTCGGCCACCTCGCGCAGCATCATCGGATCTGCGTTCTCGCCCGCCAGGGCCACCAGCATGATCTCGCCCATGATGGAGGAGACCGGGCCGATGACCGGGCGGATGTCGTCAGGCAAGGCGGCCTCTGCCGAGGCGAGTCGCTCGGCGACCTGCTGACGCGCGCGGTAGATGTCCGATCCCCACTCGAATTCCACGTAGATGAACGACAGGCCGAGGCTGGAGGTGGAGCGCACGCGGGTGACCCCGGGGATCCCCTGCATGGCCGATTCGATCGGGAAAGTGACCAGTTGCTCGACTTCCTCGGCCGCCAGGCCGTGGGACTCGGCCTGGATGTTCACCGTCGGCCTGTTGAGGTCGGGCAGGACGTCGATGTTGAGTTTCGGAACGAGCCACCCGCCGATCCCGATGAGCAGCAGCGATGCGGCGAGCACGAACACGCGGTTTCGCAGGCTCGCTGTGACGATCTGATTGAACATGGTGCCTCCCGGTGCCGCGACGAGGCGGTCAGCGGATCTGCGCGATGAGTGGGGCGCCGCGCACCACGACGCGGGCCTGCGGCTCGAGTCCTTCAAGCACGACGATGCGGTCACCCGAGATCTGTCGGATCCGCACCGTCCGCGGCACGAAGCGCTCTGCGCCGATCTTCTCGTACACCACGCGCTCGCCGCTGGTGAGCCTGACCACGGCATCGAGCGGCAGGCGCAGGCCCGGCACGGTAACCGAGCGCTCGAGGAACACGCTCACCGGCTGGCCGACCGCGAGTCCTGGTGCGACCTTGACCAGGTCCAGGCGCACCGGGACCGCCCCGCCCCTGAGCTGCGCCCCGACGCCGATGAGACGGGCTTCCAGCGCGGAACCGTCGCGCAGCCCCACGCTGGCCCGCGTCACGCCCGCCGCGACCACCGGTTCGAAGGCCAGGGCCTCGATCGACAGGCGCGCAGGATCGATCAGCGTGAGCAGGGTCTCGCCCGGCGCGACGACGGTGCCGGGTCGGGCGTCGATCGACGCCACCAGGCCGTCGATCGGGGCAAGTATGGCTTCACCGCCCTGCGCGAGCGGGGCACGCAGCGCGGCAACCTGGGTGCGCAAGCTCGCGACGCGGCTCCGGGCGGTTTCCACCTCGACCCGCGAGACCACCCCGGGCAGCCCCTCGAGGCGCGCCAGATCCACCTCGGCCTGACCCAGCTCGGAGGCAGTCCGCGCGGCTTCGGCGGCCGCCGAGGCGCGCTCGCTACCCGAGCCGCTCGGGGTCAGTCGCAGCAGGACCTCGCCGCGGCGGACGCGCGCGCCGAGCACGGGCCATCGGCTGCCGTCACCCGCGACGCGCCCGCCCTGCAGGGTCTGCACGGCGGCGCTGGCGCGCGGATCGCCGGCGATCTCGCCGGCCAGGCGCAGCGACACCGGCGTGGGCCCTGCGGTGACGATTTCCGTGCGCAACTCGAGGATGCGCTGGGTGGCCTTCGGCACGAACACGCTGCCATCCGGGAGCCGAACCGGCCGGGTTCCGCCATCCACGAGCGCCAGCGGCGCGGCTTCCGCGGCATGGTCGTGGCCTTCATGTGCGGCGGCCGGCGCACCACCCGCAACTGCGGCGAGGCCGAGGACGCCCGCAAGCAGGGGGAATGCCCATGCGCCCGCCGCGCGGGCTGCGGTACGGGCGCGCCAGCGCCGCAGCAGCAACCCAAGGCCTGCCAGCAGCACCAGCAGGCCCAGGGCCCAGCGCCACACGGCGGCGAGCCCCGCGACGAGTCGCCCTGTGACGCTGGCTTCGACCGCCGCGGCTGTCACGAGCGTGCCGCTCAGCAGGGCGTCGCCGGCGGCTGCCTGGATCGTCAGGGTGATCGGCGTCTCGGTGCCCGGCGCCAGCGGCGTGATCGAGACAGTGTATTGGCCTGGGGTTTCCTCGCTCGCCGCCTGCACGCTCGATTCGCCGATCCTGATGCCGACCTGGGCGCCCGTCACCGGTTCGTTGGTGTCGTAGCGGTCGAGCCAGATGTCCAGGTGATCGCCGTGCGATTCCACCAGCGCCTCGTACCGCTTCGAAGCAAGTTCCGCGACGTCGCGACCCTGCGCAGAACTCGCCGCGGACACGCTGGCGGTGGCGACGGGCTGCTCGTGATCGTGGTCCTCGTGCGCCAGCAACGGCGCGGACCACCCCAGCAGCAGCCACGACAACAGCAGGTGCAACCGCCGCCAGGAGCGGCAAGGCGACGGCAGGGAACGACGGACGAAACTGGACATGGCGAACCTCGAGCGAAATCGGCGAGAGCTCGACCCCGACGGGGGCCGGCGGACGACGTCGACGAGGCGGCTAGACCCGCAGGCGAACCGATTGGCCTGCGACGGCGCCTGCCATGCGAGGTTTCGAATCGGGTGGCGCAGCGGGTCGCTGACGCGTGCGTGCGAGCGTCCTGCAGGCGAGTGCCCGCTCGGCACCGGCGTGGTTGCGGTACAGGGCGACGCGGGCTGCAGCGGGCGTCGCTGCGCCTGCGCCCGGGACGGCATCACTGGCTGCGGCGACGTGAGCGCCATGGTGCGCGTCACCCGCCGGATGGCCCAGCGCACGCGGCTCGTCGGCTCCGGCGGTGGCGAAATGGGCGGGCGCCGCCGTGGCGCAGGGCGCCAGGGCGTTGGTGACGTGGGGATGATCGTCGCCGTGCAGGCACCAGTCGAGGGTGGCGGCAAGCGACTGGGAGCTGCACGACAGCACCGCGAGGAGGGCAATCAGGCGGGGCCAGCGGCCGGCGAGGTGTCGGAGGCGGTACAGCACCTGCGAACTCTACCGCATCCACGCAGCCGGGGTATGGCGTGACCACGGGCACACCGTCCTGCCAGACGACGACGCGGGAGGCCTTGTGCACCGGATGGCCGCCGCTGCCGGTCAGCGACGTGTATCCTGCTTTTTCACTGCGTGGGGATAGCGGATGACTCAGGGATACGACTGGTTCAAAAAGATCCTCGAGAGCGAGGGCGCGCGAGGGCGTGGTCCGCGTGGCGTACCGCCGGGCGGCGGCGCTCCGGGTGCGCCAACGATTGAGGTTCCCTCGCGCCGCAACCTGCTCACGATCGTCGCGGTGTTTGTCGGCCTCTGGGGCCTGTGGAGCTGCTTCTACACGGTGCAGCCGGAAGAGCGCGCCGTGAACAAGCGCCTGGGCAAGGTCATCGGCATCGCCGACCCCGGCCTGCATTTCCGCCTGCCGTTCGGCATCGACCAGACCCAGTTCGTCGCCACCGAGCGTGTGCTGAAGGAGGAGTTCGGGTTCCGCACCGAGGGCCGCACGGACGACGGCAAGACGACCTTCTCGGAAGAAGACTTCACCAGTGAATCGCTGATGCTCACCGGTGACCTGAACGTGATCGACGTGGAGTGGGTGGTGCAATACCGGATCGGCGATCCGATCAAGTACCTGTATGCGATGCGCGAGCCGCGCCGCACGCTGCGCGACCTTTCGGAGTCCGTGATGCGCCGCGTGGTCGGCAACCGCATCGGCAGCGAGGCCCTGACCACCGGCCGCGTGGAAATCGCCACCACCGCCCGGAATGAAATCCAGTCCGCCATGACCCGCTACGACAACGGCATCCAGGTCATTACCGTTGAACTGCAGAATGTCGTGCCGCCACCGCGGGTGCAGCCGGCCTTCAACGAGGTCAACGAGGCGCGCCAGGAGCGCGAGCGCATGATCAACGAAGCCACCAAGCAGGCCAACCAGGCGATTCCCCGCACCGAGGGCGAAGCCAATCGCGTGGTGTCGGAAGCCCAAGGTTATGCCACCGAGCGGGTGAACCGGGCACTGGGCGAATCCGCGCGCTTCGAATCCGTGCTCGCTGAATACCGCGTTGCGCCCGAGGTGACCCGGGCGCGTCTGTATCTCGAGTCGCTCCGGCAGGCGCTGCCCAAGGTGGGCAGTGTGCTGGTGGTGCAGGATGGGCAGGTTCCCCCCGTGCCGCTGCTGAACCTGCGCGACGCGCAACCGAAACCCAAGGAGGCTGCGAAGTGAGGACCGGGCAAGTCATCGCGCTGGTTGCTGCGCTGCTGCTGGGCGTGGCGGCGTGGAATTCTGTTTTCATCATTGATGAAGCCGAGCAGGGCATCATCGTGCAGTTCGGCGAACCGAAAGGCGAAGTGATCAACAGGCCGGGCCTGCACTGGCGGGTGCCCTTCATCCAGGAAGTGCGTCGCTTCGACAAACGACTGCTGGTCTGGGATGGCGACATCAGCCAGATCCCGACCCTGGGCCGCGAGTTCATCATCGTCGACACCACCGCGCGCTGGCGCATCATCGATCCGTTGCAGTTCCTGCGCTCGGTGCGCGACGAATCCGGCGCCCGTACGCGTCTGGACGACATCCTGGATTCGGCGGCGCGCGATACGGTTTCCGGCACGGACATCGAGGAAATCGTGCGCTCGGCCGACTGGCAGGTGGACGTTGCCAGTGTTGCCGCCGTAGAGGGCGTGGCCCTGGATGAGGAAAACCTGGTTCGTCCGAAGAAGGGCCGGGCGATACTCGAGAAGGAGATGCTGCAGGCCGCATCGCGGCTGATGCCTGGCCTGGGCATCGAACTGGTCGACGTGCGCATCAAGCGGCTCAACTACATCGATTCGGTCGGCCGCCAGGTCGAGAGCCGGATGATTTCCGAGCGGCAGAGCATTGCCGAGCGCTTCCGCTCCGAGGGCCAGGGCCGCAGCCAGGAGATCCTGGGCGACATGGAGCGGGAACTGCGACGCATCCGGTCGGAAGGCGAGCGCAAGGCAGCGGAGATCCGCGGCAAGGCCGACGCCGAGGCCACGCGCATCTATGGCCAGGCCTACGGCAAGGATCCGGAGTTCTACTCGTTCTTCAAGACGCTGGAGAGCTACGACGCCATGGGCGAGAACACCACGCTCATGATCGACGCCAAGTCGGATTTCTTCCGCTATCTCGAGTCCACGAAGCGCCGTTAGACGAATGATCCCGGGCTGGTGCAGCGCGTTCGACGCGCCCGCCGCCGCCTGCAGGCCGCGTCAGGATCTGCCTTGATGCGGTTCGACCGGAGGCCTTCCGGCCCCCGGTTTCAGAGGTCTTTGCGGAAGACGAGTACTTCCCGTGACCCGGCGCCGCGCAAGCCGATGTGGCGGACCGTGATCACCATCCTGTTGTCGCTGGTCATGGTGCGACGGTAGGTGGACACGGGCTTGCCGGCTGCCCTGACGGTGGCAGAAACATCCCCGTCGTCACGCATCTGGATGGCCAGTCCGTCGG
>CAJACZ010000291.1 GCA_903938365.1 uncultured Pseudomonadota bacterium | reverse complement strand
TCCGCGCCTGGCACCATGCGCGGCATGCCGCGCTCTGGTCGCCGTGGTGGCAACGGACCCGGACCCATGCCCTCGCCAGCCCGCTGCCCCCGCCTGCGGAGCTGCACGCCCGCGTGGTCGACATCATGAAGGCAGGCCCCGCCTATGCTGCGGCGGTGCGCGCCGAGTACGAGTACTACGCGGGATCCTGATCCCATGAGCACGGCCACCGACCTCTGCCCCGCGAGCCTGGCGGACATGACGATGGCCGACCCGGCAGTCAATGCCTGCCCCTACGCGTACTACGCAGGGCTGCATGCCGAAGCCCCCGTGCACTACGACGCACGCATGGGGCTGTGGCTGGTGACGCGCCACGCGGATGTCGTCGAGGCGTGCCGGAACTGGGAGGTTTTCTCCAGCCATATCGACATGCGGCGCGATGTCTCGACGGTCAACCCAGCCGAGTCAGATCAGCTGTTCCTCAGGGAGGGCTGGCTGGTCGCAGACGTGCTCAGTCAGGTGGACCCGCCCCGTCACACCATGTTCCGCAGGATGGTCGAGCGGCTGTTCACCGGCCCGGTGGTGAAGCGCATGCACGCGTACCTCGATGAGCACGTGCTGGAACTGATCGCAGGGTTCGAGCAGCGCGGCAGCGCGGACTTCCTCGGCGAGTTCGCGCTGCTTCTGCCGCTCGACGTGATCGCGGACCAGCTGGGCCTGCCGCGCAGCGACGGTGCGCTGCTGCGCCGGTGGAGCGACGCGTTCATCACCTCGTTCGACCCGACGATCACCGCGGCGCGAAAACTCGAGTGTGCACGCACCATCCTCGAGTTCCAGCGCTACTTCGTGGCCTGGCGGACCCGCAAGACGGAGCAGCCCGGCGATGACCTGCTGTCGATGCTGGTGGCCGCGCGCCGCGACGATGGCGCGCCACTGGCCACCGAGGAATACCTCGCGCTCTGCGCCCAGCTGATGGTGGCGGGCAGCGAAACCACGCGCAACCACCTGCTGGCGATGATGCTGATGCTCTGCGACGATCAGGCGTTGCAGCAGCGATTGCGCGCCGAGCCGATGCAGGTCCCGCGTTTCGTGGAGGAATCCCTGCGCCTGGAGGCGCCCGCACAGGGTCTCTACCGTCGCTGCACGCGTTCGTTCGCGCTGGGTGGCGTCGTCATCCCCGAAGGCGCCATCGTCATGGTGATGTTCGGCGCCGCCAACCGCGATCCGCTGGCCTTCCCCGACCCGGGCGACCTCGACCTTGCGCGTCCCAACTCGAACCGTCACCTCGCGTTCGGTTACGGCATCCACAGCTGCATCGGCCGTACGCTCGCGACCGAGGAACTCAACCTTGCCGTCCGCCGACTGCTCGAGCGGCTCGGCACGATCCGACTGGCCTCCGACCACCCGCGTCCGACGCACCTCTTCCACTTCAACATGCGGGCGCTGTCATCGATGCCCATCGAATTCGAGGTATTGCCCCGGCCGACAGGAGACAGCCAGACCCCCGCATGACCGGCTTTCGGCCGAACCTCGGGATCCCCGTGTGTGCCGGGCACCGTTACCTATCCTCAACCCACAGCACCATCGCTCCGGAGCCCAGGCCATGCAGGTCAGTGTCGCCGTCCTGTCCCCCGCCCTGATCCGCGGATCCAGCCTTTCGGTTGCGCAACTCAACTCCGACCGGATCGCAACCATGATGCGCAGCCTCAAGGCTGCCAGGCCTGACCTGGACCTGGTCCTGCTTCCCCTCGGCTGTCTCTCGGGAGCGGCAGGGTTCGCCTCCGCATGGGACGACAGCACGACCGTCCAGTCACTCTGCGAACTCGCCACCTCCCTGCGCCTGATCATCGCTGGAGCGGATACGTTCGCCGGCGACCGGGTGGGCTTCATCGCGCTGCCGGACGAAGGGTTCCGCATCGTCCAGACGGCCATCGGTGGCACGCGCGGCGCAGCGGCCCTGGAAGTCGCCGATACGGCCTGCGGCCGACTGGCACTGCTGGTCGGTGACGAACTGCTGCATCCGGAATACGCGCGGCTCGCGCTCTTCGCCGGCGCAGAGATCATCCTGAACCCCTGCTCCGACGCCTCCGACGAACGTACGGAGGCCCGGCACCTGTCCCGCGGCGCTCGCGCATGGGAAAACCATGCCGTCGTGGTCGCCTCCAGCATCGGTGCTGCGCTCGACGAGACCGGCGCGCCTGCAGCGGAGTTCAGCGGGCGGCGTGTCGCAGAGATCTGGAACTACTCAGGCCAGTTGCTGGTCCAGGGTGACACGGCGGTAGCCACGGCCACGCTCGACCTCCAGGGCCTTCGCGAGCGACGCAGCGAACCCTGGGTGAACCTCCCCGCACAACTGCGTACGGACCTCTACGCGGGCATCTATGCGGCAGCCTCGCGCGGCGAACTCGACCCGGGTGCGGCCCAGCGTGCAGCGGCGCCCGCACCGCCGGCCTATGACGTGCTGATGATGCAGACGCACGAGGCCTTCATCGGCAGCCCCGAGGATCGCGACGCCACCATCGCCGACAATCTCTCGCGCGCCTTCGGCCTGGCACGGATGTTCTGCGCCAGACCGACCACGCGCCTGATGGTGCTGCCCGAGTTCGCGCTGCAGGGTTCCAGCGGACCCCAGGGCATGGAGTTCTGGGAGCGCGTCGGCATCCGCATCCCGGGACCCGAAACCGCGCAGATCGCCAGGTTCGCACGCGACTGCAACGTGTACGTGTGCGCGATGGTCTTTGAGTATGACCCGGACTGGCCACTGCGCTACTTCAACACCTCGATCATCGTTTCACCGGAAGGCGAGGTCGTCCTGCGCTACCGCAAGCTGCAGTGCGCCGATCTCAACGGCCTGCTGAACGTCACGACTCCCGGCAGCGTGTTCAGCCGCTACGTCGAGCAGTACGGCTACGATGCGCTCGTGCCCGTGATCGACACACCGATCGGGAGGCTCGGCTCCCTGATCTGTTTCGATGCGAACTGGCCGGAACTCTGGCGCTCGCTCGCGATGAAAGGCGCAGAAGTCATCTGCAATCCCACCAGCGAGATCCACAGCGACCGCCGGGCGCACTGGTATTCGGCGAAACGCGCGCATGCGGCGGAGAACCGGGTCTACGTGGCCTCCGCAAACGCCGGCAGCGAGCAGTTCCGGCCAGGGGCTCCCGTCACCGGGATGAACCGCGGCCACTCGGCGCTGATCGACTTCAACGGCGCACTGGCGTCCTGCGCGGATGGCCCGGGTGTAGTGCCGCTCATGGGGCGCATCGACGTCGGCGCGCTGCGGCGAGCCCGGGCGCGCGCCTCAACCGAGGCGGGCCGCTTCCGGCCGGACGCCGTGGCATCGGCCTACGAGGGCTTCGGGGGTTTCCCGCTGGACTGCTTCCTCGACCAGCCGATGGTCTCGGCCGCCGAGGGACCAGCCCTCGTCCGCTCGCACATTGAACGGCTGTTCGAGCGCGGGGTCTTCCAGCGCCCCTGATGAGGCCGAGGCCCGCGCCCGGGCGCGCTCAGGCGGGCCGTATGCGCAGTTTCACGTCACCGGAGGACAGCGGAACAGCGCCGTCCTTCGTGCATACCATCATGTCCTCGACGTGCGAGGACCCGTAACCGATCTCCAGGTACGGCACGTCAATGGTGAACACGCTGCCCTCGGCGAACTTCAGCGCTTCACGGCGCGCAGGATTCGCATGCGAGTTCGGCTGGTCGGTATGGTCGAGACCGACGTTATGAGCGGCGGCAAACCCGTTGTAACCCTCCTGCTTCATGACATCGCCCGTGATCTTCGGGATCTCGCTGAAGGGCATGCCGGGGCGGATCGCGCGGTAGGCCGCGTTCAGCGCCTTGGCGTTGGCTTCGTTCCGCCCCGCCGTCTCGTCGGTAGGGTTGCCCACCACCACGGAACGCCCGATGTCGCCCACGTAACCCAGGTAGTCGCCGACGCTGTCGATCTTGATGACCTTGTCGCGAACGATGCGCCCGGAATCCAGGCCGTCCTGATTGATGATCAGCCAGCGCGTGTTGCCCCCCTGGGCACCCATCTTCCGTCGGTATTCGAGTTCGACATCGGCGATCAGCTGTCCGGTGTGCAGCGACGCGATGGCCGCATCCAGCGACGCCTCGCAGCGCCTGGATGCCTCGCGCAACAGTCCCACCTCCTGCGCCGACTTGACCATCCGGACTTCCTTGAAGATGTCGGAAGCCTCAACGCCCTTCATGCCCGGCAGCCCGATGTCGTTCATCCAGGGGATCACGCGCGCGTCATCGAAGCCGATGCGCCCCTGCGCGACGCCGGCGGCGTCCATCGCCCGCTTGAGTGCGTGCAGGACGGACGCAGCAGGGCGGTCGGCGAACTCCGCCGCGAGGGCCAACTGGAAGAGATCACGGTCGGAAAGCTTCGCGCCTTTCCGGATCAGGTTACGGTTGTACTTGAAAGCGGGGGGATCGCCCTTCCATGCATCGGACGACGTATCGCCCATTCGACCGAGTTCCGAGGGCAGCACGTTGGCCGCAGTTCTCTCGAGGGGCAGCGGTGCAGTGAAAATCTGCACCGAGGGCATCCAGGTGGGCCGGTAGTCGAGGTGATAGAGCAGCGCGCCCCAGGTAATCAGCGCCGGCGGTGCGTCCTCGCGCCGCGGCAGCAGGGCGAAGAGCATGTGCTCGATGCCGGTGTGGTAGAACGCGTTGTCGTGGCTGGACAAGTAATAGACGTTCTTCGGGATCGTCGCGACGAGCGCGTCGAGGCCGTATTTGTCCATGATCTCGTTGGCCCGCTCCCGGTTCACCAGGGGCTTCGCCGCGAACAGGTGACGGAGCAGCGCCGGATTGCGGTACTTCGCGAGCTGCTCCGGCGAAAGAGTCATCGACATCGATGGGTCGTAGCCGACGGTCGCCGCGACGGCGGGGTCATTCCAGAGGCTCAGCAGGGGCATGGCGGCGAGCGCAGAGGCACCACCGAGCAGCAGATCCCGGCGCGACGCCGGCACGGACGAGGCTGCGGCATCGACCGCCGTAGCCAGGTTCACGAAATCCTTTTCGTTCCGGGTCATGGATCACTCCTTGCGGCTTGCAGGTCCGGGTGCGGATGCGGCTCACGACGTTACCGCGCACCCCGGAAATTCTCCAGCGTTCCCCTCCCCCTGCGGCCACCCACGCTGGATCCCACCCGGACGGGTAATCGTCGATAATCGGCTTTCAGCGTTCCGGCCCCGCGCTGCTCAGGGGCCTTGCACCGTCCCCGGGGAGGCCCGCCGATGACCAACGCAGGCAAGTGGCTCGGCGGCCTCGGGGCGCTGTTCGGCCTCATGGGCCTTGCTGCAGCCGGCACATGGTTGGCCAACCCCGTCTACTGGAGTCGCTATCGTGCCGTTGCGGCCACGGGCGGAGCCGGAGATGTCGACAGCTACGCGCCGACGGAAGCCGTCGTCGGCGACCACGACGGCTTCATCAGCGTGGCCTCCGCGGCGGAACGCACGATCCCGGAAACCGCACTGTCCCGGGCGCGCGACTATGCCGCGCGCAACCGTTCGAGCAGCCTGCTGGTCTGGCATCGCGGGCGCCTGCAATCAGCGGACTACTGGGGCGGCGAGGCTGCAACGCCGGTCAATTCGCGCAGCCTGCACAAGATGCTCGGCGGGCTGCTGGTTGGCGCGGCCATCCGGGAGGGCTTCATCGACTCGCTTGATGTGCCTGTCTCGAAGTACCTCACCGAGTGGCGCGGCACACCGAAAGAAAAAATCACGGTTCGCAACGTCCTGCAGATGTCGAGCGGACTCATGTGGTTCCGCCAGGGCGGTCCCTACAGCCTTGCGTCGCGGCGCTACCTGGACCCCCACTGGGACAGGATCCTGCTGGAAGATGTCCCGCTGGAATTCGCGCCCGGCACTGCCTGGGACTACAGCGACATCACCGCGGATGTGATGCCGCACCTGATCGAGCGCGCCACGGGCCGCCGCTATGCACAGTACCTCGGCGACGCCATCCTCAAGCCGCTGCACGCACCGGGTGGCCGCATCTGGGTGAACCGCGAAGGCGGTATGCCGCATGGGGGCTGCTGCCTGATGCTCCCGCCCGAGGCCTGGCTGCGCATCGGCATGATGACCCTCGACGGGGGTCGGGTCGGCGACCGGCAGATCCTTCCGCCGTGGTGGCTCGATGAAATGCGCAGACCCTCGGCCAGCAATCCGCATTTTGGCCTCATGACCTGGCTCGGCCAGCCTTTCACGCAGCGGCGCCTGTTCCACAGGCCGGACTCCCCGGCCAATGCGAACCCCAGACCCGGGGCCTACCATTCGGAGCCCTATCTCGCGGACGACCTGTTCCTCTTCGACGGGATGAACGGACAGATCGTCTACATCGTGCCCTCGCGCCAGCTCGTGATCGTGCGCACCGGCCTGCGGCCGCCCAGGGGCCAGCCGGAGTGGGACAACTCCGTGCTGCCGAACATCATCCTGCGCGCCCTAGATCCTGCCGCCTCATCTGCTCCGCCGTCCGCGGCCGGCACCCTGCCGCGGCCACCCGCCAAACCCGAGCCGGGCCTCGCCGACGAACGCCGTTTCTGGACACGGTGGCTGACGATCAAGCGCCAGACTCCCGCGACACTGCCCGCATGGACGGATGCCACGGAGCCCGTGCGGGGCGCGTTCCGCAGCGAGCTTCTCTTGCGCCCCGCGACCGGACGCGGCGTCTCTGCGGAGTCGCTCGCGGCAGCCGAGGCCCATGCTGCGCGGATGGAGTCACTGTCCCTGCTCGTCTGGCGCGACGGCGCGATCGAGTACGAGAAATACTGGGGCGGGCGCGGACCGGACGATGTGTCAGAGACCTACTCGATGGCCAAGTCGGTCGTCGGGCTCGCAGTCATGGCTGCGCTGTCCGATGGCGCCATCACCTCTGTCGATGACGCCGCCGCGAAGTACCTCCCGGAATGGCGCGGCACCGCCAGGGAAGCCGTGACGATCCGCCAGCTGCTGGACATGAGCAGCGGCGTGCGCCATGTGCGCTTCGACTACTCGTTCGGCCAGAGCCCTTGGGCGACCGGTCTGCGCAGTTTCCTCGGCCCGGATATCGAGTCCCGCGTCCTGCAGTCGGGGATCGACCGTGTCCCCGGCGCGGAGTTCAACTACAACAGCGTCAATACCCAGATCCTGCTGGCAGTACTGGAGCGCGCCACCGGGCGTCGGTATGCAAACTACCTCTCTGAGCGTCTCTGGAAGCCGCTGGGGTCGAAGGACGCCTCACTCTGGCTGGACCGTCCGGGTGGCACCCCTCGCGCCTACTCTTACTTCATGGCACGACCCCGCGACTGGCTGCGCCTGGGCATCCTGCTGGCGGACCAGGGGCGCTTCGAGGGGCAGCAGGTGCTGCCCGCCGCAGCGATCGCAGCCATGACGACGCCTTCCATCAGGAATCCCAATTACGGCTTCCAGTTGTGGCTGGGATCCCCGGCAGGCGGCAAGCGCTTCTACAACCGAAACACCGCCTTTGGCGTGCCCCACTCGAGCCCCTATCTCGCTGACGACGTGGTGTTTTTCGATGGCGGCGGCGGCCATCGCGTCTATGTCGTACCCTCGCGGCGCCTCGTGATCGTACGGACCGGGGCGGCCAACAGGCCAGACTGGGACGACGCGATTCTGCCGAACCTGATCCTCTCGGACCTCAACGGAGCAACGGAACGATGAAGCGCCGCGAATTCCTGCGCATCTCGGCGGGCCTCACCGGCACCACCCTCGCATGCCTGCTGCTGCCAAGCACCGAGGTGGGCGCCGCCGAAGCCGTGCCGGGCGGTGCATGGTCCGTTGCGGCTCGACTGCACCTGCTGCCCGACGGCAGCGCGCTCGTGCGCGTGGAGAAGTCCGAGATGGGCCAGGGCGTGACGACTGCGCTGCCCATGCTCATCGCGGAGGAACTCGAGCTCCCCTGGAATGCCGTCCGCGTCGAGCTTGCGCCCGCGGATCATGCGTTCCGCGACGCGCGTGGGAACCAGTCGACCGGGTATTCCAGCAGCGTGAGCTCGAGCTTCATACCCCTGCGGACGCTCGGCGCCGCCGCAAGACAGATGCTGGAAGCCGCAGCGGCCACGCAGTGGGGACTCGCACCAGATCAGGTAGGTGCGCGGTCGGGCCGAGTCATCGACCTCGCCCACCCGGACCGATCGTTGAGCTACGCCGAACTCCTGGACGCGGCGCGGCGCATCGCGCCACCCGCGAGCCCGCGCCTGAAGCAGCCCGCCGATTACACAGTGATCGGTCGGCCGATCAGTCGCTCGGACACCCCCGGCAAGGTGGATGGCTCGACCCGCTTCGGCATCGACATTGCCTGGCCCGGACTGCGCATCGCAATGATCGAGCGTGCGCCCCATCCGGCCGCCGTGCTCCTAGGCTGCGATGAGGCGGCAGCGCTCGCCGTGCCGGGCGTGGAGCGCGTACTGCAGCTGCCCCGCGGCATAGCCCTCGTGGGCCGTGACACCTGGTCGGTGCGCCGCGGGCGCGCGGCGCTCGCTGCGCGCTGGACGG
>CAJACZ010000290.1 GCA_903938365.1 uncultured Pseudomonadota bacterium | reverse complement strand
GGTTCAAGGGCTGCCTCGATCTGGAGCAGCGCGGCTTCGCTGCGCGCATCGGGCAGTCCGCGCTCGCGTGCGATGCCCGCCGCGAGCTTCAGCTCGCGCCGCGAGATCGGCCAGGACAGGATGGGCATGTCGAGCACCCCGTCATCGACGAGCTGCTCGACGGCGAGCCGCAGGCTTGCGTCTCCGGCGGGGACCCAGGCCTGCGCATGGCCGAGGGCGGGGGCGGTGAGGAGCATCGCGCCGAAGAGGCACCGCGTTGCAGAAAATGAGGACAAGAGCACTCCGATCGGCGGGCAAGCCAGGGCTGAACGCGGTTATTCTAGCTAAACATAAGCCAGTCCACCCCTGATTACATTCCGGAGCCGACATGAAGGTCTCTCTGCTCGACCTCAAGCCGCAGTACCTCGCGCTCAAAGACGAGCTCGACGCCGCCATCTCGCGCGTCTGCGACAGTCAGCAGTTCATCCTCGGGCCTTCGGTGCGGTCGCTGGAGGCCGACGTGGCCGGCTACAGCCAGTGTGCGCACGGCATCGGGGTGTCCTCGGGGACCGATGCTTTGCTGATCGCACTCATGGTGCTGGACATCGGTCCCGGCGACGAAGTGCTGACGACGCCCTACACCTTCTTCGCCACGGCGGGCACGATCGCCCGCGTGGGCGCACGACCGGTGTTCTGCGACATCGATCCGTCCAGCTTCAACCTCTCCGCGGCGAGCGTGCAGACCTTCATCGATGCGCACTGCGAACTGCGCGAGGGCAGGCTGGTCAATCGCCAGACCGGGGGGCACATCAAGGCCCTGATGCCGGTGCACCTCTATGGGCAGGTGTCGGACATGCCGGCACTCATGGCGCTGGCGGGCCGTTATGGCCTGCGCGTCATCGAGGACGCGGCCCAGGCCATCGGCGCCGGTGACGAGCATGGGCGCCGCGCCTGCAGCTATGGCGACATCGGATGCCTGTCGTTCTTCCCGACCAAGAACCTGGGCGCGTTCGGCGATGCCGGCATGTGCGTCACCAACGACGCTGCGCTCGCAGAGCGCCTCGAGATCTTCCGCGTGCACGGCAGCAAGCCCAAGTACTACCACGCCTTCGTGGGGGGCAATTTCCGCATCGACGAGATCCAGGCGGCGGTGCTCGGCGTCAAGCTGCCGCACCTCGATGACTGGAGTTCTTCGCGGCAGCGCAACGCCGCCATCTACGACCGCGCTTTTGCCCATGCGGGCCTCGGCGCCTGGGTCACGCCGCCGCCCCCGGCGCCCGCCGGCGCCCGCCATATCTACAACCAGTACATCCTGCGCGCCGTCGATCGGGACGCGCTGCGCGCCCACCTCGCCGCGAACGACATCGGTACCGAGATCTACTACCCCGTGCCGCTGCACCTGCAGGAATGCTTCAAGTATCTGGGCTACGGCCCCGGCGATTTTCCCGAGTCCGAAAAGGCAGCGCTCGATACCCTCGCCCTGCCGATCTACCCGGAGCTGACCGAGCCGCAGCTGCTGTTCGTGGTCGAGACCATCGCGGGCTTCTACTCGGCCCGGCGCTGAGCCCGTCGCCGTGGAGCCCACGCGCCAAGGGATCTGGTCCGCGCTCGAATCGCACTCGCGGCGTCTCGCGTCCGTCCGGATGCGGGACCTGTTCGTCGCCGATCCTGACCGCTTTGCCTCTTTCTCTGCCTCGGCAGCGGGACTGCTGCTCGACTACTCCCGCCAGCACCTCGACGCCGCCGCGCTCGCAGAGCTCCACGCGCTGTGCCGCGCGGTAGACCTGCGCGGCGCCATCGAGGCCATGTACCGCGGCGAGATCATCAACAACACCGAGTCGCGGGCAGTGCTGCATGTGGCCCTGCGGCAGCCGGCCGGGGCGAGGCTGGGCGGTGAAGACGTCGAAGCCGCGGTGCTGGCCGAGCGACAGCGCATGCTGCGGTTTGCCGAAGGGGTGCGCGGTGGTGCCATCCGCGGTTCGGGTGGCGCGGCGTTCCGCACCGTCATCAACATCGGCATCGGCGGGTCCGACCTCGGGCCCGCGATGGCCGTCGAAGCGCTGCGGCAGTACACCGTGGGCGCTCCCGGGGTCGGGTTCGCCTCGAACGTGGATGGCTGCGGGCTGGCGGACCTGCTGGCGGATGCCGACCCGCGCAGCACCCTGTTCATCGTGGCGTCCAAGACCTTCACCACCCAGGAAACCATGGCCAATGCCCAGCAGGCCCGCGCCTGGCTCGCAGCGGCTCTCGGAACCGATGCCGTGCCGTCGCATTTTGCGGCCGTCTCGGTCAACGCGCCGGCGATGGATGCCTTCGGGGTGCATCCCGATTACCGGTTCGCGATGTGGGACTGGGTGGGGGGGCGCTACTCGCTGTGGTCCTCTATCGGCGTCTCGCTGGCCATCGCCATCGGCGCGGCGCACTTCGAGGCGCTGCTGGCGGGCGCGCATGCCATGGACCTGCATTTCCGACGGGCCGAACCGGAGCACAACCTGCCCGTGCTGATGGCCGTGCTCGGCATCTGGAACATCAACTTCCAGCGCCTGCCGACGCTGGCCGTGCTGCCCTACGACTCCCGCCTGGGGCGGTTTCCGGCCTTCCTCCAGCAACTGGACATGGAAAGCAACGGCAAGCGCGTGTCGCGCGACGGCGAACCGCTGGCCTGGGAGACCGCGCCCGTCGTCTGGGGCGAGGCGGGGAACAACGCCCAGCACTCGTTTTTCCAGTTGCTGCACCAGGGAACGCCGCGAGCGGCGCTCGACTTGCTGCTCGGCGCCCGCTCGTCCTGCGGCAACGAGGCCCAGCACGAGCTCGCCATCGCCCATTGCCTGGCCCAGGCGGAGGTCTTCGCAGCCGGCCAGGACGGGGAGGGGGTGCCGCCGCACAAGGTTCATCCCGGGGGACGGCCGGTGTCCCTGCTGCTCTTCGACCGCCTCGATCCGCGGACGCTCGGCGCGCTGGTTGCGCTGTACGAGCACAAGGTCTATGTCCAGAGCGTGCTCTGGGGCATCAATGCCTTCGACCAGTGGGGCGTCGAACTGGGCAAGAAAGTCGCCCAGGGCGTGCTCGAATGGCTGCGCGACCCTGACGGTGAACGCGCCGCCCCACCTTCCTTGCGCGGCACCCTGTCCGCGCTGCGGAGCCTGCGGAGTGCAGTCGACTAGCGCGACATAATCCGGCACAATCCGCGCGCGTATTCCAAGAATTCCAAGATCTTGCGCGTGCTCCCGACAGTAAACCACCAAGTGCGTTCCGGCCCCCGCAGGGGGCTCTCGCTAGCGGTCTCGTGCATGCTTTTCACGGGAGCCGCCGCCGTGGCCGGCCCCTGGCTCGCACCCGGCGATGCCGCCCTGCGGCACGACCTGAGCCTGCTCGCCGATGCAGGCCTGGTCCGGTCGCCCATCACCATGTGGCCCCTGTCCTGGCCGGATGTCCTGCGTGATGTGAGCCAGGAGCCCGCATCCCCCCCCGAGCCCTCGATCGAGCAGGCGCTGCAGCGCGTCCGCCGGGCTGCCCGCGCAGCCGCGCAGCCGGGGGTGTCCGGCCTGGGCTACGAAGTCAGCGCCGCCGAGCAGCCCGTCCTGCTGCGCGACTTCCGCGATACGCCCCGCGAGGAGGGCGCCGTAGCGGTCGGATCATCATGGCTGGGCGACCGCTTCGCAGCCCAGGTTCGCGTCACCGCGGTCAGCAACGCCTCGGACGGCCAGAGCCTGCGGCTCGACGATTCCTATCTCGCGGTCACGCTCGGCAACATCAGGATCTCCGCGAGCACGCTGGAGCGCTGGTGGGGGCCCGGGTGGGATGGCAGCCTGATCCTCTCCAGCAACGCCCGGCCGATGCCGAACCTCAGCATCGAGCGCAACTACGCCGAGGCCTCGAAGCTTCCGGTGCTGCGCTGGCTGGGTCCCTGGCGGGCGAGCGTGTCGATGGGGCAGGCCGAGGGCAGCGATGTCGCGGTGCCGGACGTCCGACTGTTCGCGGCGCGGCTCAGCTTCAAGCCGAAGCCCTGGCTCGAATTCGGCCTGTCGCGCACCGCCCAGTGGTGCGGCGAGGGTCGCCCCTGCGATCTCGGCACATTTGGCGACCTGCTGCTCGGCCAGGACAACGTCAGCGATTCCCTGACGCAGGACGAGGAACCGGGCAACCAGATGGCGGGGTACGACTTCCGTTTGCGCTCGCCGTGGGCTGCGGCACCCGTGGTGCTGTACGGGCAGATGATCGGCGAGGACGAGGCTGGCGGCCTGCCCAGCAAGTTCCTGGGTCTGTTCGGTGCCGAAGTCTGGGGCGGCTCCGCGCTGGGTTCCTGGCGTGCGCGCCTCGAGTACGCCGACACGACCTGCGATTTCCTGCAGAACAGCCCTGAATATCCCTGCACGGCGTTCCGCAGCCAGCTCTATCCCCAGGGCTACACCTACCGGGGCCGGGTTCTGGCGCACTCGATGGACAACGACAGTCGTTCATGGTCCGTCGGCGCGCTGCTGGTCCGCCCTTCGGGCACAAGCATCAGCATCACGGCGCGGCGCCTTGATCTCAATCGATTCGGAACCGTGGATCCCCAGCACGCGACGAGCCCCGGGGGCGCGTCTGAACTGGGCAACCTCGAGTTCCAGGTGGATCTGTTCCGGTTTGGCGGCAACCTGAGTGCCGGACTGGGTTACGACGACTGGTCAGCCAACGCGCCGGGCGACTCCGGGCTGCGTGGCTTCCTGCGATACCGAAGAGGGCTTTAGCGATGCGGCGAACTCATGCAGGTTGGTGGAGTGCGGTAGCCGGAGTCGCTCTGGGCGTGTGTTCGGGTCTTGCCACGGGGCAGGGCACCGTGCCCTCGGCCGATCAGCTCGAGATGCTGCGCAACCTTACGCCCGAGCAGCGCGAGGCGATCATGGGGCAACTCTCCGGCGGTGGCGGATCCACCAATGGCGCGGGTTCCACGGCACCCTCGAGTAACGCAGCCAAGTCAGGCCAGCCGCAGGACGGGCGTGCGCGGCGCGCGACCGGTGACACAGGTGCCTTCGACGACCTGCTTGATCCGGTGCTCAAGGCCGACGACTCGGTGCTGCTGGCGGTGGATTTCCGCAAGCCGAAAATGACGGTGCCGCCGGGTTCTCCGCCCGGCACGCCTGCCGTGGCTGAGCCCGTCGAAGTCATTGAACCCCTGGAGCGGGTAAAGCTCGAACGCCTCATCGACCTCATCCGCTCCCGCAACCCCTACGAGCTCGATCGTTCCGGGGCGCTGCAGCTGCCCGGATATCCCGCCATTCGCCTCGCCGGGCTCTCGCCCGAGGAAGCGACGGCACGACTGATGGCCGAGCCGACCTTCCGGAATCTCGAAGTGAAGCTGACCCGGCTGCCGCTCGCGCCGTCGGGTGTCGCCGGCCTTAAACCCTTCGGTTATGACCTGTTCGACGAAGATCCGTCTACCTTCTCGCCGGTCACTGATGCCCCGGTGCCCGCGGATTACATCGTGGGCGCCGGCGACCAGCTCGGCGTGCAGCTCTACGGCAACCAGAACCGCAGCCTCAAGCTGACGGTGGGGCGTGATGGCCGCATCAGTTTCCCTGAGCTGGGTCCGATCCAGGTCGGCGGCCAGAGCTTCGACTCCGTGCGTGCCAGCATCGAGGGTCGCGTGCAGAGCCAGATGATCGGTGTGCGCGCCAGTGTGTCGATGGGCGAGACCCGCTCCATCCGGGTGTTCGTGCTCGGCGAGGCGCGGCGCCCCGGTTCTTATACCGTCAGCGGCCTCGGAACCATGACCACCGCGCTGTTCGCTTCGGGCGGCGTCAAGGACATCGGTTCGCTGCGCGACATCCAGCTCAAGCGGCAGGGTGCCGTCATCCGGCGCATGGATCTCTACGACCTCCTGCTGCGCGGTGACACCAGCAACGATGCCAAGCTGCAGGCCGGCGACGTGATCTTCATCCCGCCCGTGGGCTCGACCGTGGCGGTCGATGGCGAGGTCCGTCGTCCTGCGATCTACGAGTTCAGGACCGCTGCGCCGATCTCCGAGGCCCTGCAGCTGGCGGGCGGACTGACCCCGGAGGCGGATGGCCAGCGCGTGAGCCTGTCGCGGGTGGACGAGCAGCAGCGCCGCATGGTGCTCGACGTCAACCTGGGTGCGGCCGAGAGTCGCTCGCAGCTGCTGCGCAATGGCGATTCCCTGCGGGTGCCCAAGGTACGGCCGCAGATCGACTCGGGGATCCTGCTGCAGGGGCATGTGCACCGCGCGGGCGCGGTCGCCTGGCGCGAGGGGATCCGCCTGTCCGACGTAGTCGGATCCGTCGACGACCTCAAGCCCAACGCCGACCTCGGCTATCTTCTCATCCGGCGCGAGGTGCCGCCGGATCGTCGCATCGTGGCGCTGTCGGCGGACCTGTCGCGCGCGCTGCGCGAAAAGGGCGGCGACGCGGACCTGCGGCTCTGGCCGCGCGACCAGATCACCGTGTTCGACCTCGAATCGGGACGCGAGCGCGAGATCCAGCGCCTGATGGACGACATCCGCCTGCAGGCGCGGCTCGATCGCCCCACGCAGATCGTGCGGGTGGGGGGGCGCGTCCGCGTGCCCGGGGAGTACCCGCTCGAACCGAACATGACGGTGGCTGACCTGATCCGCGCGGGGGGTAACCTCACGGATGCCGCCTATGGGGGCACGGCTGAACTGACGCGCTATGAAGTCATCGATGGCGAAGCCCGCCGTACCGAACTCATCACGATCGACCTGACGAAGGTGCTGATGGGTGATGCCGAGGCGGATGCCGCGCTCAAGCCCTTCGATTTCCTGAACATCAAGGAAATCCCCGAGTGGTCCGAGCAGGAGCAGGTGACCCTGCAGGGCGAGGTCCGTTTTCCGGGCACCTATCCGATCAAGCGCGGCGAGACGCTGGCTTCCGTGCTGGAGCGGGCTGGTGGTCTGAGCGAACTCGCTTTCCCGGAGGGCGGTGTGTTCACGCGAAAGGCACTCAAGGAGCGCGAGCAGCAGCAACTGGACCAGCTTGCCAGCCGCCTCCAGAACGACCTTGCCACCATGGCGCTGCAGGCCACCGCAGCCAACCAGTCTGGCGCTGCCCAGTCCGCCACAGTGGGCCAGTCGTTGCTCAGCCAACTCAAGGCTTCGCGAGCCGTGGGCCGGCTGGTTATCGACATCGAAAAGGCCGTCACCGGCACCCCGGGCAGCGCGGGCGACATCGTGCTCCAGGATGGTGACCTGCTGGTCATCCCGAAGAAGAGCCAGGAAGTGACGGTGATCGGCGAGATCCAGAACTCCACTTCGCATTTCTATCGCAAGGGCCTGGGTCGCGACGACTACATATCCCTGTCGGGCGGGCCTACCCGCAAGGCAGACGGCAGTCGGATCTACGTGGTCCGTGCCGATGGAAGCGTAGTGTCCAACGAGCGCGGCAAGTGGTTCTCGCGAGGTGGCCAAACCATGGTGAAGGCGGGCGACACGATCGTGGTCCCCATGGATACCGAACGCCTCCCCACGCTGCCGTTGTGGCAGGCTATCACTGGAATCCTGTACAACCTTGCGATCGCTGCCGCAGCGGTCAATTCGTTCTGAAGCCAGTGAAGCACGACATGGAGACAACCACGGTTCCCGGAATCGAGCGCATAGGCTGGGGGGACGTCGGCGACGCGTTCCGCAGGCATGCCTGGCTCGCAGTCACCGTGTTCCTGCTGACTTTTTCTGCGGCGGCCGCTGCAGCGTTCCTGATGACGCCGGTCTATCGGTCCGTCGCCCTGCTCGTTCCGGCAAAAGACCAGCAATCGTCCGGCGGCCTGTCGTCCGCACTCGGTCGCCTGGGCGGCCTCGCGGGCCTCGCGGGCATCAACCTCCCGGGCGGAGGCAGCGCAGCGGTGCAGCAGGGAACCGAACTTCTTAAGTCCAGGGGGTTTCTGGACGAGTTCATCCGCACGCGGAACCTGCTGCCCGTGTTGTTCGCGGATGACTGGGACTCCCGCGCCGCCCGCTGGGTCGTACCCGAAGACGACGTGCCATCCATGGATGACGCCGTCGAGAAGTTTCGCAAGGACGTGCTGAAGATCGACACGGAAGAAGGCGCCACCATCCGTCTGATCGTGGAATGGACGGACCCCAAAATCGCGGCGTCCTGGGCGAACGATCTGGTAGCTACCTTGAACGGAAGGATGCGACAGCGCGCGCTCGACGAGTCCAAGCGCAGCCTGGCTTTCCTCGACAAGCAACTGGCCGAAACCTCCACGCTGGAGACACGCCAGTCGATCTACCGATTGATCGAGGAACAGCTCAACACGGCCATGCTGGCCAATGTTCGCGAGGAATTCGTGTTCGAGGTGCTCGACCCCGCGGCTCCGTCGGACCTGCGTCGTCCGCAGCGCCCGCAGAAGGGGATACTGCTGTTGCTGGGATTGTTCGCGGGGCTGGCGCTGGCGTCGGTATCTGTTGCCCTCAGGACGGGCTTTGGGCGGAGGTCAGGGTCCGCGTAAGCATGCTGTGGAAAGATGTGCCCTCGCGGGTAGCGAGGAAATTGTAGCCGCGCCTTGCATGCCGCTTGAGTCTCCTGACTTGATCCACAGTGTGGATTCTCTCAAGCTTCCCCTCGTCACTCATGAAAAACACTTCGACGTTGAGGTCAGAGAGCACGAATGCGGCGACGGCGCATTCCCGGTCTTCGCCGTACTCCTCGAAAATGACCAGGGAGTCGCCACTCAGCGTGCGCCCTGCGCCCTTGAGAGCCGCGACCTCCACTCCTTCCACGTCTAGCTTGATCAGTATGGGGCCGTCGACGGGTGGTGTTGCTCGTCCCACCAGGTCGTCCACCGAGATCGTCTCCACTGTAAAAGTGCCGCTCAGCGGCCTCTCGTTGCCCAACCATTGTTGCTGCAAGGACGCACCGGCATGACTGCCGCGCTCGAAAAGCGTCACGCTCTCTCCCGATTTTTCGGAAATGGCGTTGCCGAAGACGGTGACAGTGCCGGGGTAGGCAGCGACATTTCGCTTGAGGCCTTCGATGGTCCTGGGCGATGCCTCGACGGCGAGCACGCGGTGCCCTCCGAGGCCCTTCGACGCCACAAGGACGCTCCAGAACCCGAAGTTCGCACCGCAGTCGAGGAACGTGAAAGGGATGTCCCGAAACAGTTCGAGGAGCTTCCTCAGTTCGGGTTCGTAGTCGAAGCCGTCGTACGCGAGACGGTTCCAGTAGAAATCGCCCACGTCGAACGTGAACCAGACCCCGGGCGACACTTCCGCGGAGCAGAGGCGGTTACGGCCCGACGCCATTCCCACGAGCTTCCCCACGGCAGCGAACGGCCGTGGTCCGAACCTGTCGAGGACCGCTCCCCCGGCGGCCAGTGTGTAGAGCAGGGCCTGGGTCAGGAGGCTGGGCTTTTCCGGGCGAAGGTTTCTGAGCATGTTTCTAGAGTCCAGTTGTGCTGGGTTGAGCGGGCGACGTCATGAGTGCTGCGGCGACCCGAAAGCGGCTTCTGGCAAGGGTGGGTCCGGTGTTCTCAAGCATGCTGCTCACCGGCTCTCGGGTGGTCTCTGCACTGGTCGTAAATAAAATCATAGCAACTTATCTCGGGCCTGGCGGTCTTGCGCTGGTGGGCCAGTTCCAGAACTTCACGGCGATGGTTTTCGGACTGACGAGCGGTAACGTCTCGAATGCAATCATCTCATCTGTGGCCGGCGCAGAGGATGACGACAGTCGCCGAAAGGCCATATCGAGCGCGGTGGCGTGCATGGCAGGGGCCACGGCGGTCGTTGCGATCGTCATTGCAGTGAACGCCTCGGGACTTTCGCAGAGTATCTTCGACAGCCCTGACCTTGCGGCCGTACTCTGGATTCTGGCGCTGCTCATGGTGCCCCTGATGCTCAACGTGGTCCTGCTCGCGGTGGCGGCAGGGCTTGGGCGCACACGGGCATTTACGGTCGTCAACGTACTGATTGCCCTCGCATCCATGCCCGTCTGCTGGGTCATGGTGGAGTCGCAGGGGCTTCGTGGCGCCGTTCTCTCGGCGATCGTGGTGAATTCCGCTGCACTGTGTCTGTCTCTGGGCTGGATGATCCTGCGCTCGCCGTGCCCGGTTCGCTGGCTGTTTGCCGGCGTCGACCCGGATGCGGCGCGTCGTTTGCTGCGTCTGGCGCTCATGACTCTCAGCACGATCGTGGGGGTGCCCCTGGCGCAGTTTGCCGTGCGGAGGTTCGTCCTGGACCAGTCCGGCGTCGATATCGCCGGCTACTGGCAGGCCGCTTTGAAAATCGGCGAGATCCTCCTGATGGTGTCGACACTCATGGTGTCACTGCATTTCCTGCCCAGGTTCGCTGCGGGCCGTCAGGGCCTGAAGCGCATCACTTTCCGGGCCGTGGCCGGTTCGTTGGGGTTTCTTGCCATTGTGGGAGCCGCTGCGGTCCTGGCTGCCAATGTACTGCTCCCGATTCTTTTTTCCCGGGAGTTCATCGGTGCCAAGCCCTTGCTTCCGACGCAGGTGGCGGGCGACGTCCTGCGTTCCGGTGCGATCGTCGTGCAGGCCGCGTTCCTTTCGCGAATGGCGGTGCGTTCCTACATCGCCATCGATATCGTTTACGTGATGTGCATGGTTGGCGCCGGGTATCTCCTTGTGCCTCGACTCGGCGCGCAGGGTGCGGCCGTGTCGGTCCTGCTGGCGAGTCTCGCAGCGCTTGTGCTGGCACTCCTGCTGCTCAAGGCCCGGCGTGGTGCGATATGGGAGGACTGATCCGCCCGGCGAGTTCACCGGGGGTGTGCACAGTCGTTGCTCCCGGCTTCCTGCTGCCTGGTCTGCTTGCGATCGCTACTGTGGCGTCTACCGCAACCAAGTTGCGATTTCCGTCGGTTCCTTTTGGCTTGGGCGAGGTCTTGCTCCTGGCGTGGCTGGGGGCAAGCTTTGTCATGCGCTTCATGAACTGGGGGATGACCTGGGAACGCGGGTTCGCGCTGCGATGGGGGAGCCTGCTGCTCCTCTTCACGGCAACCGCCTTGCTGCTCGGGTCGTTCCTTGCAGGCCTGGTGGGTACTACAGCGTCCTATGACACGGCCCACGAGGCCGCAGCATGGGCGTTCATACTGGTGCTCGCGGGCTGGTTCCTGCTCGAGTCCGGTGAGCAATCATCGGTGCTCCAGTTTCTGCGCACTTTTGCGGCTGTCGGGGTTGCGACTGCCACGGTCCTGCTGCTCGCAGCAGTCCTGACGCGTGTGTTGTTTGGCTGGCAAGGGCTCTGGTACATGGGAGTCCGGCTGTCCGGTTGGTCCGAAAATCCCAACCAGTTTGCGACCTTGCTGGCGCCGCTGCCGTTTCTGGCCAGCTATTTCGCGCGGCTGTCGCGGACGCGGGCGGGAAGGCGTTTCTGGTGGCTCGGCATCACTGGAACCCTGGTTGCGGGTGTGGTGGCACAGAGCGACGCGTTGCTCGTAGCCTGGATTCTGGGTTTCGGCATTCTGGTGGGCGTGGGCTGGGTCGCCCGTGTGGCAGGCAGTCGGAGGACTGTCACCTCAATGATCCTCAACGCGGTTTTCCTGCCCCTCGCCCTTGCTGCCCTGCTGGTTCCCGTATTCGATCTTCTCATGAGTCTTCTCGAGGCTACCGCGGAGAGTCGGGC
>CAJACZ010000289.1 GCA_903938365.1 uncultured Pseudomonadota bacterium | reverse complement strand
CGAGCTGCAGCGTAATCCCCTGCTGCGCCGCAAGCTCGTGATGATCGCGAACGGCGTGGACCTGGACGAGGTGGACGCGGCCGCCCCGGCGCCGGGCGCCGCAGCGCCCCTCGCAGACTCCGACAACGCCGCCGCGGACGCGCTCACCGTCGGCTACGTGGGCCGGCTGGTGCCGGGCAAGCGCGTGGACGTGCTGATCGATGCCTTCGCCGCACTCCGGCTGGCGCGGAAGCGGCTGTTCATCATCGGCGAAGGGCCGCAGCAGGAGTCCCTGCAGCGGCAGGCACAGGACCGGGGCGTCGGCGCGCAGGTGACGTTCACGGGATATCGCGAGGATCGCCTGCAGCTGCTGGCGTCGCTGGACGTGTTCGTGCTGCCCTCTGAATCAGAGGGCATCCCGCGCTGCCTGCTGGAAGCCATGGCGGCCTCTGTGCCGGTCATTGCTTCCGACATCCCCGGCTGCCGCGCGCTGGTGCGCCACGGCGAGACCGGTGAACTCTTTGCGGTCGGCGACGTGGCGGGTCTCGCCGGTGCGCTGCAGCGCGCCGCCGCGAGCCCGGCGCAGCGGCTCGCACGAGCCGCCGCGGGACGGCGGCATGTGCGGGAGCACTATTCGGCGGCCGCCATGGCGGAGCAGTATCTCGCGCTCTATCGCAGGCTGCTCCCGTCATGAAGCTGCTGTTCGTGACTGAAAAGCTGCCGTTTCCGCTCGACACCGGTGGCAACGTGCGCTCGTGGCACCTGCTGCAGGGCCTGGCCCGCGACCACGAGGTGACGCTGCTGGCCGGTACCGAGCCCGATTCGCCGGCCGCGTCCATCGAGGCCTTCCGCCCCTGGTGCAGGACGGTCCTGACGACTCCCCTGCCTGCCCGGTCGGCGGTGGCAGACGTGCTCACGCTCGCGGGCGGGCTGGGTTCAGCGATGCCGTTCCTGATGGCGCGTCGCGAATCGCGCGCACTGCGCCTGCTGCTGCGGCGGGCACTGGCCGCGGAATCGGGTTACGACGTGGTCCACTTCAACCATCTCGATGCCACCCTGTACCAGGACGAACTGCCGGCGGGCGTGCGCTGCGTGCTCGACCAGCACAACATCGTGACCAACCAGGTGCGCACCACGCTGGCCGGCGAACGTCGAGTCGCGCGTCGCTGGGTGCTGGCGCGTGACCTGCGCCGGCTCGCGGCGTTCGAGCGCGACGCCTGTTCCCGCATGGACGCCTGTCTGGTGTGTTCCGATGCCGATCGCGAGGCGCTGCGCGAGCTTGGCGGACCCGCGGACGCCTGGGTGGTGCCGAACGGCGTGGACGTGGAGTACTTCCGTCCCGGCGCGCCCGCCAGCGGCGGGCCGCCGCAACTGGTGTTCGTCGGGACCCTCGACTATGACCCCTGCGAGCAGGGCGTCTGGCAATTCTGCCGTGAGATCCTGCCGCTGATCCACGCCCGTGAACCCTCCGTGCTGTTCACCGTGGTCGGCCGCAACCCTTCGGCGCGGCTGCAGCAACTCGCCCGCTCACAACCGGCCATCCGGCTGCTCGGGCGCGTCGAGGACGTGCGGCCACCGATGCGGGCCGCGCACCTCGCGGTGGTGCCCCTGCTCGCGGGCAGCGGCACCCGGCTCAAGATCCTCGAGGCGATGGCGCTCGGCATACCGGTGGTCACCACCACGATCGGCGCCGAGGGCCTGCCGCTGGTTCCCGGCGAGCATGCCCAGGTAGCCGACACGCCCGCGTCGTTCGCCGCCGCGGTGCTCGGGCTGCTGCGCGACGAGCCGCTGCGCGCGCACCTGGCCGCACGCGGCCGCGAGCTGGTGGAGGCGTCGTTCTCGTGGGGTGCCGTGCAGTCGCGCCTGCGCCGCGCCTATGACGCCGTGGGCTCCTCCACGGGAACAGGCTGAGCGCCGCCATATGGGTCGCGTCGTCTTCGTGTTGCTGATCCTTGCTGCGGCGCTCTGGTCGCTGAAGCGGCCGTGGGTGGGTGTGGTCGCGAGCTATCTCGTGGCGATCCTGACCCCGCAGGCCGTGTGGTACTGGAACTTCGACGGTGTCCGACCCGCGCTGTGGCTGCTGCTGCCGACCCTGCTGGGTTTCGCGTTCGCCCTCGGTCGCGGCGAGCACCGGCTCGGCATCCTCGGGAACCGCCGCATCGCCCTGCTTGCGGGGCTCTGGGTGTTCTTCATCGTGTCCTATCTTTTCGGCCCCTATGTGGATGCACAGGGGCCCTACCGCTTCACCGATCCGGCCTGGGCCTTCGAGACCCTGAACAAGGTGCTGCTGCTCTGCTTCCTCGCCTGTGTCTGCATCGATTCCGAGCAGCGCCTGCGCGCCCTCGCCGGGGCGCTCATCGTGTCGGCGATCTACCTTGTGTACTGGGCCAACTCGCAGTACCTGTCGGGGCAGGTGTGGGGCCGGCTCGCCGGCCCCACCGACGAGAGCGGGCAGGGCACCTACGCGGACGAGAACACCTTCGCGATGCTGTTCGTCGTGGCCCAGCCCTTCCTGTGGTACGCGGGCCTGTCGATGCGGTCGACCGTCTGGCGCTACGCCATCTGGCTGGTGATTCCGTTTGCCTGGCACGCGGTGTTCCTGACCGCGTCACGCGGCGGCCTGGTCGGCATCGGCGTGGTGACCGCGATCATCGCCCTGCGTTCACAGCGCAAGGCGCTCAGCCTGTTGCTGATCCCGGCGCTCGCGATCGCCTATGTGTGGCAGGCCGGCGACCTCATGAAGAGCCGCGCGGACACCATCGACGAGTTCAAGACAGAGAGTTCCGCCGCCACGCGCATCGAGGCCTGGGAGGCGG
>CAJACZ010000288.1 GCA_903938365.1 uncultured Pseudomonadota bacterium | reverse complement strand
TACGGCGGCTTCATGCAGAACTGGATCGCGGGCCAGTGGCCGGACCGCTTCCGCTGCATCGTCAACCACGCGGGCATCTTCGACACGCGCTCGATGTACTACACCACCGAGGAACTCTGGTTCACGGAATGGGAGAACGGCGGTCCGTACTACAAGACGCCCGACATCCACGAGAAGTTCAACCCCTCGGCGCACGTCACGAAGTGGCGCACGCCGATGCTGGTGACGCACGGCGCGCTCGACTACCGGGTGCCCTATTCCCAGGGGCTGGCGACGTTCACGGCCCTGCAGCGGCAGGGGGTGGAGAGCCGACTGCTGTTCTTCCCGGACGAGAACCACTGGGTGCTGAAGCCGGCCAACGCCGTGCAGTGGCACGAGGCAGTGTTCGACTGGCTGGACCGCTACCTCAAGCGCTGATCCAGGGAAGCGGCCCCGGGCGCAGCGCCCGGGCGCCGGACCCCGACACCCCGAGGCTCAGCGCCGCCGCAGCTGCAGCGGCGGTTCGCCCGAGGTGAACGCGGCCTGGGTCAGGCGCGAATCGGCCTGCACCCGGCAGGTGCCCGGCAGGGCCCGGGCGCTGAAGCCGTCGGCTTCGATCCGCCATTCGAGCGCGCAGCCCGCACCGGGCTGCACGTCCTGATACATCAGCGCCTTGAACAGGTTGGGGTTGGCGTGGCCGTTGCGCCAGCGCTCGGGGTCCGCGAGCCCGAGCGTGCGCTGCACGATGCGATCGTCCTTGTCGATCTCGAAGGCCAGCAGTCGCTGCGACAGGATGCGCCGCGGATCGCCCACGATGCCTTCCTGGGCATAGAACACGTGCTCGGCCACGAACGGCGCATAGATGCGCACCGTGTTGAGCTCGAGCGCCACCTCGGATGCGCCGCCGGACGCCCTGCGTTCCTCGACCTGCTCCTGGTTGTCGTAGCGGCCAGGCAGCAGCGTCGCCAGCTGTTCGAGCTCGGTCTCGCGCAGTCGCGTGTCCGTCGCGCAGCCACCGAGCAGCGCCAGCGCGGCCAGCGTCGCCGTGCGCAGGATGAGCCCCAATCCCGACCGGTGCCGTCGCGCCCTCCGGCCCGCTGTTGCCTCAACCATAGGTCGCCCTCCATTCAGCCTTGTAACTCATGCCGAGCGACATGATGCGCTCGAGCAGTTCATCGTAGCCCGTGCCCACCGAGAGGGCGGAACGGGCGAAGTCGTCCGACGCCGCGAGGCTGGGGTTGGCGTTGGCCTCGAGCACGTAGGCCCTGCCCTGGTGATCCACCCGGAAATCCATGCGTGCGTAGCCCGACAGGCCGAGCGTGCGGTAGATGCGCCGCGCCATCCGGTCCAGCGTCGCCTCGAGCGCCGGTGAAAGTTCCTGCGCAGCCTGCGTCGTGATGCCGTAACGCCGCTGGTACTGCTTGTCCCACTTCACCTTGCGCGTGGCGATCGCCGGCAGCGACTCGGGCATGGAGCCGAACACCATCTCCCACACGGGCAGCCGCTTGAGGCGCTCGTTGCCCAGCACGCCGACGTAGAGCTCGCGACCCTCGATGTATTCCTCGACGAGCGCATCGCAGCCGAGCTGGTCGTGCACGAATGCGACGCGCTCGCGCAGGCGCTGTGCGTCCTCGACGACCGAGGCCTGCGCGATGCCGAGCGAAGCGTCCTCGTGGGTCGACTTCACGAACAGCGGGTATCTCAGGCGCTTCGGCACGCGCAGGCGCACGCCCCGGCGCAGCACCGCGAACTGCGGGGTCGGGATGCGGTGGTAGGAGAGCAGCTGCTTCGAGATCGGCTTGTCGCGCGACAGCAGCAGGCCGCGCGGGTTGCAGCCGGTGTACGGCTGCTGCATGAGCTCGAGGAAGGCCACGACATGCTGGTCGTAGGTGACGATGCCGTTGAATTCCTCGAGCAGGTTGAACACGACGTCCGGCCGCCAGTCTGCGATCGCGGCGCGCAGCGCCGTCAGGCTGTCGAGCACGCCGAGGCACTGCACTTCGTGGCCCGCGGCACGCAGGGTGGTGATCACGTCGTACTCGACGCGCCACTCGCTGATTTCCCGCTCGGAAAATCCTTCGAGGCTTTCGGGCGGCACGAGGGTGGCGTGCACCACCATGAGGATGCGGAGTTTTTTCATAGCCTGAGCAGCGGGCTGCGCCAGCGAAGGTACGTGCGTGCAAGGCGCGTGAGCCCCGCGCGCGCCTCGCGCAGCGCGGTGCGCCGGTCGCCGCGCAGATGCAGGACCATGGCGTCGCAGCGGTCCACGGCCATGTCGAGCAGCTGGCCGGCACTGTAACGGTCCATGCCGGGCTCGCGCAGCAGCGACGCCAGCAGGCCCGGCCGTTGCGCGCGCAGCAGCGCGGCGGCGCGCGGCGCACGGGGCCGCGGCGGATCGGCCGCGAACACGCGGCACAGCACCGTATCGAGGCTCGCGGGCCGGCGACGGGCGCGGTGCGCGAGCTTGCGGCGATAGTGCTCCGCGAGCGTCTGGCGATTGCGGTCGATCGGCTCGATGTGGGCGCGGCAGCGCACCCGCGGCGCCTCGTCGCGCAGTTCCTGCATCAGCCCTGCGACGAGTTCCAGCTTGCCGAGCGCGGGCCACCCCGCATAGCGGCTGCGCCACGCCGAGCGCGGCTGCAGCCACACCGCGAAGGTCTCGGCGAAGTCCTCCGTCGGATGCGACTGCGCGTACCACTCGTCGAGGTGCTGCACGTAACGGCGGCTGCCCGGCCGCGCGTGGTAGGTCGACGGATAGCGCTGCGAGGCGGGCCCGAAGGTCTCGCGAAAGCACTTGCGACGCCGCAGCCTCCATGCGGTGTCCACGGCATGCCCGGCCTCGTGCCGCAGGATGCGCATCAGCGTGGCGTCGTCGCCCCCCTCGACCTGCCGGGTCATGCGGCGCTCCAGGCGCTCCAGCCGCGGATGCGCGAGGTAGAACGGGATCGCGATGCCCGGGATGCCATCCGGCGAGAACCATTCGTCCGCGAGCCACAGGTGCGGCCTGAGACGGATGCCTCGTCCAGCGAGTTCGTCGTACAGGCGCTCGATCGCGCGGCGCAGGCGCGGCCGGTGCGGTGCGCCGAGTCCGAGGTCGCAGAAGCGCAGCTGCAGCAGCTTCTCGTCGCTGAGCCTGGACCAGTGCTGGGCGCTGACCGGCATGGGCGGGGCTCCGGGCTCAGGACTCGCCGAGGCCGATCATGGCCTCGGCCAGCAGCTGGTCGGCCATGTCCTCGAGCAGTTCGCGGCGCGCGAGCGCCTCGCGCCAGGCCAGCGGCACCGCCTTCACCCCGTGATGGGCGCCGGCCAGCTGGCCGTGCAGCGCCGCGATCACGTCCGAATGACCGCCGAGGTTGACCGCCGCCAGCGCACCCTCCTTCCAGGTCGCGTGCCGGTCGAAGGCCCACAGCGCGGCCTCGAGCAGGTCGAGCGCATCACCCGAGGGCTTGAGGCTCGCGGGGGACTGGGTCCGGTAGGAACCGGCCGCCAGCGCCACCAGGCGCGGCGGCAGCTTCGGCCGGGCCCAGAGCGCCTCGGGCGGATTCAGGAACACTTCGCGGGGCTGGCCGGCGAGCGCGCCCTGCACCATGGCGGCGAACAGCCGGGTCGCAGTCAGCACATCAGGGGCCTGGCAGGTCACGCGTGCCGCCTCGGCCGCCTGCGCCGTGGCGCGCGCGGCGTCGGCAAAGAAAAACATCGCGACCGGCGCGACCCGCACCAGCGGGTCCGGATCGAGCTGCGCGGGATCGTGCGAACCCGCGAACACCTGGCGACGCCAGCGGGCCACGCCCAGCGCCCTGGCCACGCTCGAGGTGATGCCCAGGCACTGGCCCGTCGCCGAGAGCTCGCCCTGCTGCTGCCAGTCCGTGTAGCGCTGCAGCTGGTCGCGCGCATCGAAGCCGCGGGACTCGACCAGGCTGCGCGCCAGGCACAGCGCCATCGCGGTGTCGTCCGTCCAGACGCCGCGTGCCAGGTCGTACGGGCCGCCCCCGAGCAGGTCGCGCACCGGGGCAAAGCCACCGGGGCGGCCCAGCTGGGTCGGCGCTGCCAGCGCATCGCCCGCTGCGAGCCCGAACAGCGCGCCCTGGAAGCGCTCGCGCAGGCGGCGCGCCGCTGCGAGCGCGGAGTCATCGAGCACGAGTTCGGTGTCGAGCAGCGACTCGGCGAACTCGACCAGGAAGTCGCACTGCTCCTGGGTCTCGGGCACCCGGCGCCACTGCGCGGAGCGGCCGCTCTGCTGCCAGAGCCGGTTGAGTTCCTCCAGCGCTTCTTCGCCGCTGCGGCCCGCCGCAGCCAGGTGGCAACCGACGACCATCCCGGTGCGGCCGATGCCGGCGCGGCAATGCAGATAGATGCGGCGCCCCCGCGCCAGCGCGTCGTCCACCAGGCCGAGCAGGTCGCGCATGTGCGCCGGCGAACGCGGCAGCCCGTGGTCCATGATCGGCAGCCGATGGTGCTCGGCGCCCTCGGGCAGCAGCGCGGCATAGGGCTCGCGCTCACCCGCCTCGGTGAGGTCGATGAAGGTATCGAGGCCCGCGGCGCACAGCAGCGCGATGCGCCGCGCCGACTCTGCCTCGTCCTCGGCGCCGGGATATTCGCCGGCGAGCCAGCGTCCGGGCTGCACCCAGTAGCTGTTGGGAATGGGACGCCCGGGCGCTGCCGACACCGCGCCGCGCAGCCGGCCGAGAAACGGGATCTTCAAGGCTCCGCTCCAGCCAGTGCCTGCAGCGCGGCGAAATCGAACAGCTTCGGATCGGCGAGGTGTCCCGCCTCGACCTGGCGCAGCGCGGAGAAGATCGACTCGGTGCGGCCGGGATACTGGACTTCCCAGTCCTGCAGCATCTTCTTGATGGTGCGCCGCTGAGCGTTCTCCTGCGAGCCGCAGAGCGTGCAGGGAATGATCGGGAACTTCCGCGCGCTGGCGTAGCGCGCGATCTCGCGCTCGGGAACATAGGCGAGCGGGCGGATCACGATGTGGCGACCGTCCTCGGAGCGCAGCTTCGGCGCCATCGCCTTGAGCCGGCCACCGAAGAAGAGATTGAGGAACAGCGTCTCGACGATGTCGTCGCGGTGATGGCCGAGCGCCACGCGGGTCGCGCCGTTCTCGGCGGCCCAGCGGTACAGCGCGCCGCGCCGCAGCCGCGAGCACAGCCCGCACATCGTCTTGCCCTCGGGGATCACGCGCTTCACGACCGAGTAGGTGTCCTGCTCGATGATGTGGAACGGCACGCCCAGCGACTGCAGGTATTCGGGCAGCACGTGTTCGGGGAAGCCCGGCTGCTTCTGATCGAGGTTGACGGCCACCAGGTCGAAGCGCACGGGCGCGCTGCGCTGCAGGGACAGCAGGATGTCGAGCAGCGTGTAGGAATCCTTGCCGCCCGACAGGCACACCATGACCTTGTCGCCCTCGCCGATCATGGCGTAATCCTCGATCGCCTTGCCCACCAGCCCGCGCAGCTGCGCCTGCAGCTTGCGGAAGGTGTTCGAGGAGCCGCGCGCGGCCTGCTGCGGGCGGATGGCCGGGATCGCGACCAGGGTTTCCATCAGGCGGCCTCACTCGAGGCGGGCGAACCGTCGAGGTATTTAGATTCGAGGTAGCGCAGCGCGGACGCCGCCGAGATGGGCCGGCCCGTCGCCTCGCGGATCAGGTCCTGCGCCGAGAGGCGCGCGCCATGGCAATGCACGGCCTCGCGCAGCCAGCCCATGAGGCCGCTGAAGTCGCCCACGGCGATCTGCGCATCGAGGTCCGGCACCGCCCGGCGCAGCCCTTCGGCGAGCTGCGCGGCGATCGCCGCGCCGACCAGGTACAGGGGATAGCAGGCGTACTGGCCCTGCGCCCAGTGCACGTCCTGCAGCACGCCTTCGAGGTCATCCGCGGGCGTGAGCTCGAGACGCTGCTCCATGCCGGCGTTCCACGCGTCGCGCAGGTGCCGCACCGCAAGCTGGCCCGACAGGAGCTGCTTCTCGAGGTCGAAGCGGTGCATCACGTGCAGGGGATAGGTGAGCTCGTCGGCATCGACGCGCACCGGGCTGCGCCGCACCCGCGTCAGCAGCCGGTAGAGGTTGTCGTGCCCGACCGCAGGTCCGGTCAGGCCGAGGTGCCGCTCGAGCAGCGGGCCGAGGTACTGCACGAAGGGCCTGCTGCGGCCCACCAGCATCTCGAGCAGCAGCGACTGGCCCTCCTCGAGCACGAGGCCGCGCGCCTGCCCGACCGGCTGGTCGAGCCAGTCCTGCGGCAGGCCGAGGTCGTACATCGCGTGCCCGGCCTCGTGCAGCGTGCCCAGCAGCGCGCGCAGGGGATTGGCGGTGTCGATCGGGATCGCGATGCGGATGTCGCCCGGCACGCCCTCCGTGAAGGAATGCGCGCTCTCGTCGAGCCGCCCGCGATCGAAGGGGAAGCCGATGGCGGTGAGCATCTCGGTGAGCAGCGCGCGCTGGCGCTCCACCGGGAAACGGCCTTCGAGCGGGAGTGGCGGAGCTGCCTCCTGCGCCTCGATGACCTCGCGCACGAGGCTGGGCAGGCGCCGAGAGTAGGCTTTCAGCAGCACCTCGATCTCGGTGGTGGAGATCCCGGGGCTGAACGCGTCAGCCAGCGCGTCGTAGGGTTCCATGCCCAGCGCCTGACCGAGCATCGACGCCTTGTCGCGCACCAGCTGCAGGACTTCCTCGAGGTGCGGCACGAAGGCATCGAAGCGACGCTCCCTGCGCGCCTGCAGCCAGTGGGACTCG
>CAJACZ010000287.1 GCA_903938365.1 uncultured Pseudomonadota bacterium | reverse complement strand
GGCCGCGCGATGCACATGATCCGACAGATCCTCGAACTGAAGAACCGCGCCGTGCTGTCGATCAGCCCGGAGGCCAGCGTGGTCGAGGCCATCACCCTGATGGCCTCGCACGGGGTGGGTGCACTGCTGGTGATGGACGGCGACCGCCTCGCCGGCATCGTCTCCGAGCGCGACTACGCCCGCAAAGTGCTGCTCATGCAGCGCCGGTCCGAAACCACCCGCGTCGAGGAAATCATGACCGCCTCGGTCATTACGGTCTCCCCTGGCGTGCGCGCGCACGAGGGGCTGGAGATCATGACCGAGCGCCACATCCGACACCTGCCCGTCGTCGAAGCCGGCAAGGTGATCGGGGTCGTGTCGATCGGCGACCTCGTCAAATCTGTCATCGAATCACAGAAGACGCTGATCGCCGACCTGGAGCGCTACGTGCGGGGCTGAGGCCCAGGACTCAGAAAGCGATCCGTAACGGCAGATCCCCCGCCAGCAGGCGGAACTCCACGCGCAGCTGCCGCCATCGGCGGTCCGCGAGAGCGGCACGCGCCTGGCCGGCGTCGAGCGCGTCGAGCCGTTCCGGCGCATGCAGGCTGAGGATCACGCCCAGCCACAAGGCCACCGCCTCGGCTTCGGGAACCCCCTCGCCGTCGGCGAGGCGGGCGATGGTGTGGATCAGGTCGTGGGGAAAGCCGGCCGCGCTCAGCCCGGCGTAACTCCGCGGCAGCGGCGCCAGGTCGAGCTCGATTCGATCTATAAATGAAACAGTCGATCTCATTTCAAGAACATTGATGCTTTCGTGGCACGCTGAGAACGAGGCCAGGCCCCCGCTACGGGTCAGCATCTGCGGCACCGGGGCGAGCCTCGGCAGCGTGACGGCCGTGCTTCCACTGCTGCGCTCGGCCACGAGCACGAACGAGGTGTGGGCCGAGGCGATCTGATAGCGCTCGGCCAGAGCGATGGCAGACGCGGTCGCGAGCGACCGCAGGCGCAGCGAGGCGGCGACCCGCGCCAGCGAGCTCACGGCGGGCGACGGCGAACGCGGAGGCGCGGTCACCGGCGCGGCGAGGGGGACCTCGATGCGGGTGCGGATGCCGCCCTCGCCCTGCAGCGTCACGGTGGCGGCGCCGCGCGGCGGCTCGGCAAAGCCGGCGAGCAGATGCACCGTGTCACCCGCGAACACCGCGGAAACCGGCGGAATCGCCCAGAGCGGCGGCTGCGGCCACTGGATGTCGACGATCTGGTTGAAGGGCGCCCGGATGCGGCCGGCCATGCGCACGATGGCCGCGACGATGTCTTCCTCGGGGGTCACGAACTCGCAGGCGCCGCGGGTGACCTCGGCGACGCGGCGGGCCAGGGCCTCGACCGGAGCCGCGCCCACGCCCACGACGAACAGTCGGTGTCCTGAGTCCGCGACGGCCTGCACGGCATCGTCGATGGCCCACACCTCGCCATCGGTGATGAGCAGCACTGCCGCACCCCGGTCAGGCGCGGCCGTGACCCGGGCGAGCGCCTGGGGGAGCGCGGTGCCACCCATGTCCGCCTCGATCGCGGCGATGGTGTGCCGCAGCTGCAGGCAGGTTCGGGGCGAGGCCGGGACCAGTCCGTCGGTCAGGTCTTCGACATTGCTGCCGAAGCGGGTGATCGAGACTCGGTCCTCGGGCCCGAGCCCCTCGATCACGGCCTGCAGCGCGCGGCGTGCCTGCTCGATGGAGTCGCCGCCCATGGAACCGGAGCAGTCGATCAGCAGCTTGAGCGCGATCGCGCGCTCGGGCGCCGCGGCCCCTGCGGGCGCCACGGGCAGATCGGGCTCCAGGCTCGCGAGGGCGACGCAGCCCGCGCCGTCCGGTTCGGTGGCGGACAGCACCGTGCCTTCGGGCATCGCCAGCTGCAGGATGAAGTCGCCATCGAGCGTGGCGCCCCGCGCCAGCACCGCATGCAGGCAGCCCTGCCCCGCCTCGACGCTGATGGGATGGGTCGGGCAGCTGAGTGCCGCCGAAGCAAAGGGCCCTTCGATCGTCACGGCCAGCGCGAACGGATATTCGGCTCCCACATCGAAGCCGGGCGCCTGGTGCGGCGCAACGCTGCGGTCCGCGTTGCCATAGCGCGGCGCGATGACCGTGGGGATGGCCAGCCGCAGGGTGCCCTGCATCGGCGCGACGAGCTCCGCGTAGCGGTAGCGGATCCGCGCGCGCTCGCCGGCCATGAGGTTGCCGAGGCTCGCCGTGTAGAGCCCGTCCGACGCCTGCTCGAGCAGCACGGCGGTATGACCGTCGCCGAGCGCGTCTTCGTAGCGCCGCGCGGCGGCCTGCTGCGTGAGCACCTGCGCCCGGTGCGTTACACCGTTCAGTTCGAGCTCGAGCCCGAGGAACACGGCGTTGAGCGGCA
Organism: uncultured Pseudomonadota bacterium; assembly: GCA_903938365.1. Lineage (GTDB taxonomy): Bacteria > Pseudomonadota > Gammaproteobacteria > Steroidobacterales > Steroidobacteraceae > UBA964. The sequence continues at coordinate 5,382 of CAJACZ010000287.1, read as the reverse complement.
CCGGGAAGGTGTAGACCGCCTCGATGTTGTGGGCGGAGGAGTTCAGATAGCTCTGCTCGACGACCAGCTCGAAGAGCGCGCCGCGCAGGTGGCCCCGTGCGGACACGCGCTCCAGCGGAACGGCAACCCCGTCCACCGACCTGAGGATCGCAGCGGCTTCAGCGTTCATCGTTCTTCTCCTGGGTCAAGGTGTCGTAGAGCGACTGCACGTCGCGAAAGAATCGGCGCAGCTGCGCGGGCTTCAGGCCCGCCCGGCCCGGGTCGACCACGAGTTCGACGCCGCTGGCCAGCATCAGGTGGCTGCGGACTTCGACCTGGCCCCGCGGCTCGGGCGGCGTGGCCGGCAGCTCGCCGCTCATGAGCCGGCGGATGCTCTCGAGCGCAAGTCCCGCTTCGGTCCATTTGCGGACCGTCAGCAGCTGTTCGAGATGGTGGGCGGTGTAGTACGCCGCGCGCGTCTCGCCGATCGGGCGGTCGACCAGGCCGATCTGGATGTAGTAGCGGAGCGTCCGCTGGGTGACCCCCGTCAGGGCGGCCAGTTCGTCTACGCCGTAGCGGCGTTCGGGTTGAGGAGTTGCCATGGCTCCTTTATACACAGCGTTACTGTCGTAATCAAGTGTCGCTATAAGGCCGACCGGAAATCACGTCCCGGCATCGCCTCAAAACTTTGTGTTGAAGGCTCACGTGGTGAGCCCGCTGTCCTCCAGATTCGTCCGACAAGCGAAACGCGCTCAAAACTCCCGGACGGATACCCGAATGAAAACGACACCTCTCAAAGTCAGCGCTCAGCCGCGCACAGCGGCTGTGGTGGGCATGGCGGCGCTGTGGGCGCTCGCGGGTTGCGGTGGCGGCGGCGGCAGCGACAGCAGCGGCGGTTCCACCAGCGGAGGCGGCGCTGCAGCGCCGGCCAACGCCTCCACCGGAGGCATCTGGAACGGCACCGACCAGGCGACCGGCCTCGCGCTCGTCGGCCTGGTGACCGAAACCGGCGAGTTCCATTTCATCCGCAGCGACGACACGCAGTATTTCGGCACGCTGACCACTTCGGGCAACAACGTCAGCGGCAACCTGACCGGCGTCACCGCGGTGGGCTACGTGTTCCCCGATGGCTCGACCACCGGCACCGGCACCTACACGGGCACCGTGCAGGCACGCTCCACGCTCAATGGCTCAGTGCGCTTCACCACGCAGCGTGGCGAAACCGCGACCGGCAACTCCACGCTCACCTTCAACAGCGTCTACAACCAGTCATCGTCGCTGGCCAAGATCGCCGGCAATTACCGCGACCTCGACACCAACGCAGTCATCAATCTGAGCTCCAACGGCGTGATCTTCACGCAGGACCCGGTGACCGGGTGCCTCACCAACGGCGTAGTCGCGGTGATCAACAGCTCCTACAACGCGTACCGCATCGAGTACTCGTTCACCGGCTGCCGCGCGCCCTATACGCGGCTCAACGGCACCACGGCCCGCGGCCTGGCCACGCTGGATACCACCACCTCCCCCAACCGGGCGGTGATCGGCGTCGTCAACGCCTCGGCGGGGTATTCGCTGGCCGGCGCGTATCCGCGCATCTGAGCGGCGCGTTCCGGAGCCAGCCGTAGCTCGCGAGTGATACAGTTCTCGCCCTCATGGAGTACTCCCTCACAGGCCTCGCCGAGCGAGACGCTTACGACGCCCTCACGCAGGTGGTAGTACCGCGCCCGGTCGCCTGGGTGCTGTCGGACAACGGCAGCCACCATGCCGAGGAGCGCTGGAACCTCGCCCCCTATTCCTACTTCAACAGCATCTCGAGCGCGCCACCGCTCGTGATGCTGTCGATTGGCGAAGGCCCTTCGGGTCGAGAAAAGGACACGCACCGCAACCTGCGCAGCCGTCCGGAGTTCGTCATCCACATCGCTTCGGTCGCGCAGGCCGAAGCGCTGCAGTGCTCCGCACAGGACCTGCCGCAGGATCGCAGCGAGGCGAGAGCGTACGGAATCGGCCTGGCGGAATGGGACTGGCCGGTGCCGCGTGTCGCAGACGCGCCGATCGCGATGGCCTGCATCGCCCGCCAGTTCACGCCGGTGGGCGACCACGGGCAGGTGGTGGTGTTTGCCGAGGTACGCAAGCTCTGGCTGCGCCCCGAGGTGGCGTCGGTCGGTGCGAACGGGAGACTGCTCGTGGACGTTATGGCGGTGGATCCCTTGGCGAGACTGGGCAAGGGCACCTTTGCGCGGCTGACCGGCGTGTTCAAGCCGGCTGCACCATGAGCCTGGAAACAACCTACGACCGAGCGGGCCTGCTCGCCGAGATCCGCAGCGGGTTCACGCTCGACTGGCACGGGATCCACGGCGCGCACCACTGGGGCCGCGTGCGCTATCATGCCCGCGCGCTCGCGGTGCTGCGCGGCGCGGACACACTCGTGGTCGAGCTGTTCGCGTTCCTGCACGACAGCCAGCGCCACGACGATTACGCGGATCGGCTCCACGGCGAGCGCGGCGCCGAATATGCGCGCGCCCTGCAGGGGCGGTTCTTCGGGCTCGGTACGCGCCAGCTCGCGCAGCTGACACACGCGATCCAGCATCACAGCGGCGGCGAGGTGAGCACCGACGCCACGATCCAGTGCTGCTGGGACGCCGACCGCCTGGACCTCGGACGCGTCGGCATACGACCCCACGCACGGTTCCTGTCGACGCACGGGGCCGAGCGCATCGCCAACGCCTACGAGTGGAGCGTGGGAACCCCGCGGGCGCAGCCTGCCAGACCCCGCTGACTGTCAGGCCACGCCCGACGACAGTGTGCGCAGCGCCTGCACCAGCCTCTCGATGTGTTCGGGCGTCGTGAAAATGGCGGGGCTGACCCGTACGCAGGCGCCGCCCGCCGCGCCGGTGCGATGCACGGTCATGATGCCGAACTCCTGACGAAGCCAGCGGGAAATCGCGGCGTTCTCGGCATCGGTCCTGCGGCCCTCCAGACGAAATGCAGCGATGCCGCCCGCAAGCCGCTCATCGGGCGGGGTCAGCATCTGCAGCCCGGGTCGCCCGCGCAACGGCTCCACCCAACTGCGCCGCAGGTGACGCAGACGAGCCTCCACGCGCCCGGCTCCGATGGCAGCGTGATAGTCAAGCGCGGCCGGCACGGCGAGTAGCGCGGCGAAGTTCATCGTGCCGGAATACACCAGCTGACGGATATCCTTCAGTGGCGCGCTCTCCGCCATGTGCGCTTGCATGTCGGGCAACCGGTGCCTAGCGACGTACAGCGCGCCGCAGCCGATCGGCGCGCCAAACCATTTATGGAGATTGAACCCGACGAAATCCGCGCCGAGATCCGGAATCCGCACATTCAGCTGCCCGAAGGCATGAGCCGAATCAACGATCGCATCCACTCCGCGAGCGCGCGCTCGTTCGACAATCTCGCGCACCGGAAGCACCAGCCCCGTCCGGTGACCCAGGTGAGTGAGCAGCATGAGCTTCACCTTCGGGTGCACGGTGAGCGCTTTGTCGTAGGCCTCGATCAATCCGTCGTAGGTAGCCGGCTCCGGCAGCGCGATCTCGACGACTCCTACACCGCGCTCGCGGTGCAACCATCGCATCGCAGACTGCATTGCCGGGTAATCCAGATCAGCGATCAGCACTTCATCGCCCGCGCGAAGCCCACCGTACGCTGCAATGAGCCCCTGAAGCGATTCGGTGGCGTTGCGGGTCAGCGCAAGTTCCGCGGCGTCAACGCCCAGCGCGCTCGCCACGCGCGAGCGGACTCGCTCCAGGTCGGCCGGGTATTCATCGCGGGCGTAGGCCGTGTTCCTGCGATTGACCGAGCGCGTGAGTTCCAGGTAGGCCTGAAGCACTGGCCTCGACATGACGCCCCAGTTGCCGTTCTCGAGCGGCACGGGGTCGAGTGCAATATCGAAGTCCGCTGCCACACGCGCCCAGTACGCCTCGTCGCCCGCCCAGGCCGGGTCGCCGGCAGCGGACATCGCCAGCGCAGCGGCACCCGCGAAGAACTGCCTGCGGGTTACCGCACTCGCGCGATTCGTCGCCCCCGCAGGCGCTTCGATCACCGCTAGAACTTCAGGTCGAGGCGCAGGTAATACTGGCCGCCGTCCGTATCGTAAGGCGCATTGCGCGAATAGATGAGGCCGCGGTTGGCCTGGTTCAGAGCCTCGGCAGGATAGCGATCTAGGGCGTTCTCGGCGCCCAGCTTCACCGAGAGGTGATCATTGAACGCATACGCGACCGCGATATCAGCGAGGGTCATGGAACCGAACTCCTGGAAAAGCTCGCCGGTCGAGTTTCCGCTCACATCGAGCCATGGCCCGTAGTGACGGGCGCGGAGCGTCATTTCCCATGCACCGGCCTGCCACACCGCGGAGGCCGTGGCGTTGAGCTTCGGTCGGGCCTCCTCGAAGACCCTCTTGGTCGTGATGCCGCTGGGGTTGAGGATCACACCACCCAGCACAGTAGTCTCGTTGTAGTTGAGTCCGGCCGAGAGCGTCAGCCGCCCCTGCTCCAGTCCGGCGACATAGGAGCCCACGAGGTCGACGCCCTCGGTCCGGGTTTCGTAGTCGTTGGTGAAGTAGGAGATCCGAGTGAGCGTGACGGCGCCCGGAATCCCCCCGGCGACCAGCGCTGCGCGGATGGCGGGTGTGACGGCGATCGAACCGGTCTGGCTGAACCGGTCCTTGACGTCGATGCGATAGGCATCGAGCGTCGTGGACAATCCAGAATCGTTCCGCCAGGCGAGCCCGAAGCTGAGGCTGTCGCTGGTCTCAGGACTGAGCACCCCGGGCGCGGGAGAGAGCCCCGCCACGCCAGCCAGCACGCCGGGAGGCACGCGGCCGCTCGTGAAGATGGACAGGGTAGCGACGTCGAGCCCCTGCGTGATCTGCGAGGTGTTCTGCTGCCCGGGGGTAGGCGCGCGGAATCCCGTCGACAGGGTGGCGCGCAGCGCGATGCCCTCGGAGATCTCGTAGCGGGCGCCGAGCTTGTAGTCGAAGTTGCCGCCGAAGTCGTCGTAGTCCTCGTAGCGACCGGCGAGACCCAGCCGGAACCGGTCGGTCACGGGCACGTCCAGGTCGACGTACGCGGCGAGGTTGGAACGGGAGAATTCACCTGCCTGATCCGGCGCGAAGCCGGGGAACCCGTTGGCGTTCGCGGCCAGTCGCGCCGGAGGCGCAGCGCCGGGCCCCACCGCATACGACGCAGGCTCGCCCGCGGTTATGCCGTAGGTCTCTTCACGGGACTCGAAGCCGAAGGCCACTGTGACGCTGTCGTCGGCGACCAATCCCTCGACAGACCAGACGAAATCGGCGTTGAAGTTCAGTTCCTTCTGCGTGAGCTCGCCGAGATCAAAGGATGTCGGGCTTGCCGGGCCGAGAGACGCGTTGATCGTCTCTCCCAG
>CAJACZ010000286.1 GCA_903938365.1 uncultured Pseudomonadota bacterium | reverse complement strand
GTCCACGACGCTCTCCACGATGACCGGCGCCGAGGTCTACCTCAAATTCGAGAACCAGCAGTTCACCGCCTCGTTCAAGGAACGCGGCGCGCTGGTCAAGCTGTCGAGCCTGGACCCGGAGCAGCGGCGGCGCGGCGTCATAGCCATGTCCGCCGGCAACCACGCCCAGGGAGTGGCGCACCACGCGACCCGACTCGGCATTCCCGCCACCATCGTCATGCCGGTGACGACGCCCTTCAACAAAGTGCACCAGACCCGGCTGCTCGGTGCCCGGGTGATCCTGCACGGCAGCCAGCTCACGGAGTCAGAAGCCCGGGCGCAGGAGCTCGCCGCGGAGGAACAACTCAGCTTCGTGCATCCCTATGACGACGAGGCGATCATTGCCGGCCAGGGCACTATCGCGCTGGAGATGCTCGAGGACCAGCCGGGGCTCGACTGCCTCTGCGTGCCGATCGGCGGCGGCGGGCTGCTCGCCGGGATGGGTATCGCCGCGCGGGCGCTCAAGCCCGGCATCGAACTGGTCGGGGTGCAGACGCGGGCCTACCCCGCCATGCACGCCGCCCTCACGCAGACCACGCCGGAATTCGGCACGCAGACCATCGCCGAGGGCATCGCCGTCCGCAACGTCGGTCGCCTGACGCGCGTGCTGCTCACTGCGCTGCTGGACGGGATACTCCTCGTCGACGAACCGGACCTCGAGAACGCGATCAGCCTGCTGATCTCGATCGAAAAGACAGTGGCCGAAGGCGCGGGCGCCGCTGGCCTGGCGGCCCTGCTGGCCCATCCGGAGCGCTTCCGGGGCAAGCGCGTCGGGCTGGTGATCTGCGGAGGCAACATCGACACCCGGCTGCTGGGCATCGTGCTGCAGCGCCAGCTGGTGCGCGAGCGGCGCATCGTGTCCTTCCGCTTCGAGAGCGCGGACCAGCCGGGCGCACTGGGGCGGATCGCCGGGCTGATCGGCGAGCACGGGGGCAACATCATCGACGTCACCCACCACCGTCTGTTCCTCGATGTGCCGGCGAAGGCCGCGGACCTCGATTTCACCGTCGAGACCCGCGATTCGGAACACACGGACACCATCGAAACAGCGCTGCGGCAGGCGGGCCTGCAGTTCCGCAGGATGTCCTCGACAGGGGTCTAGGTTCCGGCTGCGGCCCCATGCTCGAGGAAGTCGGCGACGGTCCGGGTCCAGGGCCCCGGCTGCTCGTCGATGATGTCATGCGAGCCGCCCGCGAGTTCCCGGTAGGCGAAGAACCCGGGGCGCAGGTCCCTGGAGCGCTGGGTCGCCTCGTAGAGATCCTCGCCGGTGTTCGTCAGCAGCAGCGTTTCGACCTGCAGTGCCCGCAGCACCGCCTCGAGGTCGGCCCCCAGCACCAGCGGGAAAGCCTTCCAGTTGGTGTCGCCGCGAAACAGGGCCTCGACGGTATAGCGATGCATCAGGCGAATGTCGCTCCAGCCGGGCGTGGACCGCAGTCGGTTCTGCCACGCGGTCAGCAGGTGCGAACCGTCCGCCCTGGGTTCCTTCGGACCGAAATAGAAGGTGGCGAAGTGCTCACGTTCCGCCTGGGTCAGCAGCGGGAACCCGTTCAGCACCAGACGATGCACGCGTGACGGCTCGCGTGCCGCGTAGAGGGCAGCCACGACCGCCCCGGTGTGGTGGCCCACCATCGACGCCCCGTCCCAGCCCATCTCGCCCAGCGCGGCCGGGATGATGGCCGCGTAGTCTTCCAGCGTGGCACCCTCGCCGGCCGGATCGGACATGCCGAAACCCGG
>CAJACZ010000285.1 GCA_903938365.1 uncultured Pseudomonadota bacterium | reverse complement strand
CACGACCTGCTGTTCGAGCGCTTCCTGAATCCCGAGCGCGTCTCGATGCCCGACTTCGACGTCGATTTCTGCATGGAGGGCCGCGACCGCGTCATCGATTACGTGGCCGACAAGTACGGCCGCGATCGCGTCTCGCAGATCATCACCTACGGCACGATGGCCGCCAAGGCGGTGGTCCGCGATGCCGGGCGCGTGCTGGGACTGGGTTACGGCTACGTCGACAGGATTGCCAAGCTCGTACCGTTCGAGCTCGACATCACGCTGGATTCGGCCCTGGAAAAAGAGCCTGAACTCAAGCGGCTCTACAAGGAAGACGACGAAGTCCGCAACCTCATCGATCTCGCGAGGTCGCTCGAGGGCCTGACGCGCAATGCCGGCAAGCACGCCGGCGGCGTCGTGATCGCGCCGTCGCTGCTCACGGACTTCGCTCCCCTGTACTGCGAAGAAGGCGCGCAGAGCGTGGTGACGCAGTTCGACAAGGATGACGTCGAGGCTGCCGGCCTGGTCAAGTTCGACTTCCTCGGCCTGCGTACTCTGACGATCATCGCTCACGCGCTGCGGACCATCAACCGCCACCGCCTCGCCGCCGGCGAGCCGCCGCTCGCCATCGACGCGTTGCCGATGAGCGACGCCCCGACGTTCGTGCTGCTGAAGGCCTGCAGCACCACGGCGGTCTTCCAGCTCGAATCCCGCGGCATGAAGGACCTCATCCGCCGCCTGCAGCCCGACTGCTTCGAGGACATCGTCGCGCTCGTCGCGCTGTTCCGCCCCGGCCCGCTGCAGTCGGGGATGGTGGATGACTTCATCAACCGCAAGCACGGCCGGATCGAGGGGCCGGTGGACTATCTGCACCCGCGCCTCGAGCCGGTGCTGAAGCCGACCTACGGCGTGATCCTGTACCAGGAACAGGTCATGCAGATCGCGCAGGTGCTCGCCGGCTATACGCTCGGCGGTGCCGACCTGCTGCGGCGCGCCATGGGCAAGAAAAAGCCCGAGGAAATGGCCAAACAGCGCAGCATCTTCGTCGACGGTGCCAAGGCCCAGGGCGTGGCCGACGCGCAGGCCGCCCACATCTTCGACCTGATGGAGAAGTTCGCGGGTTACGGCTTCAACAAGTCGCACTCCGCGGCCTATGCGTTGCTGTCCTACCAGACGGCCTACCTTAAGGCGCATTACCCGGCCGCGTTCATGGCGGCCGTGCTCTCCGCGGACATGGACCACACGGACAAGGTGGTCACGCTCAAGGACGAGTGCGACCGGATGGGCCTGATCATCCTGCCCCCCGACGTCAACGAATCGCGGCACGAGTTCGTCGTGGCCGATCCCGGCAGGGTCCGCTACGGACTGGGTGCCATCAAGGGCGTCGGTCAGTCGGTCGTGGAGTCGCTGGTGGCCGAGCGGGAGTCCGCGGGCCCGTTCCGCAGTCTCGACGACCTCTGTCGCAGGATGGATCTCAACAAGGTCAACCGCCGCGTGCTCGAAGCGCTGATCCGCTCGGGCAGCCTGGATTCGCTCGGGATGGGCCGTGCGGCCGCCATGCTGCGACTCGGCACCTCGATGCAACTGGGCGAACAGGCGACCCGTGCGGTCGAAGCAGGGCAGGTGGACCTGTTCGGCCTGGCCGCCTCCATGCCCGGGCCGGGTGCGCCCGAGTCGGCATCCGCACCGGCGATGGCGGCGATGCCCGAATGGAGCGACGCGCAGCGGCTCGCGGGCGAGCGCGAGACCCTGGGCCTGTACCTGAGCGGGCATCCGATCAACCGCTACGAGAAAGACCTCGCGCGCTTCGTCACGGGCCGCATCGCCGACCTGCAGAGCGAGCGCCCGGCGAGCGGCGCTCCCGAGCGGGGTTTCTTCGGCGGCAAACCGGCCACGGTGGTGGGCTACATCCACGAACTGCGCAAGCGGGGCAACCGCAATTCCGTGGTGCTCGACGATCGCACGGGGCGCATCGAAGTCACTTTCTTCGACGAGGTGTACCAGCAGTTCCGCGAGTACCTCGTCAAGGACGCGATCGTGCTGGTCGAGGGGCAATTGCGCTTCGACGAGTTCAGCGACAGCTGGCGGGTCGCGGCCAAGCGGGTGGTCGACCTCGACCGGGCGCGCGAGCAGCAGGCGCACCGGCTGGTGCTGACCTGGCCTGCGGGGCGCGAGGCCCGCTCACTGCTGCGTGGCCTGGAAGACGTCCTCGCCCGTGGCCGGCCTGGGGCCTGCCCCGTGGCGCTGCGCTACTCCGGCGAGCGCGCGAGCGGCACGCTGGAGTTCGGTGCGGAGTGGCGCGTGCGGCCGAGTCGTGAACTGCTCGAGGAACTCGAGAAACTGCTGGGTGCGGAAGCGGTACGCGTCGTGTTCGGCCCGTCGGCGAGTTCACCGAGTTCCGCCCTGGGTTGATTCCTGAGTGACCGCAGGGCGGACGGTTGCATGGCGCGGCCCACCCTCTTAATCTCCCTCCGCCCATCCGTGGTGCAGCGCAGGTAGATCCTTCAGACATGGCCGTCAGCTTTCTCGATTTTGAACAGCCCATCGCCGAACTCGAGGCCAAGATCGAGGAGCTCAGGCATGTCACCTCGGACACCACCGTCAATCTCCACGACGAGATCTCGCGTCTGCAGGGCAAGAGCCGGCAGCTGACGACGAGCATCTTCTCGAACCTGAGTCCCTGGCAGATCACCCAGCTCGCCCGCCACCCGCAGCGGCCGTATTCGCTGGATTACCTCGCCATGGCGTTCACGGATTTCCAGGAACTCCACGGCGATCGCATGTTCTCCGACGACCTGGCGATCATCGGTGGCCTGGCCCGTCTCGAGGGCCAGCCCGTGATGGTCATCGGCCACCAGAAGGGCCGGGATACCAAGGAGCGCGTCCGGCGCAACTACGGCATGCCCAAGCCCGAGGGTTATCGCAAGGCGCTGCGCCTGATGCGCATGGCAGAGCGATTCTCGCTGCCCTTGATCACCTTCATCGACACTCCGGGCGCCTATCCGGGTATCGGTTCCGAGGAGCGGGGGCAGAGCGAGGCCATCGCGCGCAACCTCTTCGAGATGTCGCTGCTGAAGGTCCCGGTGATCAGCGTGGTGATCGGCGAGGGTGGCTCGGGTGGCGCCCTGGCGATTGGCGTATGCGACCGGCTGCTGATGTTCCAGTTCAGCACCTATTCGGTCATCTCCCCCGAGGGTTGCGCGTCCATCCTCTGGAAGAGCGCCGACAAGAAGGAACTGGCGGCCGAAGCCATGGGCCTGACGGCGGAGCGGCTTCACAAGCTCGGCCTCGTCGACGAGGTGCTGCGGGAGCCGCTGGGCGGGGCGCATCGCGACCCGGTCGCGACCGGCGCAGCGCTGAAGCAGGCGCTGCTGCGCCACCTGGGCGAGCTTTCCGCCATTCCGCCGGACCGGCTGCGCGAGCAGCGCAACGCCAGGATCGCGGGCTTCGGCGTCTACACCGAAGTCCCCCGATAGGCCCAGGGCAGCGCGACATGTCGCGCCGCGCCGCGCGGGTCCCGCGGGCCGTCGATCTGGCGAGCTGGCTCCGACCGCGCATCGATGCCCTTCTTGGTCGCGCGGGTTGTTCCTCCGTCGTCGTCGCGCTCAGCGGCGGCGTGGATTCCGTGGCCCTGCTCGCCGGGCTGCAGCGCGCGCATGCGGGGCAGCCGGGGGGCTGGGCGCTGCGGGCCATCCACGTCAATCATCACCTGCATCCGGATGCCGCACGCTGGGAGTCGCATTGCCGCAGCCTGTGCCGGCGGCTCGGGATTCCGTTCACGGCGCGGCATGCGCGGATCGAACTGGTCGCCGGCGCGTCCGTGGAGTCGCTCGCGCGCGATGCGCGCTACGCGCTGCTGCGGGCGGCTGCGCGGCAGGGCGAACTCGTCGTCACGGCGCAGCACCTCGATGACCAGCTGGAGACCGTGCTGCTGCAGCTGATGCGCGGCGCGGGCGTCAGCGGGCTGGCCGCGATGCCGGACCTTGCGCGCTTCGGCAGGACCTGGCTCGCGCGGCCCCTGCTGCCGCTGTCCAGGGACGAGATCGCGGCCTGGGCGCGTCAGTCCCGGCTGGAGTGGGCCGACGACGACACCAACGCCGACCAGCGTTTCGACCGCAACTACCTGCGCCATGCCGTGCTGCCGCTGCTGCGCGAGCGCTGGCCCGCGGCGGCGCGCGTGGCAGCGCGGAGCGCGGCCCACATGGGCGAGGCACGGGAGCTGCTGGCGGAGCTGGGGGGCACCGATCTGGT
>CAJACZ010000284.1 GCA_903938365.1 uncultured Pseudomonadota bacterium | reverse complement strand
GGGGTACTGCGCCATCGAAGAAGCGGTTCAGGCCGGCGCGCGGCCTACCAGACCACTTCCGCCATGCAGCAGTTCAGGCCCGAACCGATGCCCAGCAGGGCGATGCGCGTACCCTTCACGAGCCGGCCCGTCTCCTGGAGCTTCGACAGCGCGATCGGTACCGACGCGGGACCCACATTGCCGAACTCTTCGTAAACGGTCAGCACTTTCCTCGGATCGATGCCGAGCAGTTCCACCAGCGCTCCGGTGTGCACCTTGCTGACCTGGTGAACGACGAACTCGTCGAAGTCGCCGACCACCCAGCCCATGCCCGCGCGCGCCGCCTGGAAGGTCTTGCCGGCGAGCTTCAGGCCCTCGACGAGCAGCGTCCGGGTGTCGGTCACCATGCGTTCCAGGCTGCCGCGGCACAGATGCGAGAAGCTGGTCGCCGCGCGGGTCACGCTGCCCAGGAAGCGATGCCCGTCGGGCAGCAGTTCGGCGCGCCCCATCACCATCGCCGCCGCGCCCGAACCGAGCGTGAGCGAGGCGAACTCGGCGCGGAAGTCCTCGACGGTGGTCTCGGGCCGCAGCAGGCGCTCGATGGTGCGCTCGGTGATCAGGTTCGAGGCCTCGCCGTTGACGATCAGCGCGTACTCGATGTCGCCGCGCTCGATCATGCGTGCGGCGATATCCATGCCGTTCAGGAAGCCCAGGCAGGCGTTGCCGACATCGAAGTTCTGGCAGGTGTCGGCCAGGCCGAGGTTGCCGTGCACGATCGACGCGGTGCTCGGCTCGATGAAGTCGCGGCAGACCGAACTGTTGATCAGGATGCCGATCTTCTCGTGCGGCACGCCCGACGCGGCGAGCGCCTTCTGCGCAGCCCAGGTCGCGGCGTCCGAGGGCTGGGTGGGTCCGTCCCAGATCCGTCGTGCCGTGATCCCGGCCACGTCCTCGAACAGGTTCTCGCGGATGCCGAAGCGCTCGAGGGTGGGCGCCAGGCGGCGCATGATCTCGTCCGAGGAGAGGCGGATCGGTGCCTCGACATGGGCGACGGACGCGATCGCAACGTGTTTGTAGAGCATCAGGGCCGGCTTTCGACTGTAAAGGGAAAGGGACGTTAGACGGTCACGCCCCCGCCCGCAACCAGATAGCCGCCGCGGCGCCGAAGCGTGCCGCCCGGCGGCGCGCTCAGGCTGCGCGCCGGAACGTGAGGTTGTAGCGCAGCGCCGCCCACTGGCCATCGGCGCGCTGCACGCCCTGCGAGCCCGCCCGCGATTCGGTCGCAGCCAGCAGGTCCGGGGGCTCCGGCGCGACGACAGGCCGGACGCCGTGGTAGCCGAGCCGGGCCTCGCCGCCCCAGACCAGCACGTCGCCGTCGAGCAGCGTCACGCGCAGGGGCGTGCCGCCACGGCGCGCCCCGAACCATTCGAACACCGCCGGCAGGCCGATCGAGACCGACACGATAGGCTGCGTGAAGTCCTGTTCGTCGGCATCGCGATGCGCCCCCATGCGCGCGCCGGGCTCGTAGCGGTTGACCAGGCAGGCATCCGGCTCGAAGCCCGGGAAGCCCGCAGCCGCGGCCGCGCCCACCGCAAGATCGCGGAAGCGAGCCGGCATGGCCGGCCAGGGCCGGCCGGTGCCCGGGTCCTCGGTGACGTAGCGATACCCCTGGGCATCGCTGTGCCAGCCCAGCGGGCCGCAGGCCGTCATCCGCACCGACAGGGGCCGGCCGCCCGGCGTGTGCAGCTTGCGGAACGGCGCAAGCCGGGCGATGTCGTCGATCAGCGTGACCAGCGGCCCCGTAGGCGCCGCGAAGCCGCGCAGCAGCGCGACCCCGGGCGCGAGGCTCTCTGTCGCGCTGCCGTTCAGAAGCTGAACGTCGCGCGCGGCGACTCCGCGCTGAGGCGCAGCGCCACGGACGGCTTCGCGAACTCGACGCTGACGTTGTTCACCTGGCCCGGGAACACGTCCTGGAACAGCGTGCATTCGACCGTGCAGGTGCCGTGCGGCACCGGCGCCGGCAGTTCCTGGTAGACCACGACGCTGTCGCCCTCGAGTTCGGAGCCCACGGTGCCGAACGCCAGCGGCCGACCGTCCGGGCCCAGGATCCGGAAGCAGCGTTCGACCTCCAGCGCGAGCCGCGCCCGCCCTTCCAGGGTGGCCGGCTCGACCCGGCGGCCACCCGCGAGCCTCGCCAGCACCTGCGCGGCGTCGTGGTAATGCAGCGAATGCGCCAGTTCCCAGCTGCCCGCGCGCGGATTGCCCTGCAGCCGGCTCAGCGTCACGTGCGCCCGGTGCGCCTCGGTGCGCGACGCTGCCCCGAGGAGCAGCGCCGGCCCCAGCCACAGGAGCTGACGGCGCCCGATGCCCGGCAGCCGGGTCACTGGACGGGCTTGAGGGGCACCGCGGTGTCGCCCGCCTTGGGTGTGTCCTTGGCGCCCTTCAGCTCGGTCATCAGGTCGAGCATCAGGTTGCGGTCCTTCGACTTCGCCTTGAAGAGCTCGATGCGGCTCTGCTCGATACGCCGCGGGAACGTGTTGTTGCTCATGTCCACGTCGGCGGTCAGGTGGCGCTCGTCGACGGTGATCGAGGCGACGCGCTTCGGCCGGATCAGCAGCTTCGTGATCTCTTCGGCGTTGTAGCGCCAGATCTCCGCCGGCACCAGCAGTTGCTCAGTGGTGTCGTCGGCATAGCGGAGGGTCAGCGGCAGCGGCGTCACGAGCCCGCCGAGGTTGCGGAAATCCACGAAGTAGACGAACTCCTGCGCCTTGACCGCGCGGTCCAGCGCGTCGCGCTCCCAGGGCTTGAGCTTCTCGCGGAATTCCTGGTACTCGTTGCGGTCCTTGTTCGTGACCGTGAACTCGTCGCTCTCGTTGTAGAGGTCCCTGAGCTCGCTGTAGCGGCCCACGCGCGTCCCGGGCGTCTCCTGGCGGGTGCGCTCTTCCTGGACCGCGGCCGGATAGTCCGCCTCGAATTTCCGCCGCGCCAGCGGGAACTCCTTCTCGGGATCCTGGCTCGAGACCTGGTACTCGCGGACGCCGCTGAGCTCGACGTCGACGTGGTCCGTGCCGTAGAACCAGCCGCGCCAGAACCAGTCGAGGTCGACGCCCGAGGCGTCCTCCATGGTGCGGAAGAAATCCGCGGGCGTCGGCCGCCTGAACTTCCAGCGGTTCGAGTATTCGCGGAACGCGTGATCGAAGAGCTCGCGCCCCATCACCGTCTCGCGCAGCACCGACAGCGCGGCCGTGGGCTTGATATAGGCATTGGGGCCGAACTGGACGACCGACTCGGAGTTGGTCATCACCGGCACCTGGTTCGAGGACTTCATGTAGTCGGTGATGAAGTCCAGCACGTTCACCTTGTTGCCGAACGCCGGGAACCTGTCCTCCCATTCCAGTTCGGCGGTGTACTCGAGGAAGGTGTTGAGGCCCTCGTCCATCCAGCTCCACTGCCGCTCGTCGGAGTTGACGATCATCGGGAAGTAGTTGTGGCCGACCTCGTGGATGATCACGCCGATCAGCCCGTACTTCACGTCGCGCGAATAGGTGACCTTGCCCGACTTCTCGTCCTTCGACGGGCGATAGCCGTTGAAGGAGATCATCGGGTACTCCATGCCGCCGCGCTCCCAGGTGTTCACGGACTGCGCGGTCGGGTACGGATAGGGGAAGGACAGGCGCGAGTACACGTCCATGGTGTGCGCCACCGCCTGCGTCGAATACTTCGACCAGATCGGCTCGGCCTCGTTCGGATAGAACGACATGGCCATGACCAGCGGCATGCGCGCATCGTCCTGGCGGTGGCCCATCGCGTCCCAGATGAACTTGCGCGAGCTGGCCCAGCCGAAGTCGCGCACGTTCTGCGCCTTGAAGTGCCAGGTACGCGTGGCGCTGGTGCCCTCCTTCTCGTTGGCCCGGGCCTCGTCGGGCGTCACGATGAACACCGGCGCCTTCGCGGTCTCGGCCTGTTTGAGCCGCGAGCGCTGCTCCGCCGTCAGCACGGCCGCCGGGTTCTGCAGCACGCCCGTCGAGGACACGATGTGGTCCGCGGGGACCGTGATCTCGACGTCGTAGTCGCCGAACTCGAGCGTGAACTCGCCCCGCCCGAGGAACTGCTTGTGCTGCCAGCCGGTGTAGTCCGTGTACGCGACGAGGCGCGGGAACCACTGGGCCATGAAGTAGAGGTAGGTGTCGTTGTCGCGGAAGTACTCGTAGCCGCTGCGCGCGCCCACCGCAGCTTCGTCAACAATGTTGAACGCCCAGTCCATCGACAGCACGAGGGACTGCCCGGGCCGCAGCGGCGCCTCGAGGTCGACCCGCGCCATCGTGTCGTTGACGGTGGTCCTGAGGCGGCGACCGCCGCTGGTCACGGGGCCGAGCTCGAAGCCGTACTCGCGATCCTCGAAGGCCTGGTGCCGACGGATGGCGCTGTAGCTCAGGCTGTCGCCGCCGCCGACCGTGTCGCGGCGCGTGCCGGAGGTCGAGGCCGTCTCGGAGCGGCGCGAGAGCGAACCGTCGCTGAACACGTTCTGGTCCAGCTGCAGCCAGATGTAGCTCAGCGCATCGGGCGAGCGGTTGACGTAGGTGATGGTCTGGGAGCCGGTGAGCCGGTGCTTCTTTTCGTCGAGCGCGACCTTGATGCGGTGATCGGCCCGCTGCTGCCAGTAGCGCGCGCCGGGCGCGCCGGACGCCGCGCGGGTCTCGGTGGGCGTGGGCAGCAGGGTCTCGAGCTGGGCGAACTTGAGGTCGGCATCGCCGGGAATACCCTTGGCCGCAAAGGCCGGCAGGGTGACGAGGGCGGCGCCGAGCAGGACGGCCGGCAGACGAAAGGCGGATGGGATTTTCATCGCGAAATGCTACAGCAGCGCCCGCCGGCCGGATACTCGGCCCCGCGCGACGGGCTCAGCCTTCCGCGATGGCGCCCCGCCTCCGCCAGGCCGTCAGCACGGCCTGTTCACGGGCGGCATCGATGCCGGCCTTGAGCTTCTCGCGCTCGGCCAGGGGCCGCCCCTGATGCCAGCGCAGGGTGTCGCGCACGGTGTCAGCCAGCGGACGGATCGCCAGGCCCTGCGCCAGGGCGCGCTGCACCGGGGTCGCGGCGAATGCGGTCGAGTCGCCCGTCGCCGGCAGCCACACGGGCAGGTCCGACCAGGGCTGCACCCCCTGCGCGGCCAGGAACTCCGCGGGCAGCCAGACCGGCATGGGCGGCTCCGCGGGCCGCGCCCGCTGGCGCGCCGCCCTGACCGACTCGTTCACCAGTTCGCCCATGGTGAAGCGCCCCGGCGGGGACACCACGTTGTAGGTCCCGCTGATGTCGCGCTCCAGCGCCCGCACCATGAACGCGGCGAGGTCGCGCGCATCAATGCACTGGATGCGGTCGGCGGGGCTTCCCGGCGCGATGAAATCGCCGCCACGCGCGGCGCGCGCCGGCCACCAGGTGAAGCGGTCGGTGTTGTCCTCGGGCCCCACGATCAGGCCGGGACGGATGATCGTGCTGCGCTCCGCACCGAACACCGCCTGCGCGGCGCGCTCGCACAGCGCCTTGAGCGGACCATAGGTCGCACCGTCGACCTGCTCGACAGTCTCGTCCTCGAGCCGCCCGACGGGGGAGTCCTCGTCCCGCGGCACGGTGAAATCCGGGTACACCGACACCGAAGAGACGAACAGGTAGCGCCGCACCCGCGGCGCGAGCAGTTCGGCGGCGCGCCTGACCTGTCGCGGCACATAGCCCGAGTGGTCGAGCACCGCGTCCCATTCGCGGCCCGCGAGGCCGTCGAGCGGGCCGTTGCGGTCACCGAGGATGCGCTCGACCTGCGGCAGCCGCTCCGCGTTCGTGCGACCGCGGTTGAAGAACGTGAGCGAATGCCCGCGCGCCAGTGCGTATTCGGCCGTGTGCACCCCGAGGAATCGCGGGCCACCCAGCACCAGCAGCCGCAGCGGCCGCTGCGCGCGCGGTATCCGGGCGCCGGCCTCGCTCGTGCCTGTCCGGGACAGCGCCAGCGCGGCCAGCGCCGCGGACCCGGCCAGGAAGCGGCGCCGCCGCAGCGGCGTGCGCGCGGAGGTCATTTCAGGCCGGGCACACGATCAGCGCCTTCGAGCACCTGCGCCGAGGATACGCCCAGCGTGCCGCCCACCGGCTCGGCCCGACCGCCCAGGCACACCGACAGGAAATTCTCGGTGATGGCGTTGAAGGCGATGTTGTTGTCCGGTCGCGCGAAGCCATGCCCCTCGTCGGGGAACAGCACGTAGGTCACGGGGATGCCGCGGGCCTTCATCGCCGTCACGATCTGGTCGGACTCGGCCTGCTTGACGCGCGGGTCGTTGGCCCCCTGCCCGATCAGCAGCGGCCGCACGATGTCGCCCGCCTTGTAGAGCGGCGAACGCTCGCGCAGCAGCGCCAGGCCCGCCTCGGTGTTCGGATTGCCCATGCGCTGGTGGAACTGCTCGATGCCGGCCGTCCAGTACGGCGGGATCGTCTTCAGCAGAGTCTCGAGGTTCGAGGGCCCGACGATGTCGACGCCGCAGGCGAAAGTGGTGGGCGTGAACGCGAGGCCCGCCAGCGTGGCGTAGCCGCCGTACGACCCGCCCATGATCGCCACTTTGTCCTGCGCCGTGACGCCGGCACCGATGGCCCACTGCACGGCGTCCAGCAGGTCGTCGTGCATGCGGCGGCCCCACTGCAGGTCGCCGGCCGAGATGAAGGACTTGCCGAACCCCGTGGAGCCCCGGAAGTTCACGGCGAGCACCGCATAGCCGCGGTTCGCCATCCACTGGTGATAAGCGTTGTAGCCGTAGTCATCGCGCGCCCAGGGACCACCGTGCACGAACAGCACCATGGGTACGGGCCGTATAGGCTTGCCGTCACCGTCCGGATCGCTGCCCGGCGGCAGCGTGAGGTAGGACGGCAGCGTCAGGCCATCGCGCGCCTTGAGTTCGAGAGGATGCATCTTCTGCAGGGGCGCGCCGCTGAGTTCCGGCCGCGACACATAGAGCTCGGTGAGGCTGCGGGCCTGCCGGTCGAAGAGGTGCACGGACGGCGGCGCGGTGACCGGGTCCACCGCCACGGTCCACAGCCGGTCGTCCTCGGTGCGCGAAGTGACGCTGAGGTCGCCCCGCAGGCGCGCGCCCAGCCACGCGAGGTCGGCGCCCACGGTCGCATCGAGCGCCGTCCACTCCTCGCGGAGGTAGTTGATGGAATACGCCTCGGCCTCGCCCGTGCGCGGGTTGGCCAGCACGCTGCCGACGTCGGCGCGCGGGCTCGCGCCGATCACGCGCGTCGCGCCGGAGGCCACGTCCTGCGCGACCAGCGCCGCAGTGTCGCGGCCGCGGCTGTCGATCCAGTACAGCGTCTTGCCATCGGTGGTGAAGGCAGCCGGCTGGGTGGTCAGCGAGTCCTCGAGGGTGGTCGAGGCGAAGGGCTTCTCGCCCACCTGGTTGCCTTCGACACGATAGAAATCGAAGCCGCCCGCCGCGTTCGGCCGCAGCGCAAGGCGCAGGGCCAGCGTGGCGTCGGCGAGGAAGCCCGCGTAGCCGTCGCCCCGGATGATCTCCGTGAGCCTGCCGGTCTTCAGTTCGAGGCTGTGCACGTCGTGCCAGCGCTCGTCGCGGTTGTTGAGGCCGACGAGGATGCGATCCTTGACGATCGGCGAGCTGCCGACGAGCTGGACGCGGGTCTTCTCGAAGGGCGTGAGCGTGCGCTCCTGCCCCGAGCCGATGTCGATGCCGTAGAGCAGGAAATTCTCATCCCCGCCCTTGTCCTGGATGTACATCACCATCGAGCTGTCGGGCGCCCAGAAGTGCTGGCGGATCGGCCGGTCCTTCGACGCCGTGAGCGGACGCCCCTGCGCGGGCGTGGCGATCGGCGCCACCCAGATGTTCATCACTCCGTCGCGGGGTGCGAGCCAGGACAACCATTTGCCGTCGGGGGAGAGCGTCCCGGCAGCGCGGGTGGGATTGCCGAACAGCTTGGCGCGTTCGATCAGCGGTGCAGCGGCCTCGGCCGCGGCGGCGGGCGTCGGCGCCGGGTTGAGTGACATCAGGACTCCGATGACGGCGGGCAGGACCCGGGAAACGGTTCGCATGGTTTGAGCACCCTTCGTGGCATGGGGCGCAATATAACCCCGGCGCGGGGTCCGCGGACCCTCAGGCGCCGCGGACTGCCCGGGCGGGTTCCGCGGCGCCGAACAGCGAGACGGCCACGGCGACCGCGAACGCCAGCGGCATGGCGAGGATGGTCGGGTACTGGTAGGGGAAGATCGGTGTGGCGTGGCCCAGCACCGCCACCCAGACCGAAGGCCCGAGTACCAGGGCGACGAGGGCGGTGACCAGACCGGCCACGCCGCCGGCGATCGCGCCGCGCGTGGTGATCCGCCCCCAGAACAGGGTCAGCATCATCACCGGGAAGGTGGAACTGGCCGCCACGGACATGGCCGTCGCCGACAGGAAAGTGATGTTCTCTTTCTGGAAGGCGAGGCTGAGCACGATGCCCAGCGCGCCGAAACCGAAAGCCGCCCAGCGCGAGACCTTCAGCTCCTCGGCTTCCGTCGGCTTGCGGCTGCGGAACACAGCGTAGAGATCGTGCGACACGGTCGCGGCCGCCGCCAGGGTGAGGCCTGCCACCACGGCCAGGATGGTCGCGAAGGCCACCGCGGCCACCAGGCCCAGCAGCAGGTCGCCCCCCAGGGCGTGCGCCAGGTGCAGCGCCGCCATGTTGCTGCCGCCCTTGAGCACGTTGCCCTCGCCGACATACTGCGGGTCGCCCGACAGCACGGCGATCGACCCGTAGCCGATCACCAGCATCAGGAAGCAGAACACCGCGATCAGCAGCGTGGCGACGCAGGCCGAGCGCCGCGCCTCGACGACGTTGGGCACGGTGAAGAAGCGCATCAGCACGTGCGGCAGCCCCGCAGGACCGAAGATCAGCGTGAGCGCGAGCGAGATCGCCGCACCCGTATCGGTGATCAGCCCGCCGGGGGCCATGATCCCCACGCCCTTCGGATGACGGTCGATCGCGCCCTCGAGCAGGCGCTCGAAGTCGAAGTCGAAGCGCCCCAGCACCAGCAGCACCAGCAGCACGGAGGTCGCCATCAGCAGGAAGGCCTTGATCAGCTGCACCCAGGTCGTCGCGACCATGCCGCCGAACACGACGTAGACCAGCATGAGGCCGCCGACCACCACCACCGACCAGGCGAAGCTGATGCCCAGCAGCAGGTTGATCAGCAGGCCGGCGCCGACCATCTGCGACAGCATGTAGAAGGTGAGCACGATGAGGTTCGCGGACGCCGAGAAGATGCGCACCGGGCGCTCCGCGAGCCGGACCGTCAGCACGTCGGTCAGTGTGAAGCGCCCGAGCCGCCGCAGCCGCTCGGCCAGCAGGAACAGCAGCACGGGCCAGCCGATCAGCGCCCCGAGGCCATAGACGAGGCCATCGAGCCCCGCTGCGAAATACAGCCCTGCGACGCCGAGGAAGGCAGCAGCCGAGAGGAAATCGCCGGCGAAGGCGAAGCCGTTCTGCACGCCCGAGATGGAGCCGCCGGCTGTGTAGAACTGCTCGCGCGTGCCGCTGCGGCGCGCGGACCAGGCGGTGATGAGCAGGGTGCCGAGGATCAGCAGTACGAAGATCGCCAGCGCGGTGGTGTTGACGGTGCCCATGGATGACTCAGCCCCGCTCTTTGCGGTTGATCTGCCACGTGTAGGCCGCGGCCAGCACGAACAGCAGCGCGGCCAGCGCGAGGCCCAGCACCAGGCCCAGCGTGACGCGGGTCGCGGGGCCGATGGGCGTGGCCAGCAGGCCCGGCGCCAGCGACAGCGTGATCATGTAGGCGAAACAGGGCACCAGCGCGAAGAGCGTGTACCACCAGCCGATCCGGTCCGATCCGTTCATGGCTTCACTCGTGGGCCGCTCCGCCCTCGATCGTCCTGGCGCCGGCGGAATCCACCGCCTTGTCGTTGCTGCAGGCGGCACCCAGGCCCACCGTGCGCGCGAACTCGCAGGGGTTGCGCGGCTCGGCGGGAACCAGCTTCCGGTCACCCTTCACGGGCGTCACGGGCCACTCGTGGCTGGCCTTGCGGTTGCGCGGGTTGTCCTTTTCGTAGAACGCAGCAAATCCATCAATCGCGTCCTTGTCCGGATAGAGCACGGTCGCCGCGCCGCCATAAGCACCCGACTGGCCGGCATTGCGCGGCCCGAACCAGACGGCGCCGTCGCGCGTGACGGCGAGCTTCGGGATGTCGGTGCGCACGGTGACCGGGTAGCGCGCAAAACGCTTCGTCACCGGGTCGAACTTGAGGAGGTGGTTGTCGGTGGCGATCCAGACTTTGTCCGAGGCGTCGATCTCGACGTCATAGGGGTTCGCGTAAGGGATGTCGATCCGGTAAGCCTCGACTGCACCGGAATCCGGGTCGAGGCGGAACAGTTCGGCGTTCTGCAGCGCACGGCTGCCCCAGGTGGAAGACCAGATGAAGTTCTTCGAATCCACCGCCGGGCGCCGGATGTTGGTGGGCGCTCCCAGCGTCAGCGGGTAATGCCGGAACGATTCCGTCTTCGGATCGAAGCGGGTCAGGCCGCTGCTGTGGTAGTCGGCGAACCAGACCTTGTCGTTGCGGTCGACGATGATGCCGTAGGGACGGCTGCGCGGCACCGGCACGTCCCACCACATGACCGAGTCGGCCTTGCGGTCATAGCGGGCGAGCCCGCCCGTGGGCAGCAGCGACAGCCAGATGTCGCCCGAGGAATCCATGACGAGCGAACTGATCGGAATGCTGCGGAAGGTTTTCTTCCACGCGAACTTGTACTCGTCGTGCAGGTTCTGCTGCGGATCGAAGTGCGAGAGCCCGCCGTACCAGACCGTGCCGTCGCGGTCGACCGTGAGGAACTCGCCG
>CAJACZ010000283.1 GCA_903938365.1 uncultured Pseudomonadota bacterium | reverse complement strand
AGCGGAACCATACGCGGATTTCCGGCAAACCGCTCGGCGCGGATTCCTGGACGCCCCCTGAGCGGGGCGCGCCCGCAGGCGGCGCCCGCGTCGGACGGCGGGCTCAGGCCTTGAGCGCGCCGAGCACCTCGTCGAGCATTTTCTTGGCGTCGCCGAACAGCATCCGGTTGTTCTCCTTGAAGAACAGCGGATTGTCGACGCCGGCATAGCCCGAGGCCATCGAGCGCTTCATGACGATCGAGGTCCTGGACTTCCACACCTGAAGCACCGGCATGCCGGCGATCGGGCTGGTCGGATCATCCTCGGCCGCCGGGTTCACTATGTCGTTGGCGCCGATCACCATGGTGACGTCCGTGGACGGGAAGTCCTCGTTGATCTCGTCCATCTCGAGCACGATGTCGTAGGGCACCTTGGCCTCGGCGAGCAGGACGTTCATGTGGCCGGGCATGCGGCCCGCAACGGGATGGATCGCAAAGCGCACGTTCACACCCTTCGCACGCAGCAGCTTCGTGATCTCGTAGACCGTGTGCTGGGCCTGCGCGACCGCCATGCCGTAGCCCGGCACGATCACCACGCTCTTCGCCTCGCGCAGCAGTTCCGCGGTGTCCGCGGCGCTGACCGGGGTGATCTCGCCCTCGGGCTGCGCGCCCGCTGCAGCGGGGACGGCCCCGCCGCCGGTGCCGAAGCCGCCGGCGATGACGCTGATGAAGTTGCGGTTCATCGCGCGGCACATGATGTAGGAGAGGATCGCGCCCGAGGAGCCGACCAGCGCGCCGATGACGATCAGCAGGTCGTTGGCCAGCATGAAACCGGTGGCCGCGGCGGCCCAGCCCGAATAGCTGTTGAGCATGGACACCACGACCGGCATGTCGGCGCCGCCGATCGCCATGACCATGTGCACGCCGAACAGCAGCGCGATGACCGTCATGATGGCCAGCGGCACCATGCCTGCATTGGTATCCGGGGCCTGCACGAACTGCACACCGAACCACACCACCGCCAGCAGCGCGACGAGGTTGAGCCAGTGACGCGCCGGCAGCAGCAGCGGCTTGCCGCCGATCTTGCCGGAGAGCTTGCCGAAGGCGATGACCGAACCCGAGAACGTCACGGCGCCGATCAGGATGCCGATGTAGATCTCGACCTCGTGGATCGTTTTCTCGGCGCCGCTGTAGACGACCGAGGTGTCGATGTAGCTGGCGAAGCCGACGAGGCAGGCGGCGAGGCCCACGAGGCTGTGCATCAGCGCCACCAGCTCGGGCATCTGGGTCATCTGCACCTTGCGGGCAGCGTAGAGGCCAATACCACCGCCGATCGCGAGCGAGCCGATGATCCACGGCAGGCCCTCCGCGGTGACGCGCGGGCCGAACACCGTCGCCAGCACGGCGATCGTCATGCCGACGATGCCGTAGAAGTTGCCGCGCCGGGAGGTCTCCGGGTTGGAAAGACCCCCCAGGCTCAGGATGAAGAGGATGGTGGCGCCGATGTAGGCGACGTTCGCAAGACTGGCAGACATCGAGTGAGCCCTTACTTCCGGAACATCGCAAGCATGCGACGGGTGACGGCAAAGCCGCCGAACATGTTGATGGCGGTCAGCAGCAGCGCCGCCACCGCCAGACCGCGGATCAGTTCGCTGGACCGGCCCTGCGCCAGTTCGCCGAGCGGCGGCGCCACCTGCACCAGCGCACCGACGGCGATGATGCTCGAGATGGCGTTCGTCACGCTCATCAGCGGCGTGTGCAGGGACGGCGTGACGTTCCACACCACCATGTAGCCGATGAAGCAGGCCAGCACGAACACCGTGAAGTGCGACAGGAACGAGGCCGGCGCGAAGGAGCCGATCAGCCAGAAGAGCACGGCGCCCGCCCCGAAGGTGAGCGCGAGACTGCCCGCGGAAGCGGGCTCGGCGGCACCATGCCCGTGCCCGGATTTCTTCGCGGGGGCAGCGACGGCGGCAGCGGGCCTGGCCGCAGCCGCCGTCGCGGCCTGCTTGAGCGGCGGCGGCGGCCAGGTCACTTCGCCCTGCCGGATGACGGTGAGGCCGCGGATCGCCTCATCGCCGAAGTCGACGTTGATCGTGCCGTCCTTCGCCTTGCAGAGTTCCTCGACGAGGCGCAGCAGGTTGGTGGAATAGAGCGTGGACGCCTGCCGTGCAAGGCGGCTGGGCAGATCCGTGTAGCCGATGATGGTCACGCCGTGCCGCACGACCGCTTCGCCCGGCACCGTCAGTTCGCAGTTGCCGCCCTGCTCCGCCGCCATGTCGACGATCACGCTGCCGGGCTTCATGCTCCGCACCATGTCCGCTGTGAGGAGCCGCGGCGCGGGCTTGCCCGGGATCAGCGCCGTGGTGATGAGGATGTCGACCTCGCGGGCCTGCTTCGCGTACATCTCGCGCTGCGCGGCCTGGAAGCCCTCGCTCATGACCTTGGCGTAGCCGCCACCGCCCGAGCCCTCTTCCTCGTAGTCGACCTTCACGAACTCGCCGCCGAGCGAGACCACCTGGTCAGCCACCTCGGCGCGCGTGTCGTTGGCGCGCACGATGGCGCCGAGGTTCGCGGCCGCGCCGATCGCAGCGAGGCCCGCCACGCCCGCGCCGGCGATGAACACCTTGGCCGGCGGGATCTTGCCCGCGGCGGTGATCTGGCCGTTGAACGGGCGCCCGAAGGCGTGCGCAGCCTCGATCACCGCGCGGTAGCCGCTGACGCTGGCCGTCGAGGTGAGCGCGTCCATCTTCTGCGCGCGCGACAGCTGCCGCGGCAGGCAGTCGATGGCGAGCACCGTGGCCTGCCTCGCGGCAAGCTGCTGCATGAGCTCGGGATTCTGCGCCGGCCAGATGAACCCGATCAGCGTGCTGCCCGGCCTGAGCCGCTCGACTTCGTCGCTGGCCGGCGGACGCACCTTGAGGATGACGTCGGAGGCGGCGTAGAGATCGGCCGCGCTGCCGGCGATCTGCGCGCCGCCGGCCTCATAACCCTCGTCGCCGAAGTTCGCGGCAGCCCCCGCGCCGGATTCGATGCGCACGGCGAAGCCGAGCTTGATCAGCTTCTCGACCACCTCGGGCACCGCGGCAACGCGCTTCTCGCCCGCAAAGGTCTCGCGGGGAATTCCGATCGTCAGGGACATGGTCACCTCGTCGTCGCGTGGGTCTGGCTGGGCAAAGCGCCGAATACTAACCGAAAGGCCAGCGGCCGAGGCGGCAGGGCGGGAGTCGCCGCCCCTGTTGCGGAATCACCTCAAATGCGGCCTGGTCCGGACATCGCTCAGCAATTTCTTATCCTATAAATTCTTGTTTTAGGTTTTTTATACCCTTAATAAAGGTAATTAAAAAATAAGCTTCCGGCATTTGCATCCGCTGCGGTATT
>CAJACZ010000282.1 GCA_903938365.1 uncultured Pseudomonadota bacterium | reverse complement strand
GTGCAGGGGCCAGCACTTCTGCGAACATGGGCCATGTCCCAGCATGATCCGGTGCCTGCTGACCTGACCGAACCCGGGGGACTCGCCAGTGCCGAGGCCGCGCGGCGTCTCGCCCGCGACGGACCCAACGAGCTGCCTGCGGAGCGCGTGCGACGCTTCTGGCCGGTGCTGCGTGAAGTGCTGCGGGAACCGATGCTGCTGCTGCTGGTGGCCGCGGGAACCCTGTACCTGATGCTCGGCGAACCCGCCGATGCCCTGATGCTGCTGGGCTTTGTGTTCGTCGTGATCGGCATCACCGTGGTGCAGGAGCGGCGCACAGAGCGGGCCCTCTCGGCGTTGCGGCAACTCTCCAGCCCTCGCGCACTGGTCCTGCGCGACGGGGTGCCCCGCCGCATTCCAGGGCGGGAAGTGGTGGAAGGCGACGTGGTGATCGTGGCCGAAGGCGATCGGGTACCCGCCGACGCGCTCCTGCGGCGGGCGTCCCAACTCGCCGTGGACGAATCCCTGCTGACGGGCGAGTCGGTGCCGGTCGCCAAGCGCCCCTCGCTCGATGCGTCCCGGATGGACCAACCCGGAGGCGACGGCCTTCCGTCGCTTTTTTCAGGATCCCTCGTGACCAGCGGGCATGGGGTCTGCGAGGTCCTCAGGACAGGCACGCGGACGGAAGTCGGGCGCATCGGCACGGCGATCCAGTCCATCACGTCCGAGACAACCCCACTGCAGGCCGAGACGCGGCGGATCGTGCGGCGTCTCGCCGCGGTGGGTGGCGTGGCCTGCGCGATCGTCGTGGTCGTATATGCCCTGACCCGCGGGGGCGATTGGCTGGCATGGAAGCAGGGCGGGCTCGCCGGCATCGCCATGGCGATGGCGATCCTCCCGGAGGAGTTCCCGGTGGTCCTGACGGTGTTCCTTGCCCTGGGCGCATGGCGCATCTCGCGCAGCCACGTCCTGACGCGCCGCATGCCAGCGATCGAGACCCTCGGAGCAGCCACCGTGCTCTGCGTCGACAAGACGGGGACCCTCACCCTCAACCAGATGAGCGTGACGGCCCTCGAACCGGCCGAAGGCGGCGCCGAGGGTCCGCCGCTGTCGGCAGCACTGTCGACCGCCAGCCGCGAACTGCTGAGACTCGCCGCCCTGGCGAGCCGCGCCGATCCGGTGGATCCGATGGATCGGGCGGCGCACGAGGCCGCGGCGACGGCCGGCCTCGACCTGCCCGGCCTGGGCGCGCGATGCGTGCGCGAATATCCCCTCACGCCCGAGTTTCCCGCAACCACTTACGCCTGGCGCCTCGAGGGTCGTGAGGCGGTGCTGCTCGCCAGCAAGGGTGCTCCCGAGGCGATCGGCCGTCTCTGTCGACTGCCCGACGCAGAGGCGGCGGCCTTGCTCGTCAGGGTCGATGCGCTCGCCGCTCGGGGTTGGCGCGTGCTGGCCGTGGCGCAGCTCGAGGTGAGCCCAGCCGCCTGTCCGGCCCATCCGCTGGATCTGGTGTTCCATCTGGCCGGTCTGGTCGCGTTTGCGGACCCGCTGCGCCCTGAAGTTCCGGCCACCGTTGCTCAATGCCACGAGGCCGGCATCCGGGTGGCGATGATCACCGGAGATTATCCGGCCACGGCGCGCCAGATCGCCGCACAGGCGGGCATCCGCGATCCTTCCCGGGTGTTGACCGGGCAGCAACTCGAACAGGTTCCCGACGCGGAACTTGTCGAGTGCATCCGCGGAACCCACGTGTTCGCACGGATGGCGCCCCAACAGAAACTGCGGCTCGTCCGTGCACTCAAAGAGGCGGGCGAAGTCGTCGCCATGACGGGCGATGGCGTCAATGACGGGCCGGCGCTCAAGGCGGCCCATATCGGCATCGCGATGGGAGGCAGGGGCACTGATGTCGCCCGCGAGTGCGCTTCGCTCGTGCTGCTGAACGACGACTTTCCGTCCATCGTCGCGGCCATACGCCTCGGTCGCAGGATTTACGACAACATCCGCAAGGCGATCGCATTCATCCTCGCCGTGCACGTGCCGATTGCCGGACTCTCGATGATCCCGGTGTTCTTTCCCTCGTGGCCGCTGCTGCTGCTGCCGGTGCACATCGTCTTCCTCGAACTCATCATAGACCCCGCGTGTTCGCTGGTGTTCGAGGCCGAGGCAGAGGAGGAGGACGTGATGCGGCGCCCGCCCAGAGGGCGCTCCGAGCGCCTTTTCTCACGCGCCACGGTGCTGGTCGCACTGCTGCAGGGCCTCAGTGTGCTCGTGGCCTGCTCGGCCATCGTCGTGCTGGCGAGCCGCGCACATTCTCCCGACGAGGCCCGCGCGATGAGCTTCGCTGCTCTCGTGCTGTCCATAATCGTGGTCATCCTGATCAACCGGTCCTGGAGTCGTTCGACAATGAGCATGCTGCGGGAGCCGAACCGCGCACTCTGGTGGGTCGTCGGTGGCACTGCGGTGTTCCTCGGACTCGCGTTGTTTACCCCTGCGGGCCGCGCGGTGTTCTCGTTCGCGGCGCTCGATGCGGGCGACCTGGGGCTCAGCCTCCTGGCGGGGTTGGCGTGTCTCGCATGGTTCGAACTGCTCAAGCGCAGCCGATGGTGGCGGTTCCGCATCAATGGCGGACGCGCCCGCTGAAACCAGGCCTTGCCGCCGGATCTCGATTCGATAATATTGGAAACATGGATGAAACAGCGGCAGTTGCGGCGCTTTCCGCCCTTGCGCAGGAGGCTCGCCTGCGCGTATTCCGTGCCCTCGTCGGGGCGGGTCCAGAGGGCAGGACCCCCACCACACTTGCGGTCGATCTGGGGATCCCGGCCTCCACGCTCTCGTTCCACCTCAAGGAACTGATCCGCGCGGAACTCGTCACCGTCGAGCGGCAGGGGCGCAGCCTGAGCTATCGGCCCGCCCTCCGCCGCATGAACGAACTCATCGCCTATCTCGGCGATCATTGCTGCCAGGGCGGCTCCTGTGCCGAAGTGCCGCGGCGAGGAGTCGTCCATGGGTGAGAGGAACGCTGTCGATGCAGCCGCCCGGGCGAGCCGGATCCACCATGTCCTGATCCTCTGTACCCACAATTCCGCGCGCAGCGTACTGGCCGAGGCCATGCTCAACCATCTTGCGGCTCGCCAGGGCAAGGCCGTGCGTGCCCACAGCGCCGGGAGTGCGCCCCGTGGCCGGATCAACGCCTTCGCCCTCGAGGCTCTGGGCAATGCCGGCATCGCGACCGACGGACTGCGCAGCAAGGGCTGGGACGAGTTCTGCGCCCCTGGCGCGCCGCCGCTGTCGATCGTCATCACGGTATGCGACAGCGCCGCGGGCGAAGCCTGCCCCGTATTCCTGGGCGCCGGCGGCGTCCCGCCAGTCAAGGTCCACTGGGCTTATCCGGACCCCTCCGATGCCGAAGGCGGAGATGCGGGCAAGCGGCGCGCGTTCGACCTCACCCGGCAGGCGCTCGGCTTCCGGATGCTCCAGTTGCTGGCGCTGCCGCTCGACGCGCTGGACCGCTCCGCGCTCGAGGCTGCGCTGCTCGACATCGGTCGCAGCTGAGTCCCGCGCACATGGGAACTTTCGAACGCTACCTGACGGTCTGGGTCGCCCTCGGCATCATCGCCGGCGTGGGCCTGGGTCTCGTCATGCCCGGCGTATTCCAGGCGCTCGCCGCGCTCGAGTGGGCGCACGTCAACATCGTGGTGGCCGTCTTCATCTGGATAATGATCTATCCGATGATGATCCAGATCGACTGGTCCGCAGTGCGGGGCATCGGCAGACGGCCGGGCGGACTGCTGCTCACCGTGGTGCTGAACTGGCTGGTCAAGCCCTTCACCATGGCGCTGCTGGGCGTGGTGTTTTTCCAGCATGTGTTCGCCGACTGGGTCGATCCGCAGTCCGCCAGCCAGTACATCGCCGGGATGATCCTGCTGGGCGTGGCGCCCTGCACAGCGATGGTGTTCGTCTGGAGCCAACTCGTGAAGGGCGACGCCAATTACACGCTGGTGCAGGTGTCCGTGAACGATCTGATCATGGTGGTGGCCTTCGCACCCATCGCAGCGTTCCTGCTCGGCGTGACCGACATCGCCGTGCCGTGGCAGACCCTCGTGCTGTCGACGGTGCTCTATGTCGTGCTGCCGCTCGCCGCCGGCATGGGCACTCGCGTCCTGCTGCGGCGGCGTTCCGTGACGGCCGTCGACGAGTTCGTGGCGCGCCTCAAACCGTGGTCGATCATCGGGCTGATCGCCACGGTGGTGCTGCTTTTCGGACTGCAGGCGCTCACGCTCGTTGCGCAGCCGCTGGTGATTGCCATGATCGCGGTTCCCCTGGTGCTGCAGAGTTACGGGATCTTCGCTGCCGGGTGGCTCGGCGCGAGGCTGCTGAAGCTCGAGCATGCGATCGCCGGACCCGCGTGCCTCATCGGAACGTCCAATTTCTTCGAACTTGCCGTGGCCGTGGCGATCTCGCTGTTCGGACTCGACTCCGGCGCGGCGCTGGCAACCGTGGTCGGTGTCCTCGTCGAGGTGCCCGTCATGCTGTCGCTGGTGTGGTTCGTCAACCGCAACCGGGGATGGACAGAGGCCCGGCAGGGTCCCTGACAGCGGTCAGTCCGGGCTGCAGGCTTTCCGTATCAGCGCCACGTTGCGCCGCGGCACCACGCACGCCGCCCCGAGGCGTCGCGCCAGGTGGTGGAAGCTCGCCTCCCGATAGAACACGACGTGGGTCGGGTCGCGGCGGTAACCCCAGTGTTCGAAGCGCGAGTCATCGGTCTGGAAGCTCGTCATGATGGCCAGCCACCCTCCGGGTTCCAGCATGCCGTGCAGTGTCCTGAAGACTTCCGCCGGGTGGTGCAGGTGCTCGACCACCTCGGTACAGGTGATGAACTGGTAGCGACGTGCCAGCACGGCCGCGTCGTCGAAATACATCGGGTCATAGATGGCGACCTCATGCCCCGCCTCGCGCAGCAGCGAGGCCAGCAGCGGCGTGGGGCCGCAGCCGAAGTCGAGGCCACGGCTCGAGGGCGGGAGCAGCGGAATCAGGGGGTCGGCTGCCTGCTGCAGGAAGGCACGATAGCCCACATCTGCGTGCCCGTTGCGGTGCAGGTCGTAGGTGGCGCGCTCGAGCTCCCTCGAGGGGCGCTGCGACGGATCGAGGAAGGTCACCTCGCAGCTATCGCAGCGCCAATAGTCGCGAACGCCCGCACGCATGAAAAAGCGGATCGACTCGGTCTCGCAGGCGGGGCAGCGTTCGGGCATGTCCCAGAATAGCGGAAACCGCGCTGATGCCTGCAGCGCCGGGTTGATCGCCAGCGAGGGGACCCAGGTTTCGCCGCACGGCAAGGGCTGACGCACCGCGCCAATCTCTCCTGGCGCCTCAACGATCTCCGAGCAGCCGCCGGTGCAGGGCCAGGAACGCTTCGGCGGCGCGCGGCAGGCTGTCGCGCCAGTCCGTGGCGGCCGCGTGGTCGGCGCCGTCGCTGATGTATTTCGCGCAGCCGAAGGGCAGGCCTTCGAGCCTGCAGACCTTGGCCATGGCGTAGCCCTCCATGTCGACCACGTCGCAGTGCAGGGCAGGGCCGGCAGTCTCGAAACTGTCGCCCGTGCCGCAGACTGCGTCTTCGAGCTCATGGAACACGGGGTCGAAGCTCAGTTCGCCGCCGTGGTCGTCGTAAGGCGTGTGACCCCGGGGAAAGCCCAGTGCTGAAACATCCATGTCCCGCTGCACGAAGCGGCGGCAGGCGACCACTGCCCCGGTGCGGAAGCGCGGACTGCCGGCGGTGCCGAAATTCACCACGAGCGTGGGCGGCGAACCCGCGAGCCGCCGCTCCGCAAGGTGACGCGCGAGAGTGGTGGCGGCGTTGACCTTGCCGAGGCCCGTGAACAGCACGGGAATGCCTGCGCCGGTCAGTAGGCCGCGCTCCTCCTGCCGCATTGCCATGGTGACGAGGATGCGCGAGTGATCAGTGGCGGTCATCAAGACACCTGCTGGGTCTGGTGTGGAGGGCGCGGCGGCCCGATCTGCCGCCTGTGGGAGGCGCGTTCGTACAGATGCGGATGGTGTGGCCCTCGAAGCACATCAAAATGAACCATCGATGACGCAGCGGTTGTTGCGGCACAGGTTAAAGCCAGGAGCTCTTTACATGGAACGAAACCCGTCTGCCCCGTCCGGCGGTTGCCCCGTGATGCACGGTGCGGCGACGTCGGTCAGCATGTCGAACACGGAATGGTGGCCCCAGGCGCTCAACCTCGACATCCTGCACCAGCACGACACGAAGACCAATCCCATGGGCGAGGGCTTCGACTACCGGGAGCAACTCAAGGGGCTCGACGTCGCGGCTCTCAAGAGCGACCTCCGGGCCTTGATGACCCGCAGCCAGGTCTGGTGGCCGGCGGACTGGGGTCATTACGGGGGTCTGATGATCCGCATGGCCTGGCACGCGGCAGGGACCTACCGCGTCGCCGACGGTCGCGGCGGCGCCGCTACGGGCAACCAGCGCTTCGCGCCGCTCAACTCCTGGCCCGACAACGCGAACCTCGACAAGGCGCGCCGGCTGCTTTGGCCCATCAAAAAGAAATACGGTAAGCGGGTCAGCTGGGCTGACCTCATCGTCCTGGCCGGCAACATGGCTTACGAGTCCATGGGACTGAAGACCTTCGGGTTCGGTTTCGGCCGCGAGGACATCTGGCATCCCGAAAAAGACACCTACTGGGGAGCCGAGAAGGACTGGCTGGGGGCCGACCGATATGAGGACGACAGCCGCGAGAGCCTCGAGAGCCCGCTCGCGGCCGTCCAGATGGGGCTGATCTACGTCAACCCTGAAGGGGTGGGCGGCAAGCCTGATCCGCTGCGCACCGCGCAGGACGTGCGCCTCACTTTCGCCCGCATGGCGATGAACGACGAGGAGACCGTCGCGTTGACCGCCGGGGGCCATACGGTGGGCAAGTGCCACGGCAACGGCGATGCCCGGCTGCTCGGGCCCGCACCCGAGGGCGCTGAGCTCGAGGAGCAGGGGCTGGGCTGGATGAACCACACCGCAGCCGGGATCGGCAGGAACACCGTGACCAGTGGGCTGGAGGGTGCGTGGACCACGCATCCGACCCAATGGGACAACGGCTACTTCAAGATGCTCCTCGGGCACGAATGGGCGCTGAGGAAAAGCCCTGCGGGTGCGTGGCAGTGGGAGCCGATCGACATCCGCGAGGACGACAAGCCGGCGGATGTCGAGGATCCCTCGATCCGCCACAACCCGATCATGACTGATGCCGACATGGCCATGAAGGTCGATCCCGCCTATCGGCGGATTTCAGAGCGCTTCCACGCCGACCCCGGCTACTTCTCCCGGGTCTTTGCGCGGGCCTGGTTCAAGCTGACCCACCGCGACATGGGGCCGAGGTCCCGTTACCTCGGCCCGGATGTGCCGCAGGAAGACCTGGTCTGGCAGGACCCAGTCCCCGCAGGTCTCAGCGACTACGATGTCGCAGCGTTGAAGGCGAGGATTGCCGCCAGCGGCCTGACGGTCAGCGACATGGTCACGACGGCCTGGGACAGTGCCCGTACTTTCCGCGGCTCGGACAAGCGCGGAGGTGCCAATGGGGCACGGATCCGGCTCGCCCCGCAGAAAGACTGGGACGGCAACGAGCCGCAGCGTCTGGCCCGGGTGCTGGGCATTCTTGAAGGCCTTGCAGCCGTGTCCGGGGCCAGCCTCGCCGACGTGATCGTACTGGCCGGTAACCTCGGCGTGGAGCAGGCGGCCGCCGCGGCAGGTTTCCCGGTCGCTGTGCCGTTCACCCCGGGCCGTGGCGACGCGAGTCCCGAAATGACGGATGCGGAGTCATTCGCGGTGCTCGAGCCGGTCCATGACGGCTATCGCAACTGGCTGAAGCAGGACTACCTGGTCAGCGCGGAGGAACTCCTGCTCGACCGCACCCAGTTGATGGGACTGACGGCGCCCGAGATGACTGTGCTGGTCGGCGGCATGCGTGTGCTCGGCACCAACTACGGTGGCACAAGTCACGGAGTGTTCACGGACCAGGTGGGCGTGCTGACCAATGACTTCTTCGTCAACCTGACCGACATGGACTACGGCTGGAAGCCGGCCGGGAAGAACCTGTACGAGATCCGCGACCGCAGGTCCGGTGCGCTCCGCTGGACCGCGACGCGGGTGGACCTCGTGTTCGGCTCGAACTCGGTGTTGCGTGCCTATGCGGAGGTCTATGCCCAGGACGACAGCAAGGGGAAATTCGTCCGGGACTTCGTGGCAGCGTGGACGAAAGTCATGAACGCTGACCGCTTCGATAGAAAGTGACCGGTTGCTCGCGCAGCTGCCGCATGACTGTCGGCCGCATCGCGCCCACCACGTGCATCTCGCAGGGTTTGCAGTCAAAGCGCAGGGTGAGTCGTTCCTCGCCGTGCTGCAGCACCAGCGGCTCGGCGCGCACCGTGCCCTGCACGCCCGTCACGCCCTTGGCCTGCTTGGGGCAGAGGCTCAGGCTGAAGCGCACGCAGTGCTTGGTGATCATCAGGCTGACCTCGCCCGGCTCCTGGTGGCTCTCGTAGGCGGCGTCGATGAGCTTCACGCCGTGGCGCGCGTAGAATTCTGCGGCGCGGCCGTTGTAGACATTGGCGAGATAGCTGAGCGTGTCCTCGGGGTAGGGCACCGGCGGTTCGACGGCGCGCGCGCGGGCCAAGGGTGCGAACCCGCTCAGGCGCGCGGCGTCGAGCGCGAGCACCGCCTCGCGGCGCAGTCCGTTCAGAGCCGACACCGGCACGAACCAGAGGACGTCCAGCGCAAGGTTGATGCCGCGGGCTTCATAGTCGGTGTTGCCGAGACGCCCCAGCGATTCGCGCAGGGTTGATTCCGCACGCGCAGGATCGCGCGCCGGCTCGAACGGCCGCTCGATCCGCGCGGTACCCGAATATCCCTCCTCGTCGATGAGTGCGAGTTCGAGACCGGCGGGCGGGGATCCGGTCGACCCGGGGTCGCGATACCAGGGCGCGAGAATGACCTCGACGCCGATGCGCCGCTCGGCCGACGGGCGCGCAAGCAGTCGCTCCCAGGCCATGTCGCGGTTGCGGAACAGCCGCGTGCCGCGGCGCAGATCCTTCAGGTCGGCCGTGCCGTGCGCGAGCGGGCGCATCTCGAGGTTCGGCTCGACGCGCCAGCGGCTCTGCCCCAGGGGTTCGCAGGTGTTGACCTGCACGCCCTGCAGTTCGCCCTGCAGGTCGCGCCAGGTCAGCGAGTCGCCGTTGTGCAGCGTCGCCAACGCGTCGTCGGTCTGGAGTTCGAAGCGGTCGGGCGTCACCGCCACGACCTGCCCCAGCGGCGTGCCGGCGTGCTTCGGCGTGTCGAAGGTGCCGATGTCGGCTTTTCGTCCGTTGACGAAGTAGTCGGTGCCACCGCGATTGAAGCCCTGCTCGGGCTGGGGTGTGAAGGTGTGGCGGCACCGGCCGCTGCTGGCGCGGGCGAGTTCCGGGCGGCGGTCGAGGATGGCATCGAGCAGCTGGCGGTAGTGCGCGGTGACGTTCTTGATCGTCGCCATGTCCTTGTAGCGACCCTCGATCTTGAACGAGCGCACGCCAGCGTCGATCAGCGCCTCGAGATTGGCGCTCTGGTCGTTGTCCTTGAGACTCAGCACATGCTGGTCATGCGCGACGATGCCGCCGGCCTGGTCGGTGACGGTGTAGGGCAGGCGGCACTCCTGCGAGCAGTTGCCGCGGTTTGCGCTGCGCCCGGTGTGCGCGTGGCTGATGAAGCATTGGCCGCTGTAGGCCACGCAGAGCGCGCCGTGGATGAAGAACTCGATCACGGCCTCGCGCAGCTCGCCGGCGATGGCGCCGATCTGCCGCAGGTCGAGTTCGCGTGCCAGCACCATCTGCGAGAATCCGACATCCTGCAGGAAGCGCGCCTTGGCGGGGGTGCGAATGTCGGTCTGCGTGCTCGCGTGCAGCTGGATCGGTGGCAGGTCGAG
The DNA here is from genome assembly GCA_903938365.1 of uncultured Pseudomonadota bacterium. Lineage (GTDB taxonomy): Bacteria > Pseudomonadota > Gammaproteobacteria > Steroidobacterales > Steroidobacteraceae > UBA964. The sequence goes on along the minus strand of CAJACZ010000282.1, from coordinate 17,298 downwards.
CTCCAGAAGCCCCATGTCCTGCACGATCAGTGCGTCCACCCCGGCCCCGTGCAGCTGCCACGCGAGGCGCCGTGCAGCTTCGAGCTCGTCGTCGCGCAGGATGGTGTTCATCGCGACGAACACCCGGGCATGGAACCGGTGCGCGTGGGCGACCAGACGCGCAATCTCCGTGACCGGGTTGGCCGCCTTGTCACGCGCACCGAAACCCGGGCCGCCGATGTAGACGGCGTCGGCGCCGTGGTTCACGGCCTCGATACCGATGTCGGCGTCGCGGGCAGGGGAGAGCAGTTCGAGGTGGTTGCGCAGCATGGGGCGCATTAGACCCGGTTGCGGCCCGTGGCTCAAATTCGACCGGTGAGAGCCGTGTCTCGGCTCGTCCAGGCGCCAGAGCGGACAATTCTGCCCCGGAGGTTCCGATGCAGCGCTGGTTCTGGTGGGTGGTGATCGCGGGTGCCGCTTACATGCTGTTCGGCCGGGCGGCCTCGATGCCGCTGGAGAAGCTCGAACGCTTCGATGCGAGGCGACCCGCTGCGGCACGCGCGGAGACCTACGTGGGCGGCAGTTGCGGCCGGCAGCGCTGCATGCTGGTCTACGTGGCGCCCTGGTGCCCGCAGTGCCGGCGCGCGCACGGCATGATCCTCGAGTCGGTCGAACGTCTGAAGGCCGAGGGCATCGAGACGACCGTGGTTCTGGGCATGGACGACCAGGCCGCCCTCGAGCGCTACGCGGCCGATTTTCCGTTCCCGGTGCACCTCGATCCCGGCAAGAAGCTTTACGACCAGCTGGACGCCAGGGGCGTGCCGTACTTCGCGGTCTGGGAACGGAGCCGTGAGATCGTCGGCGATGTCGCGGGCCGGCCGGACTCCTTTGACCATCTGATGCAGGTGCTGGAACTGCCGCAGTAGCGTGGCGGCAGGATCAGGGGCTCGGGTCAAGTCGAGCGCCACGCCCGCAACAACGATGGTCCGGTGATCGCCGAGGGCCGCCCTCGCTGCTGCCATCGCGTTGTGCTCTGACCCCGGGGGAGGAAGCCCCGGCTGCGAACAGTCGGGGCTTCTTGAAGTGGTGGAGGCGGGGGGAATCGAACCCCCGTCCGCAAGTCCTAGACTTCAGGATCTACGTGCGTAGCTCTCTCATTGGTTCTCACCTCACGCTACCCGAGGAGCAGGGAAGACGCTCGGCCAGTGACGGTGTCTCTTAACGGAACCACCCCGTCGCACGGTGGTCCGCGATCCTGTGAGCGCGTCCCCTGGTTCAGCGGCACAGGCACCGACTGGTCAGAGGTTAGGCCGGGTTAAGCGGCCAGAGCGTAGTTGTTGTCGTTGGCAACTAAGTGTTTGCAGAAAAGTTTAACGAGGGTCACTGCACCTCGGCACGCCCCTGAAGGTTCGCAACCCACGTCGAAACCGGTCGCCCCCTTCAGCTCAAGTAGGGAGTATAGCCGATCCGGGGGATTTCAAGGGGTTGGGCAGAATCCGTGCCAAATGCGCCGGTTTTGCGCGCGAAGGGGTAGACTCCGCGCCCGCCGGCCGTCATTTGCCGGCGGAACTCTTTGCGAAGCAACGGATCGTACCCGACACATCATGCTCTCGACCTCGAACATCTCCATACAGTTTGGTGCCAAGCCGCTCTTCGAGGGCGTCACGGTCAAGTTCACCGACGGCAACCGCTATGGGCTGATCGGCGCGAACGGCTGCGGCAAGTCGACGCTGATCAAGATCCTCGGCGGCGACCTCGAGCAGAGCTCGGGTGACGTGATGCTCCAGCCCGGCCTGCGGATGGGCAAGCTGAACCAGAACCAGTTCGGCTACGAGGACGAGCGCGTGATCGACGTGGTCATGCAGGGTCACGCCGAGATGTGGGCGGCGATGACCGAGCGCGACGCGATCTACGCCAAGCCGGACGCGACCGACGACGATTTCATGCGTGCGGCCGAACTCGAGGTGCGCTTCGCCGAATATGGCGGCTACGACTCGGAGGCTCGCGCATCGGCGATCCTCGTCGAGGCCAAGATCGGCGAGGAACTGCACGGCGGCCCGATGCGCGAAGTGCCCCCGGGGCTCAAGCTGCGCGTGCTGCTCGCCCAGGCGCTGTTCTCGAAGCCGGATGTGCTGCTGCTCGACGAGCCCACCAACAACCTGGATATCCACTCGATCCAGTGGCTCGAGGGCGTGCTCAACGAGTCCGACTCGACCATGATCATCATCAGCCATGATCGCCACTTCCTGAACCAGGTCTGCACGCACACGGCGGACCTCGACTTCCAGCAGCTGAAGATCTATCCGGGCAACTACGACGATTTCATGCTCGCCTCGACCCAGGCGCGGGCGCGCGTGGAAGCCTCGAATGCGAAGGCCAAGGAACGCATCTCCGACCTCCAGGAGTTCGTGCGGCGCTTCTCCGCTAACGCCTCCAAGGCGCGCCAGGCCACGTCGCGGCGCCGGGCCATCGAGAAGATCAAGATCGAGGAGATCCGGCCGTCCTCCCGGCAGAACCCTTACATCCGCTTCGAACAGGCCAAGAAGCTCTATCGCTCCACGGTCAACGTCGACAAGCTTGATTTCACTTACCCCGGCACCACCACACCGGTGCTGAAGGGCGTCAGCTTCAACGTCGAGGCGGGCGATCGCGTGGCCATCATCGGTGCCAACGGCATCGGCAAGACCACCCTGATGGAATGCATTGCGGGCCAGCTGAAGCCGACGGCCGGCAACATCATCTGGGTCGAGAATGCCGAGCCCGGCTACATGCCGCAGGACCCGCAGGCCGAGTTCGCCGAGAAGATCGATCTCTTCGGCTGGATGTCGCAGTGGACCGGCAAGGCCGACGACGACCAGATCGTCCGCGCCACGCTGGGTCGGCTGCTGTTCTCGGGCGACGAGACCAAGAAGTCCGTCAAGGTGCTGTCGGGCGGCGAGAAGGGCCGCATGATCTACGGCAAGCTGATGCTGCTGCGCCCGAACGTGCTGTTGATGGATGAACCCACCAACCACATGGACATGGAAACCATCGAGTCGCTGCAGATCGGGCTCGAGAAGTACCCGGGCACCCTGATCTTCGTGTCGCATGACCGCGAGTTCGTCAGCGGCCTGGCGACGCGGATCATCGAGATCCAGCCCGGCGGTGGCATCAAGGATTTCCGCGGCAGCTACGACGAGTACCTGGCCACCAAGGCCTGAGGGTTTCCCGGCGGCTCAGCGCGCCTTCAGCACGCGCGCCTTGTCGCGCTTCCAGTCCCGGTCCTTTTCCGTCAGGCGCTTGTCGTGCTGCTTCTTGCCCTTGGCCAGGCCGATCTGCAGCTTGGCGCGGCCCCCCTTCCAGTAGAGCTCCAGCGGCACGATGGTGTAACCCTTGCGCTCGACCGAGCCGACCAGATGGTCGATTTCCTTGTGGTTGAGCAGCAGCTTGCGGGTTCGCGTCGGGTCTGGCGGATTGTGGGTGGAGGCCGTGCGCAGCGGTGAGATATGGGCGCCGTACAGGAACACTTCGCCATCGCGCAGGTAGACATAGGATTCCGTGAGCTGCGCCTTGCCGGCGCGCATCGCCTTTACTTCCCAGCCCTGCAGCACCATGCCCGCCTCGAGCCGTTCTTCGATGAAATAGTCGAAACGTGCCCGGCGGTTCTCGGCGATGGGGCGGTCTTCGGGTTTGGCTGGGGGCTTGGCCATGCTGGGCGGACTCCGGTGGACGGCCATTCTACCGGCGCGGTTGTCGCTGCGGGCGCCATGCTCGACAATTCGGCCATGAAAGAGGTCAGACGTTCCGCGCTCGTGGGGCACAGTCCCGCGCAGATCTTCGCGCTGATCGCCGACGTCGAGGCCTACCCGTCGTTCCTGCCCTGGTGCACGGCCGCGCGGATCGACGAGCGCAGTGCCGGGCAGGTGGTGGCGACGCTTGGGCTCAGGCGCGGGCCGTTGCACGCGGAGTTCACCACCCGCAACACGCTGGAGGCCGATCGTTCGATCTCGATGACCCTGGTGCGGGGCCCGTTCCGCACCCTCGAGGGCTTATGGACCCTTGCGCCCGTGGGCGATGCCGGCTGCAAGGTCGACCTGAGCCTGCGGTTCGAGTTCGCCAATCGCCTGACGGCGGCGGTCCTGACGCCCATTTTCGAGGAAACCGCTGCCTCGCTGGTGGATGCGTTCGTGGCGCGGGCGCGTTCGGTTCATCGACGATGAGCCGGATCGTGGTGTCCGTCGCCCTGGCGGTCCCGGGCTGGCAGCGCGTGCTGGACGTGGAGCTTCCCGCGGGGGCGACCGTGCAGGAAGCGCTCCGTGCGGTGCGGCCGCTGGCGGAAGCGGCGGGGCTGCCGCCTGATTCCGGACTGGACTGGGAGGCAGGCGCGGTCGGCGTGTTCGGTGTTGCCCGCGTCCGCAGCGACGCATTGACCCCGGGTGACCGGGTCGAGCTCTACCGCCCGCTGCAGGCTGACCCCAAGGAAAGCCGCCGGCGGCGAGCCGCCAGCGCGGGCCGCTCAGGGGGCCGGGGCAGTCGCTGAAGGCGGAACAGCGGCTGCGGGTGCAACCGCCTCCGGAGCTGCAGCGGGAGCCGGCGCGGGCGCCTCGACCGGGGCACCGACGTTTTCGATGCGCGCTGCCTTGTCGCCCTCGAAAAACACCGTCAGGCGTCGCTGTTCCGGCTTCTTCAGCCGTCCCGTCTTGAGGTAGTAGATGTAGTCCCAGCGCTCCGTGTCGAAGGCGTCCGGCAGCATGGGCGTGCCGAGCAGGAACCTGACCTGCGAGCGGGTCATGCCCACCTGGAGCTGCGCGATCTGCTTCGCGTCCAGGAAGTTACCCTGCTGGACCGTCATCCGGTAAACGCAGCCCTGCAGGCCCGCCAGCGCGGTGACCGCGAGCACCAGCAGGAGTAGGGCTGCGAGAGGCGGCCGGCGGACGATCGGAGTCCGGGGTAGTGAGTCTTGGGGCTGATGGATCATAATGGGTCGTTATTCTACCCGAACGAGCGAGGCTCCATGGAAGGCAAGGACCTGCGCAAAGCCGGCCTCAAGGTCACTCTGCCGCGCATGAAGATCCTCGATATCCTCGAGGGTAGCGCCACCCGGCACATGTCTGCCGAGGACATCTACAAGCGCCTGCTGGACTCCCGCGAGGACATCGGCCTTGCGACCGTCTATCGCGTACTCACGCAGTTCGAGGCGGCCGGTCTGGTGACGCGGCATCATTTCGAGGACGGTATGGCCGTTTTCGAGCTCAACCAGGGCGTTCACCACGACCATATCGTCTGTCTCGATTGCGGACGCGTGGCGGAGTTCATGGACGCCGGTATCGAGGAGCGCCAGAACGAAGTCGCCGAGCGCCTGGGGTTCGAGATCCGCCACCACGCGCTGGTGATGTACGGGCACTGCCGCAATACGGACTGTGCGGGCCGCAAGGGGCGCGCCGACGCCTGAATCAGCGGCGCGACCGGCCCGCAGCGCGCGGCGCCCGCGCCCGCAGTGCCTTGGCCGCCGCCGCCGGGGGCACGGGCTGCGCCCGCGGTGCACCTCCGGCCTCCAGCATCTCGGAGGCGTGTTCCCGGGCTTTGTCGGTGATCGATACCCCGCCCAGCATGCGCGCGATCTCCTCGACCCGCGCGGCGCCCTCGAGGGTCGTGATCTGCGTGTGGGTTGCTTTGCCATCCGAGAGTTTGGCCACCCTGAGGTGCGATCCGCCCTGGGCGGCCACCTGGGGGAGGTGCGTGACGCAGAGCACCTGTGCGCTGCGGCCGAGTGCCGCCAGTTCCCGTCCGACGATCTCGGCGACCGCGCCGCCCACCCCGGAGTCGACCTCGTCGAACACCATGCAGCGCAGAGGTGTGCCCGTGGCGGCGAGTTCCTGCGTCGCCGTGGTGACCTGCACCGCCAGCGAAAGTCGCGACAGTTCTCCGCCTGAAGCGACCTTGCCCACGGGCCGCGGCGGCTGGCCCGCATTGGCCGACACCAGGAACTCGACCTGGTCCAGGCCGTGTGGCGAAGTCTCGGCGCCTGCTCCGGTGCCCAGCTGGATCTCGAAGCGGCCGCCCGCCATCCCCAGGCGCTGCATCCGGGTCGTGATCTCGCGGGCCAGCAGGTCTGCGGCGGCGCGGCGCTGCGCCGACAGCCTGGAGGCGAGGTCACGCCAGCGGAGTGCGGAGGCCTGCACCGCATCGCGAAGCCGGGCGACATCGTGGTCGAGCTGCTCCAGCCGCGAGCGTTCCGCGGCGACCTCGGCGGCCTTCGCGGGAAGTTCCCCGGGACTCACACGGTGCTTCCGGGCCAGCGCTTCGATCGCGGCCATGCGCTGTTCCACCTGTTCCTGACGCGCGGGATCCGCGTCGAGGTCGTCCAGGTAGCGGGTCAGTTCGCCCGCTGCGTCATCGATGCGGATCAATGCTTCGTCGATCACCGGAACCAGCGCGGCCACCCTGGGATCGAGCACCGCCACGCCGCGCAGCAGGGCGAGGGCGCGGCTCGTCGCCTGGTGCGCGTTGCCGTCCTCGGATTCGAACAGCAGCCCGATCGCAGCACGCGCGGCTTCGGCGAGGCGGCCACCGTTGGCCAGGCGCGAGCGCTCCTCCGTGAGGCGCTGCATTTCGCCGGGCTGGAGCTGCAGTGTCTCGAGTTCCCGGGACTGGTGCTGCAGCAGGTCAAGACGCTCGTTGCGCTGCTGCGCGGCGGCTTCCAGCGCGGTGAGTTCGGCTGTCCGCGCCGCGCGCTCACGATGGGCCTCTGCCACCGTGCGGGCGAGCGCAGTGGCGCCCGCGAAGGCATCGAGCAGCGCGCGTTGTGCGGGTGGTCGTGCCAGGGACTGGAACTCGTGCTGGCCGTGGATGTCGACGAGCCATTCGCCCACTTCCCGCAGCACCTGCGCCGGGACCTGTTGCCCGTTGAGGTAGGCGCGCGACTTGCCCTCCCGGGTCACGACCCGCCGCACCACCAGTTCGTCGTCTGCCTCGATCGATTGCTGCTCGAGCAAGTCGCGCAAGCCCTGTCCGGCTCGGGCCAGTTCGAAGGTGGCGGCGACTTCGGCACGCTCGGCCCCATGGCGGACCACTTCGGTGCCCGCCCGTCCGCCGGCGACGAGCTGCAGGGCATCCACGAGGATGGATTTACCGGCACCGGTCTCGCCAGTCAGGACAGTGAGGCCGGATCGCAGGTCGATCTCGACGGAGTCGATGATCGCGAAATCACGGATGTGCAGGTGCGCGAGCATGGGACCCTCAGCCCGGGGTGTCGAAGCTGCGACGTCCCCAGTTGAGCTTGGAGCGCAGCAACCGGTAGTAGTCGTAGCCCACGGGGTGCAGCAGGGTGCTCCGCCTGCCCGAGGGCCTGACGATCAACTGGCCCCCCGGAGACATTGCCCCCAGGAGCCTGCCGTCACAGCTGACCTCGGCCCGGGCATCGGCGCGATCGACGAGCTTCACCGCCACCGTGGACCGACCGGAGACGACGATGGGACGATCCGACAGCGCGTGGGGGCAGATGGGCGCCACCACCATGATATCGAGACCAGGCTCGACGATCGGTCCGCCACACGACAGTGCATAGGCGGTCGAACCTGTGGCCGACGACACCACGAGCCCGTCGCCGCCGTGGGTGTTGACGTAACGACCATTGATCCAGGTTTCGAAGTCGAGGACATGGCCGCTCTGCCATTTCTGGAGCACGACGTCGTTGAGCGCGAGCCCCCGGATGGTCTGCCCGTCGTCGCCCAGCAGTTCGGCCTCCAGCAGCTCCCGGTGGTCCACTTCGCATTCGCCCGCGAGGGCGGAGTCGATCGAGGAAAGCATGACTTCCGGCATCACGTCCGTAAGGAAGCCGAGCCGTCCGCGATTGATCCCGAGCAGCGGCGTGCCGCGCTCGGCGACCAGGCCGGCAGCGTAGAGCAGGGTGCCGTCGCCGCCGATGGCCACCACCAGTTCGGCGCGCTCGGCGAGTTCATCCTCGGAGACACCCAGAATGGCCTCGCCATCGAAGTGGTCGCTTTCCCCGAGCAGGGCGAGGGGCAGTACGCCGCGGGCCGCGAGGTGCCGGGCAAGCAGCCCGGCGCTCTCGGCGACGCGGGCGTCCGCGAACCGGGTGACCAATGCGCAGGATCGGTATTTGGGTGTCATGGCGTGCCGCTTGAAGTTGGCCTCTTGTATCACGGGCGCGTGACCGGGCCAACGCAGTAATCTGGCCTGGATGGGCAGCTCTGGGGGTGACCGGGGCGGGCGCTTGACGCCCTTTGTCTGCTGTGGGTAGCCTGAACCCGGGTAGAACACCGCGAGGACGGCTACCATCGCGCATATGGCGCAGGACCACGAAGACAACCTCAGCGAGCGTGCCCGGCAGTTGCTGCGCGTGCTCGTCGAGAGCTATATCCGGGACGGCCAGCCCGTAGGATCCCGCACGCTTTCGCGGGAGTCGGGCCTCAACCTGTCCTCGGCGACCATCCGCAACGTGATGGCGGACCTCGAGGCGCTCGGGTTCGTGTCCTCGCCGCACACCTCTGCGGGTCGCATCCCGACGGATCGTGGCTACCGCTTCTTCGTCGACACCCTGCTGCGCATGCAGCCGATGGAAGAGGGCGCCGTCGAGAACCTGCGGCGACAGCTCGGTGGCGGCGCATTCGAGACCTCCAAATCCCTGGTGGCCACCGCCTCGCAGACACTCTCGAACATCACCCGGCTGGCCGGGGTGGTCACGGTGCCGCGTCCGCAGGCCGCCTCGATCACCCAGATCGAGTTCGTCGGGCTGTCGGAAAACCGCGTCCTCGTGGTGCTGGTCTTCAACGACCGCGAGGTGCAGAACCGGATCATCCACCTGCCCCGTCACCATTCGTCGGACGAACTGCGGCGGGCCGCGAATTACCTGAACGAGCTGTTCGGGGGGCGCACGGCGGACGGAGCCCGCGAGGAGATCCTCCGGCAGCTGCAGGAGGCGCGCGAGGGCATGAATTCCCTGATGATCGAGGCCATCAGCCTGGCGCAGGCGGTGTTCCAGCAGGAAGAGCCGGACCGACTCGAGTACATCGTGGCGGGCGAGACCCACCTGATGGGGGCGTCGCAGCTCACCAGCGTCGACAAGCTGCGCCGCCTGTTCGAGGCGTTCAACGAGAAACGCGACTTCCTGCACCTGCTCGACCAGAGCCTGCATGCCGATGGCATCCAGATCTTCATCGGCCACGAATCGGGCTTCCAGGTGCTGGACGAATGCAGTGTCGTGACCGCGCCCTATTCGGGTGACGACGGGGTGGTCGGCGTGATCGGTGTCATCGGCCCGACGCGCATGGCCTACGAACGGGTGATCCCGATCGTCGATGTCACGGCACGCCTGCTCAGCGCCGCCTTGAATTCGCGCCGCTAGCCCCAATCATCTTACCGAAGGCTTTTCCCGTTCTGCGGCGAACTTTAAGAGTTTTCCGCAACCTATTGTTTTTAATGAGGTGAAAGATGGCTCCGGCTCAGGACGAACCCGTCGCTCGCCCGGCTTCCGAAGACGACACCCGGGCCGGCTCATTCGGCGGAGAGACGACGACAGTGATGCCGGAAACCGCGCTCAGTCTGATTGAACTCGAACAGACGAAACTGCGACTCGCCGAGGCGGAGGAGCGCGCCAGGACCCACTGGGAGCAGTACATGCGTGCCGTGGCGGAACTGGACAACGTCCGCAAGCGTGCCCAGCGGGACATCGAGAACGCCAACCGCTACGGCCTCGAGAAATTTGCCCAGGAACTGGTCCCGGTCAAGGACAGCCTCGACCTGGCGGTCGAGAACGCCGCCAAGTCGGACGCGGCCGCGCTGGCGGAAGGGCAGGCAGCGACCCAGCGCCTGCTGGCGCGCGCCCTCGAGAAGGTGGGCGTGATGGAAATCGACCCGCTGGGGCAACCCTTCGATGCCAACCAGCACGAAGCCATTGCCACGCAGCCGTCGAACACCGCAGAACCCAACTCGGTACTGGTGGTGGTGCAGCGAGGCTACTCCCTGCACGGCAGGCTGTTGCGGCCGGCCAGGGTGGTCGTAGCGCGCGAGCTGTCTTGAATTATCCACAGCCGGCCCCACCAAAGGGGCAGGCGAGCCCGCAAGGGCCACAAATTTCTTCCCGGAGAACCTAAGTCATGGGCAAAGTCATCGGTATCGACCTCGGCACCACCAACTCGTGCGTCGCCATCATGGAAGGCGGCAAGCCGCGGGTCATCGAGAACAGCGAAGGTGATCGCACCACGCCCTCTGTCGTCGCGTTCACCCGGGACGACGAAGTGCTGGTCGGCCAGTCCGCCAAGCGCCAGGCCGTCACGAACCCGCAGAACACCCTGCATGCCGTGAAGCGCCTCATCGGCCGTCGCTTCGACGAGCGGATCGTCCAGAAGGACATCGACATGGTGCCCTACCGCATCGTGAAGGCCGACAACGGCGACGCGTGGGTCGAGGCCCAGGGCAAGGCGATGGCTCCCCCGGAGATCTCCGCGCGGGTGCTCATGAAGATGAAGAAGACTGCCGAAGACTTCCTCGGTGAGGAAGTCACCGAGGCCGTCATCACGGTGCCCGCCTATTTCAACGACTCGCAGCGCCAGGCGACCAAGGACGCCGGTCGCATCGCGGGCCTCAACGTCAAGCGCATCATCAACGAACCCACGGCGGCGGCGCTGGCCTACGGTCTCGACAAGGCCGGCACCGGCGACCGCAAGATTGCCGTGTACGACCTCGGTGGTGGCACGTTCGACGTGTCCATCATCGAGATCGCCGAAGTCGATGGTGAGCGCCAGTTCGAAGTGCTGTCGACCAACGGCGACACCTTCCTCGGTGGCGAGGACTTCGACCTGCGGGTCATCAATTTCCTCGCGGACGAGTTCCTCAAGGAATCCGGCGTCGATGTGCGCAAGGATCCGCTCGCGATGCAGCGGCTCAAGGAAGCCGCCGAGAAGGCCAAGGTCGAGCTGTCCTCGAGCCAGCAGACGGACATCAACCTGCCTTACATCACGATGGATGCGTCGGGTCCGAAGCATCTTGCGGTCAAGCTCACGCGCGCGAAGCTCGAGTCGCTGGTCGAGGACCTCGTCAAGCGCACCATCGATCCCTGCCGTGTCGCCCTCAAGGATGCGGGGGTCTCGGCGTCAGACGTCTCCGAAGTGATCCTGGTCGGCGGGCAGTCCCGCATGCCGCTGGTGCAGAAGTACGTGAAGGACTTCTTCGGCAGGGAGCCGCGCAAGGACGTCAACCCGGATGAGGCCGTCGCGGTCGGTGCCGCGATCCAGGGCGGAGTGCTCGCGGGTGAGGTCAAGGACGTGCTGCTGCTCGACGTCACGCCCCTGTCGCTCGGCATCGAGACGCTGGGCGGCGTGATGACCAAGCTCATCGAGAAGAACACGACGATTCCCACCAAGCATTCCCAGGTGTTCTCGACCGCCGACGACAACCAGACGGCGGTGACCATTCATGTGCTGCAGGGTGAACGCGAACGGTCGGGGGACAACAAGTCGCTCGGCAAGTTTGACCTGACCGACATCCCGCCGGCGCGGCGCGGCACGCCGCAGGTCGAGGTCGCCTTCGACATCGACGCGAACGGCATCCTGAACGTGTCGGCGAAGGACAAGGCCAGCGGCAAGGAACAGCGCATCGTCATCAAGGCGTCCTCGGGCCTGACGGAGGACGACATCAAGCGCATGGTCCGCGACGCCGAGGCGAATGCCGAGGAGGACCGGAAGTTCCGCGAACTCGTCGAGACCCGCAACAAAGCCGACGGCATGGTGCATTCCGTCGAGAAGGCCCTCGAGGACCTCGGCGACAAGGTGTCCGCAGCGGACCGCGCCAAGGTCGAATCAGCCCTCTCCGACCTCAAGGGCGTGATCAAGGGCGACGACAAGGACAAGATCGAAAAGAAGCTCGAGGCGCTGTCCCAGGCATCCTCGGCCATCGCGGCACAGGCGTATGCTCAGGCAGGCGGCGAGGGTGGCGAGGGCGAACCCGGAGCATCGGGCGCGGGATCGGGCGGTGCCGGCGGTCGCGACGACACCGTGCTCGACGCGGAGTTCGAGGAAGTGAAGGACAAGGACCGCAAGGCCTCCTGATCCTTCGGATGGGTTTCGGTCAGAACGGGCGGCGCGCTGTGTGAACGGTGCGCCGCTCTGCAATCAGGGCAGTCATGGCGAAGCGCGATTATTACCAGGTCCTCGACGTTCCACGGAACGCGACCGAGGCCGACATCAAGAAGGCCTATCGTCGGCTTGCGATGAAGTTCCATCCGGACCGCAATCCGGACGACAAGGAAGCCGAGGAGAAATTCAAGGAGGCCAAAGAGGCCTACGAAGTGCTGACGGACGCGCAGAAGCGCGCGATCTACGACCAGCACGGCCACGACGGGGTCGATGCAGCCCGCCAGGGCGGCGGTGGCGGCGGCCCGGGTCAGGACTTCGGTGACATCTTCGGCGATGTGTTCGGCGACATCTTCGGCGGCGGGCAGGGTGGACGCCGTGGCGGTCGCTCGCAGGTGTTCCGCGGCGCCGACCTCCGCTACGAAATGGAACTGGACCTGCATCAGGCGGTGTTCGGGCATTCGGTCGAGATCGATATCCCGCGCCTGATCGAATGCGAAACCTGCCAGGGGAGCGGTGCGGCCAAGGGCCACACTCCTGTCACCTGCGATACCTGCAACGGCAATGGCCAGGTGCGCATTTCCCAGGGCTTCTTCCAGGTCCAGCAGCCCTGCCCTCGATGCAGGGGGTCGGGCCGGATCGTCAAGAATCCCTGCGATACCTGCCTCGGTCAGGGGCGCATACGTCGCTCGCGGAAGCTTTCGGTCAAGGTTCCTGCCGGCGTGTCCACCGGCGACCGGATCCGTCTGGGCGGCGAAGGCGAGGCAGGTCGAAACGGCGGTCCCGCGGGTGACCTGTACGTCGAGATCCAGGTTCGTGAACACGCGATTTTCGAACGGGACGGTGATCATCTCTCCTGCGAGGTGCCGGTGAGCTTCGTCACCGCGGTGCTGGGTGGCACGGTTCAGGTGCCGACGCTGGAGGGCGAGGTCGCACTCAAGATCCCCGCGGAAACCCAGTCGGGGCGCGTGTTCAGGCTGCGCGAAAAAGGCGTCAAGCCGGTCCGCGGCGGCCAGCGTGGCGACCTGTTCTGTAGGGTCGTGGTCGAGACGCCCGTCAAGCTGTCAGCGGAGCAGCGCGACCTGCTGCGCAAGTTCGACGAGTCCCTGCGTGGTGATGGGCGACCCCACACCCCGCGTGAACAGGGCTTCTTCGATGGCGTGAAGCGGTTTTTCTCGGGTCAGTGATTCCACTCAGGGCAGGTTTCGCATGCGGTTGGTGATCGTCGGAGCTTCGGGCCGGATGGGGTGCGCCCTGGTGCACGGCAGCGCGGAGCTTCCCGCTTCGCGCGTGGTGGCCGGGATCGACCGGACTGACAGTCCCGCGGTGGGTCGCGACTTCGGAGAGTTGGCGGGTCTGGCACCCCTGGGCATCGTGGTCGGTTCCTGCCTCGACGACGCGCTCTCCGCGGGCGCCGATGTCGTCATCGATTTCTCGTCCCCCTCTGCGACGGCGGCCAATCTCGCCACGTGTGCGCGACGCGGCGTCGCGCTGCTCGTGGGCACTACCGGGCTCGGGGCCGACGTCGAACCTGCCGCGGCGGCGGCGGCTGCCCACATCCCGGTGCTGATCGCGTCGAACACCAGTCTGGGCGTGACCTTGCTGGCCGAGTTGGTCCGAGCGGCAGCACGGGCGCTGCCGGGGGACTTCGACATCGAGATCATCGAAGCCCACCATCGATTCAAGAAAGATGCCCCCTCGGGTACCGCCTTGACCCTGGGGCGCGCGGCAGCCGAGGGCAGGGGGCAGGTGCTGGACGAGGTTGCCGTTCATGCGCGAGCGGGGCTCCACGAGCGAGTTCCGGGCGAAATCGGTTTTGCCACCGTGCGCGGCGGCGACATCGTGGGCGAGCATTCGGTGCTGTTCGCCGGCACGGCCGAGAGGCTGGTGCTTTCCCACGTCGCCACGGATCGGGCGATCTTTGCACGAGGTGCGCTGCGCGCCGGGCAGTGGTTGGTCGGCAAAGCGCCGGGACGCTACCAGATGGCAGACGTAATTGGTTTAAAAACAATAGTTTAGAGAGATACGGGCGCGCGGATTGGCGCTTCGGCCGCGGTCCACGCCCGGCTTTTCCGGCGCTTCCGCGGGGCGAATTGCATGGACAATCACCCCCCTCGGCTCGTAGACTTTCCTTCTAATCCGATAGCCGGGTTAGTCCATGCAGGGCGGGAGGATGTTCGAGAGAACTCCTCCCGCTTTGCGCATCAAGACCTCGCGTTGCTCACCCTGTTGGCTTCGCATCAAGCGGAGCAGTCCGGTTGTGTCTCCGGGCAGCGAACCCACTATCGGAGTGTCTGAACACAATTAGCCGGCGCGGCCTCGTGGCCCTGCGCCCAGGGGATTCGAATAGTGAGCGTACCTGCGGTTCTCGCGCTCGCGGATGGCTCTGTCTTCCGCGGCAGGTCGATCGGTATAGAGGGCAGCACCACCGGTGAGGTGGTTTTCAACACGGCAATGACGGGCTATCAGGAGATCCTCAGCGATCCCTCCTATTGCCGTCAGATCGTCACGCTCACCTACCCGCACATCGGCAACGTCGGCACGACCCCGGAGGATCTGGAGTCGGGGCAGCTCGCTGCAGCCGGCCTCGTGATCCGGGATCTTCCCCTGCGGGCCAGCAACTGGCGGATGGTCGAAACCCTGGAAGAGTTCCTGCGGCGCGGCAAGACGGTCGCGATAGCGGGCATCGACACCCGTCGTCTCACACGCATCCTGCGCGAGCACGGCGCCCAGTCAGGCTGCATCGTCACGGGTGCGCAGGCCGAGGACACGGCGGCGGCCGTCCGCACCGCGCAGTCCTTCGCCGGCTTGAAGGGCATGGATCTGGCGAAGGTCGTCTCCAGCCGTTCTGTGTACCAGTGGAACGAGGGCTCGCTGTTCGACGCTGCGGCGCGCGGGGTGCTGCGCGCGCACCAGCGCCTGCACGTCATCGCGTACGACTTCGGCATCAAGCGCAACATCCTCAGGCTGCTGGCCGACGAGGGTTGCCGCGTGACCGTGGTACCCGCACAGACGCCGGCCGCACAGGTGCTGTCGCAGAACCCCGATGGCGTTTTCCTGTCGAACGGCCCCGGCGATCCGGAGCCCTGCGACTACGCGATCGAGGCGATTCGCCAGATCCTCGAGACGGACATTCCGGTGTTCGGCATCTGCCTCGGTCACCAGTTGCTCGGTCTTGCGAGCGGTGCGCGCACGGTCAAGATGAAATTCGGCCATCACGGCGCGAATCATCCGGTCCAGGACCTGCAGACCGGCCGGGTGCTGATCACCTCCCAGAACCATGGGTTCGCGATCGACGAGGCGACGCTGCCCCGGAACCTCGTCGCCACCCACCGCTCGCTGTTCGACGGTTCGCTGCAGGGGGTTGCGCGAACCGACCGGCCCGCGTTCAGCTTTCAGGGGCACCCCGAAGCCAGCCCCGGCCCGCACGACGTGAAGCCGCTGTTTGGCAAGTTCACGCGCGCGATGGTGCAGCGGCTCACCGAGCAGCTCAAACGTCTCAACCTGGAAACCCGCTGAAGGCTTCCCGTCCCACCATGCCTAAAAGAACAGACATCCAGAGCATCCTGATCATCGGCGCCGGGCCCATCGTCATCGGCCAGGCCTGCGAGTTCGACTACTCGGGCGCACAGGCCTGCAAGGCGCTGCGGGAGGAGGGGTACCGGGTGATCCTGGTCAACTCCAACCCGGCCACGATCATGACCGACCCGGAGATGGCGGACGCCACCTACATCGAGCCGGTCAACTGGCGCACCGTCGCGAGCATCATCGAGAAGGAACGACCGGACGCGCTGCTGCCCACGATGGGCGGGCAGACGGCGCTGAACACGGCACTGGACCTGGTTCGCGAGGGGGTGCTGGAGAAGTTCGGAGTCGAGCTGATCGGCGCCTCGCGCGAGGCCATCGACATGGCCGAGGACCGTGAGCTGTTCCGCATCGCCATGCGGGAAATCGGCCTCGAGTGCGCGCGGGCGGCGATCGCCCGCAGCATGGAGGAGGCCGTGTTGATCCAGGGTCCGCTGGGTTTCCCCTGCGTGATCCGTCCCTCGTTCACGATGGGCGGATCCGGCGGCGGCATCGCCTACAACCGCGAGGAATTCGAGTCGATCGTCGCCCGCGGCCTCGACATTTCACCCACCGGAGAGGTGCTGGTCGAGGAATCCGTACTCGGCTGGAAGGAGTACGAGATGGAAGTGGTCCGCGACCGCGCGGACAACTGCATCATCATCTGCTCGATCGAGAACCTGGAT
Organism: uncultured Pseudomonadota bacterium; assembly: GCA_903938365.1. Taxonomy (GTDB): domain Bacteria; phylum Pseudomonadota; class Gammaproteobacteria; order Steroidobacterales; family Steroidobacteraceae; genus UBA964. The sequence goes on along the minus strand of CAJACZ010000282.1, from coordinate 998 downwards.
CCGATGGGCGTGCACACCGGTGACTCGATCACGGTCGCGCCGGCGCAGACGCTCACGGACAAGGAATACCAGCGCATGCGCGACGCGTCCGTCGCGGTGCTGCGCAAGATCGGCGTCGATACCGGCGGTTCCAACGTGCAGTTCGCGGTCAACCCGGCTGATGGGCGCCTGCTCGTCATCGAGATGAACCCGCGTGTGTCGAGGTCTTCCGCGCTGGCCTCCAAGGCCACGGGTTTTCCCATCGCCAAGGTCGCGGCCAAGCTGGCCGTGGGGTACACGCTGGACGAACTCCGCAACGAGATCACCGGCGGTGCGACTCCGGCCTCCTTCGAGCCTTCCATCGACTACGTGGTCACGAAGATCCCGCGCTTCACATTCGAGAAGTTCCGCGGCGCGAACGACCGCCTCACCACGCAGATGAAATCGGTCGGCGAGGTGATGGCCATGGGCCGTACCTTCCAGGAGTCGCTGCAGAAGGCCCTGCGCGGCCTCGAAACGGGGCTCGATGGCCTGAATCGCGTCGTTCCGCTGCCCCTGACCGAGGACACGGCTGCCGCGGTGGCGCACGAACTGCGCACCCCCGGGCCTGATCGGCTGCTGTACGTGGGCGATGCTTTCCGGGCGGGCTGGACGCTGGAGCGGATCTACGAGCTGTCGTGGATCGACCCGTGGTTCCTGGCCCAGGTCGAGGACCTCATCCGTGAGGAGCAGGTTCTCGCAGAGGACGGGCTGGCATCGCTCACCCGTGACCGGATGCTCGCGCTCAAGCAGAAGGGTTTCTCGGACAGCCGGCTCGCCCGGCTCTGTGGCATTGCCGAGGGGGAGCTTCGGGCCCGCCGGCACCAGCAGGGCGTGCGTCCGGTCTACAAGCGGGTCGATACCTGTGCTGCGGAATTTGCGACGTCGACCGCCTATCTGTACTCGACCTACGAGGAGGAGTGCGAGGCCCGGCCGACGCAGCGGCGCAAGATCGTGATCCTGGGCGGCGGTCCGAACCG
>CAJACZ010000281.1 GCA_903938365.1 uncultured Pseudomonadota bacterium | reverse complement strand
GGCCGCATCTACCACGAGGACCCGCAGATCCTCCACTACGGCCAGCCCGGGACCGGCATGGAACTGCGTCCCGGCATGACCTTCACGATAGAACCCATGATCAACGCCGGCCGGCGCTTCGTGCGCCTGCTGCCGGACGGCTGGACCGTTGTCACCAAGGACCATTCCCTGTCGACCCAGTGGGAGCACACCGTGCTGGTCACGGAAACCGGGGTTGAGGTACTCACCCTCGGCGCGGCGGGGCGAACCGTCGCCGAGGCCGGCCCAGCCCTCGCCCTGGTCGAGGGCGCTTGATGGATTTCGGCGACTCCGAGTCGTTCACCCCCGGTCCAGTCGAATCCGCCGGCGCCCTGTCCTGGCCCCTGATCGAACGCCTCCCGGCCCGCCTCGCGGAACAGGGCGGCACCGCTGAAGCTTATGCAGCCGCCCTGAAGGAAGGCCAGACGGACCTGCGCGCGCGTTTCCTCGCGGAAGAGCCCGTCGAAACCCTGGTGCATGCACGGGCCCGCCTGCTCGACGTCGTGCTGCGCGAAGTGTGGCGCACGCGGGTCGCCGGGCACGACACCGACTGGGCGCTGGTGGCCGTCGGCGGTTACGGACGGGGCGAACTGCACCCCTGCTCCGACGTCGACATCCTGGTGCTGGTTCCCGCCCCGCTCGACGCGGATGGGCGGGCCGTGCTGGAGCAACTGGTCACGTTCCTGTGGGATATCGGCCTGGAGGTCGGGCACAGCGTCCGGACGGTCGAGGAATGCGCCGTCGAGAGCGCCGCCGATGTCGGGGTCATGACCTCGCTGCTCGAGGCGCGGTGGCTGGCCGGCAACGCGGGCCTGCTGGGCGCGATGCGGACTGCGCTGTCGCCCGACCGCGTGTGGCCCGTCCGCGAATTCCTCGAGGCGAAGGTGAAGGAGCAGGCCGAACGACACCTGAAGGCCAACGACACCGCCTACAACCTCGAACCGAACGTGAAAACGGGCCCGGGCGGCCTGCGCGACATCCAGACCATCGCATGGGTCGCGAAGCGCCATTTCGGCGCGGAATCACTGGACGAACTCGCCGCGAAAGGCTTCCTCGCCCCGTCGGAGCTGCGCCGACTGAAGAACGCGCAGGCCTTCCTCTGGAAGGTCAGGTTCGGCCTGCATGTCGCCACGGGCCGGCGCGAGGACCGCCTGCTGTTCGACCACCAGGTCCGGCTCGCAGGCACCTTCGGCTACGAGGACGCCTCGTTCACGCTGGCCGTGGAACAGCTGATGCAGCGGTACTACCGCACCGTGATGGACGTCAGCCTGCTGAACGAACTGCTGCTGCAGCTGTTCCGCGAAGCGATCCTCGACGAGAGCCGCCCGCCACAACCGCTCAATCCGCGCTTCCAGGTGCGCAATTCCTACCTGGAGGCGGTCAACGACGAAGTCTTCGCACGCCAGCCCTCGGCGCTGCTCGAGGTCTTCGCGCTGCTCCAGCAGAACCCGGCGGTACGCGGGGTGCGCGCCTCGACCATCCGCGCCATCGGCCGCCATCTCTGGCTGATCGACGAGGAATTCAGACAGAACCCGCGCAACCACCGGCTGTTCATGGACATCCTGCGGGCGCCCGAGGGCGTGACGCACGAACTGCGGCGCATGAACACCTATGGCGTGCTCGGCCGCTACATCCCGTCGTTCGGGCGCATCGTCGGTCGCATGCAGTACGACCTGTTCCACGCGTACACGGTGGACGCCCACACCCTGTTCGTGGTGAGCAACCTGCGGCGCATGGCGATCCCGCGCTTCGACCACGAACTGCCCAACCTCTCACGCATCATGCAGTCCTTGCCCCGCCAGGAAGTCGCCTACCTCGCGGCGTTGTTCCACGACATCGCCAAGGGGCGCGGCGGCGACCACTCTGACCTGGGCGCCGTGGACGCCGAGGCCTTCTGCCTCGAACAGGGCATGTCCCGCTACGACGCGCGGCTCGTGGCCTGGCTCGTCCGCAACCACCTGCAGCTGTCGATCACCGCCCAGAAGCAGGACATCTCGGATCCAGCGGTGATCAACGGCTTTGCGCACAAGGTCGGCGACGAGACGCACCTGGACTACCTGTATGTCCTGACCGCCGCGGACGTCCGGGGCACCAATCCGAGGCTGTGGAATTCCTGGAAGGCGTCACTGTTCCACGAGTTCTACGAGCGCGTGAAGCATGCGCTGCGCCGTGGACTCGAAAGCCCGATCGACCAGGACGAACTCAAGCGCGAGACGCAGACCGCGGCGCGGAGCCTGCTCGAGACCTCGGGCGTCGCCACCGAGGCCATCGACGGCGTATGGAGCATGCTGTCCGATGCCTACTTCCTGCGCAGCACACCGGAGGAAGTGGCGTGGCACACAGGCCTGCTGGCGTCCAGGCAGCTGGAACCGGATGAACCCGTGGTCTCGCTGCAACCAGAAAGCGAACGCGGTACGACTGCGATCATGACCTTCGCACCCAATCGACGGCACGGCTTTGCGCGCAGCACGGCGGTGCTCGACCAGCTGGGGCTCACCATCGTCGATGCGCGCATTACTCCGACGCAGGACGGCAACAGCCTGGATCTTTATCACGTGCTCGAGGACGACGGATCCGCGATCGCCGACCCTGAGCGCCGCGACGAGATCGAGTCCGCGCTGCTCCGCTCGCTGCGCAACCCCCGCGACCAGGCGCCGGAAGTGTCGCGGCGCGCACCGCGCCAGGTGCGCATGTTCAATACGGCCACGCAGATCTTCGTCAGCGTCGACGAGCGCAACCAGCGCTCGGTGCTGGAGCTGATCGCCGCGGACCGGCCCGGACTGCTCTGCGACATCGGCAAGGTGATGATGGAGGAGCGCGTAGAACTGCTCGCCGCCAAGATCATGACCGTGGGCGAACGCGCCGAGGACGTCTTCTATCTCACCGACCGGGACCACCAGCCGCTGGACGAAGCGACCTCGCATCGCCTCAAGGAGCGTCTCACCGAGGTCCTGGACCGCCGGCGCGCCGCATGAATCCGGATATCGACCGCCTGCAGGCCTATCCCTTCGAGCGTCTCGCGCACCTCAAGCAGGGCGCCACGCCCCCGCCCGGCCTCAGCCACATCGCACTGTCCATCGGCGAGCCCAGGCATCCGGCTCCAGCCTTCGTGGTCGACGCGCTGCGCAACGCGCTCGACGGCCTCGGCAACTATCCAGCCACGGCGGGCACGCTGGACTTGCGCGCCGCCTGCGCCGGCTGGCTGGAGCGTCGCTTCGCGTTACCCGCGGGCGCGGTGGATCCGGCGCACATGGTGCTGCCGGTCAATGGCACACGCGAAGCCCTGTTCGCGATCGCGCAGGCCGTGATCGACACCAGCGGTCCGTCGCGGCCGCTGGTGGTCATGCCGAACCCCTTCTACCAGATCTACGAGGGGGCAGCCCTGCTCGCGGGGGCCGACCCCTGGTTCATGGACACCACCCCCGCGACCGGGTTCGTACCGGACCTGGACGCCGTTCCGGCGGAAATCTGGGATCGTTGCCAGCTGCTCTATCTCTGCAACCCCGGAAACCCCACGGGCGCCGTGGTGGACACCGCCTACCTGCGGCATGCGCTGGAACTCGCCGAGCGGCACGACTTCGTGATCGCGTCGGACGAGTGTTATTCGGAGATCTACGCCGACGAGTCTTCCCCACCGCCCTCGCTGCTGCAGGCTGCACATGAGGCGGGACGCTCCCGGTTCGAACGCTGCCTGGTGTTCCATAGCCTGTCGAAGCGTTCGTCGCTGCCGGGCCTGCGGTCGGGCTTCGTCGCGGGCGACCCGTCGATCATGGGGCGTTTCCTGCTCTACCGGACCTACCATGGCTGCGCGATGTCCCTGCCCGTCCAGATCGCCAGCACCGCGGCCTGGGGCGACGACGCGCACGTGAGGGTCAACCGCGAACTCTACCGCCGCAAGTTCGAGCGCGTGATCCCGATCCTCGAACCGCACCTCGAACTGCAGCGTCCGGCGGGCGGCTTCTATCTCTGGCCGTCCGTGGGCGGCGACGACACTTTGTTCGCGCGCGACCTTTACGCTGCCTGCAACGTCACCCTGCTCCCCGGCAGTTACCTCGCGCGGGACGGCCGATCGGGCAATCCCGGCGCCGGCCGCGTGCGCATCTCACTGGTGGCGGAACTCGACGAATGCGTCGAAGCCGCCCACCGCATCCAGGAATTCCTGCAAGGACGTCGAACATGACAGACCAGACCACCCTCAAGTCCCTCGTGGAAGCCGCGTTCGAAAAACGCGCCGACATCACGCCACGCACGATCGGCGCCGAACTGCGCAGCGCGCTCGACGACTGCCTCGAGCTCCTCGACAGCGGCAAGGCCCGGGTGGCCGAGCGCATCGACGGGCATTGGCAGGTCAACGAGTGGCTCAAGAAGGCCGTGCTCCTGTACTTCCGCGCCCATGACAACCAGCTGATCGAAGGCGGCTACACGCGCTTCTTCGACAAGGTGCCGCTGAAGTATGCGAGCCAGGACGAGGCGACGATCCGCGCCAGCGGCGCCCGCGTGGTGCCGGATGCCGTGGTGCGCAAGGGCGCCTACATCGGGCCCAACGTCGTGCTCATGCCCTCGTTCGTGAACATCGGCGCTTTCGTCGATTCAGGCACCATGGTCGACACCTGGGCCACCGTGGGTTCCTGCGCGCAGATCGGCAGGAATGTCCACCTCTCGGGGGGCGTGGGAATCGGCGGCGTGCTCGAACCGCTGCAGGCCTCGCCGACGATCATCGAGGACGACTGCTTCATCGGCGCGCGCTCGGAGATCGTCGAAGGCGTCGTGGTCGAGGCCGGCTCCGTCATCTCGATGGGCGTGTTCATCGGCCAGAGCACGCGGATCTACGATCGCGAGACGGGAGTCGTCACCCAGGGTCGCGTACCGGCGGGATCCGTCGTGGTCCCGGGCAGCCTGCCCTCGCGTGACGGCAAGTACTCGCTGGCCTGCGCGGTCATCGTCAAACGGGTCGACGCGCAGACGCGCTCCAAGACCTCGATCAACGAACTGCTGCGCACGACCGACTGAGCCTTGCCGCCGGCCTGGCGGCGGGTGTCAGCCGGCAGGGGCGTCGCGGGCCTGCGCCAGCGCCTGCCCCGCGTCGCACACCAGCTGAGCCACGGCCTTGGCATGGTCGCCGATGCGCTCGAAGGACTTCAGCGCGAAAGCCGACTCGAGGCCCCGGGAAATCAGGCGACCGTCCTCTATCGTGCGACTCATCAGGCGCCGCAGGCCCGCGGCGAACTCGGCATCGAGCTCGGCATCGAGCAGGACGACCCGGCCCGCGAGCGCCGGATCCAGGCGGTCGAGGGCCTCGAGGCCGCGGGACAGCATGTCCTGCGCCAGCTCCGCCAGATGCCTGACGTCGCGGCCCGTCGCCTGGCCCGGGCCCTCCGCGGCGCGACCGCCCTGACCGCTGACGCCGGCAGCCACCCGTGCCGCGGTGCCCGAGGCGCGTGCGTACTCCCAGGCGGTCCGGGACATCGCCAGGATCACCCGCAGGTCGGAGGCCACCGGTTGCCGGCGGGCGATCAGGGCAAGGACGGTTTCTTCGATCGCGCGGACTCGGATCGAAACAAGGTTGTGGCGGTCTGCCACCTGACGCGCCAGCGCAGGATCCCGGTCCACATAAGAAGCCCCGGCTTGCCGCGCCTGCATGAGCACCAGCCCGCCGACCTCGACCACCGCAAGGTGCAGGGACGACATGGCGCCGTCAAATGCGCGGCTGGTGTGCCCCTCGATGTCCAAAGGGTGTGCCAAGCAGCGCCCCCGGCATCAGCCAAACCGGCCCGTGATGTAGTCCTCGGTCAGCTTGGCCCGCGGATTGGTGAACACGCGGTTCGTATCGCCCACCTCGACCAGATCGCCCAGGTGGAAGTAAGCCGTCCGCTGCGAAACACGTGCCGCCTGCTGCATCGAGTGCGTGACGATGCAGATCGCGTAGCTTTCGCGCAGTTCGTCGATCAGGTCCTCGATCCTGGCGGTGGCGATCGGATCGAGAGCCGAACAGGGCTCGTCCATCAGGATCACGTCCGGGTTCACGGCGATGGTGCGAGCAATGCACAGGCGCTGCTGCTGGCCACCGGAGAGACTGGTACCGGGCTGGTTGAGCCGATCCTTGACCTCTTCCCAGAGACCCGCGCGGCGCAGGCTGATGTTGACGATCTCGTCCAGCTCGGCGCGATCGGCGGCCAGCCCATGGATACGCGGGCCGTAGGCCACGTTCTCGTAGATGGACTTCGGGAACGGATTGGGCTTCTGGAAGACCATCCCGACGCGGGCGCGCAGCTGCACCACATCCTGGCGTTTGTCATGGATGTCCTTGCCGTCGAGGTGGATCTGCCCCTGGACCCGCGCACCGACGATCGTGTCGTTCATGCGGTTCAGGCAGCGCAGGAAGGTCGACTTGCCACAACCCGAGGGGCCGATCATCGCCAGCACCTGCTTGCGGGCCACATCGATGCTGACCGCCTTGATCGCGTGCTTATCCCCGTAGAAGACATCCACATCGCGACAGGAAAAAACCGGGTCGTCGACAGCGATGGTGCCCACGGTCTTGATGGAGTCGGGCAGCGGCATCGCCCAGCGGGCCGGTTCGTTCTTCACGGGAGTGTTCGCAGCGACAGTTTCCATTCGATCACCAGCGTTTTTCGAAGCGGTTGCGCAGTATCACTGCGGTCGCGTTCATGAGGACCAGAAAGACGAGCAGCACGATGATAGCGCCCGAAGTACGTTCGACAAACCCGCGCTCCGGCAGGTCGGACCAGAGGAAGACCTGCACCGGGAGCGCCGTGGCGGGTTCAAGCACGCCCTGGGGCACGTCCACGATGAAAGCCACCATGCCGATCATCAGCAGGGGCGCACTCTCGCCCAGCGCGCGCGCCATGCCGATGATGGCGCCCGTGAGCATTCCCGGCATCGCCAGCGGGATCACATGGTGGGCCACGGTCTGGATCTTCGAGGCGCCCATGCCCAGCGCGGCCTCCCGGATCGACGGCGGAACGCCCTTCAGGGCCGCACGCGAGGCGATGATGATGGTGGGCAGAGTCAGCAGCGTGAGCACGAGCCCGCCGACCATGGGCGCGGACCGCGGCAGGCCGAAGAAGCCGATGAACACCGCAAGCCCCAGCAGGCCGAACACGATGGACGGCACCGCCGCCAGGTTGTTGATGTTGACCTCGATGACGTCGGTGACACGGTTGCGGGGCGCGAACTCCTCGAGATAGACGGCCGCCGCAACGCCGATCGGAAACGACAGCATCAGGGTGATGAAAAGCGTCAGCATCGACCCGACCAGCGCGCCGCGCACTCCGGCCTGCTCCGGATCCCGGGAATCACCGTTACTGAAGAAGGAACGGTTGAAACGCAGGTCCAGCACACCCTCGGATTCGAGCCGGTCGATCCAGGCCACCTGCTGGTCCGAGAGCCGGCGCTCATCCTCGGGGGACGCGCGCGAGGTCGAACCCTTGAGCAGCATGTCGACCGTATCGTCGGCCAGGATCCAGAGGGTCTGCCGCTGGCCGATCAACGCGGGGTTGCCCACGACGCTGCGCTGCAGTTCCACCGAAGCGGCGCTGCTCGCCAGGGCATAGAGCTGGCGGAGGTTGGCCCTGCCCTCGACCTCGGGGAAGCGTTCCCGCAGGGATGCGCGGACCAGCGCCTGGTAATCGGCCACGACCAGTTCGTCGCGGTT
>CAJACZ010000280.1 GCA_903938365.1 uncultured Pseudomonadota bacterium | reverse complement strand
GTGCCATGCTGACATCGACGGCGGTCAGCGGCGGATCCATCCGCTGGCGGATCCGCCGCTGACGGTGGATTACGTGCAGATCGCGGCCGCCGCCAGCACGCTGAGTCCGGCGGCACAGGCCTTCGCCACGGTCCTCGGCGAACACATCCGCCGGATCGGCCGGGAATGGGAGCGGCGCATCGGCGTCGCCTGAGCGTCTGCGGTCGGCCAGGGCATCAGCGATTGTGATCGCCCATATCGACGATCCTCGCTTCAAGGCTGTCCTGACCGACCTTAGGATAGGTTCCACCCGCAGGGATTTCGGGAGAGGTTGATGCATCTCGGTTATTTCACGATGCCCATTCATCCGGTGGGCAAGGACTGGCGGCAATGCCTGCGCGAGGACCGCGAGGCGTTCATCCTGGCGGACGAACTCGGCTTCACCGAGGGTTACGTCGGCGAACACGCCACCGATGCCGCGGAGAACATCACCTCCTGCGCCCTGTTCATCGCGACCCTGGCGGGGGTCACTCAATCCATCCGCCTCGGCACGGGCACGGTCAACATGCCCAACACCCATCCTGCGGCCGTGGCCTCGCAGATCGCGATGCTGGACCACCTGCTCGACGGGCGCTTCAACTTCGGCATCAGTCCCGGCGGCCTGCTGTCGGACGCCGAGGCCTTCGGCAACCTCGACAAGGATCGCACCGCGATGTTCGTCGAGGCGATCGACATGGTGCTGGCCATCTGGACCCAGGATCCGCCCTACGACCTGAAGGGGCGTTTCTGGGAAATCAGCACCCGCAGGACGCTGCTCGAGGAAATCGGGCAGGGCGTGCTGCCGCGACCGCTGCAGAAGCCTTATCCGCCCGTGGTCGTCACCGCCGTGGCACCCCATTCCAAGGGCCTGGTGTCCGCGGCGGCGCGCGGCTGGTTGCCGATCTCGGCGAACTTCCTGCTGCCGCAGTGGGTAGCCACGCACTGGCCGCAGTACGCCGAAGGTCGTCGCAGCGTCGGCGCGGTCCCGGACCCGGGCGACTGGCGGGTGGCGCGCAGCGTGTTCGTCGCCGACGATCTCGCGACGGCGCGCGAGTACGCGCTCGGGCCCGCGAGCCCGTACCGCCACTATTTCAAGCAGATCGTCACCAAGATGAAAAAGAACGGCCGCGCCGTGCTTTTCAAGGAAGATCCCGCTGAATCCGACGAGAGCGTGACGCTCGACGGCGTGCTGGACAAACTGGTCATCTGGGGCACGCCGGACAAGGTTGCGGACGAACTGCTCGCGCTGCGCGAGCGGGTCGGCGATTTCGGCACGCTGCTCTACGCCGGCAAGGACTGGGTGGACCCCGCGCTGGCGCGGCGCTCGATGGTGTTGCTGGCCGAGCAGGTCAAGCCCCGGGTCGATGCGGCCTGAGGCGCCGATGACGGCCTCGACGGGCCTGCAGTCGCTGCGGGCAGCCGGTCGCGACATCGCGTTCCGCATCGATGGCGAGGCGGGCCTGCCGTGGCTGGTCGCGGCGCATTCGCTCGCGGCCTCGCACCGGATGTGGGATCCGCAGGTAGCCGCGCTCTCCCGTCACCACCGCGTGCTGCGCTACGACCTGTCCGGCCATGGCGCGAGCGCCGCGCCCGACGCGGCGGAGGGCACTCTGGGGAGGTTCGCGGCCGACCTCATCGCGCTCATGGACGCGCTCGGCATCGATCGTGCTGCGTTCCTCGGGCTTTCGCTCGGCGGGGCGATCGGGCTCGAACTGGCGCTCGCGCAGCCGCGACGCATCACGCGCCTGGCCTGCTGCTGCGCCCGTGCGGACGCGTCGCCGGATTACATCGAAGCCTGGCGCATGCGTACGGCCGTGGTACGCGAGAAGGGCGTCAGCGCCGTGGCCGGGCCGACACTGGAGCGCTGGTTCACGGCGCCCTTCCGGGCTGCGCCCGAGGCTGCCGCGACGCTGGGGCTCGCACGTGAAATGATCCTCGGCACTTCGGTCGCCGGCTACGCCCATGCCGCCGCGGCGCTGCAGACCGCGACCTGCCTGCCGCGGCTTGGCCAGCTGGCGATCCCGGTACTGTATGTTTCAGGCAGCGAGGACACGGCGATCCCGCCGCCCGTGATGGCCGACCTGCAGGCGCGCACCCCGGGCAGCCGGCACGAGGTGCTGCAGGATGCCGCACACCTGTGCAATCTCGAACAACCCGCGCGCTTCAACGCCCTGGTGGGGGCGTGGTTCGGCACTGATTCCTGAAGGAGACGACATGAGCACATCCGCAACCCAGGCCTGCGACACACTGCTGCGTGGCATGGTGGTCACCATGGACGCCGGGCGTCGCGTGTTCCTCGACGGCTACGTGGCCGTGCGGGGCAGCCGTATCGTGGGCGCCGGGCGCTGGGTCGATTGCCCGTTCACGGCGCCTGAAGTGCTGGGCGGCGACGGGCACATCGTGATGCCCGGCCTGGTCAACGTGCATGCCCACCTGGTGCAGGGCTGCATCCGCGGTATGGCCGAGGGCACGACCTTCGAGGAGCGCCTGTTCGGCTTCTATTACCCGATGACGGGCGCCTGCGACGAAGAGCGTTCGTACGCGTCCGCGATGCCGCCGCTGCTGGACCTGATCCGCCGCGGCGTCACCACGACGGCCGACGATCATTTCACCCATGTGCACCGCCGCTCGATCGACGGCGTGCTGCGCGCGGTGCGCGACACCGGCATGCGCTGCCGCATGGCGCGGCTGACCATCAACGACGCCGCCGCGGTTCCGGAAGCCTTCCGCGAGACCCTGGATGCCGGCATCGCCGAGACCGAGCGCGTCATGAAGGAGTGGGAGGACGAACGCATCTCGGTGACGGCCTCGACCATCGGCATCACCTATTGCGAACCCGAGCAGCTCAAGGCGCTGTGGCAGTGGACGGTCGACCATGACCGGCAGTTCGACATCCATGCGCCCGCGGTCTTCGACCAGAAGTACCTGGCGGCGCGCCGTGGCTGGCAGGGCGGTTCCTTCGAGTGGCTTGCCGAGGTGGGCATCCTCGGCCCCAATGTGCTCGCGGCACACGCGCAGAACCTGCGTCCCGGCGAGGCTGCGCTGATCGCGCAGTGCGGCGCGCGCATCGCGCTGGTTCCCGACATGGAGCAGGTGCTCGGCCTCGTGAACTTCGACGCCCGACAGTACCTCGAGAACGGTGTGACCTGCGGGCTCGGGCTCGATGGCCCGGTGGTCGCCTACGGGCACGACCTCTGGACTGCGTTGCGCAGCTTCCTGACCTCGCAGCGCATGGGCGACCAGCACCGTCGCCTCAAGGCCGAGGCCGGTGCGAAGTGGACCGGCGACGAGATGCTGTTCGGCAGCGGTGAACTCGCGCTCGAACTGGCTACGATCGGCGGCGCGAAGGCGCTGATGATGGACGATCGCATCGGTTCGCTCGAGGTGGGCAAGGAAGCGGACATCCTGCTGATCGATCGCCGCGGCGAGACCCACCTGTCCCCGCCGGCAGCGCTGCTCGCGAACCTGGTCTATGGCAACGGCCCCAGTCCCGATGCGGTGCGTCGGGTGATGGTCGGAGGCCGCACGGTGGTGCGCGATGGCGAGCACGTCGTGGTCGACCGGCGCGAGGCGGTGAGCCGTTCCGATGCGCTGCAGGAAACGCTGCTGGACGAGGTCGACGCGCGGCGCTTCGTGCGCATGCGCAGCCGCTACACCTGGATCTGACCTTGGACTCCGCCGGCCGTTTTGCGGGACGGCTCGCCGTCGTCACCGGCGGCGCCTCGGGGATCGGTGCGGCCGTCGCGCGTGAACTGGCGGCAGGCGGTGCGCGCGTCGTCATTGCCGACCTCGACCTGGCACGCGCGCAGTCACTGGCTGCCGAGCTGGGCGGCGAAGCCCGTCGGGTCGATGTCTGCGAGCGGGACCAGGTGGTGGCGCTGTTCGCGGGCCTGCCCGGCGCGCCGGACGTGCTGGTCACCTCGGCGGGCGGGGCACCCCGCAGTGCCGCGCTCGACACCGACGAGGCCACTTTCGCGCGCACCCTGCAGCTGAACACCGGCGGATTCTGGCGCTGCGCGCAGGAGGCGGCGCGGCGCGCCGTTGCGGCCGGCCAGCCGCTTGCGATCGTGCACGTGGCCTCGAGCCTGCACCGTGGCCCTGCGCCCGGGCTCGCGCATTTCGCCGCCGCCAAGGCCGCGAGCGTGACGCTGGTGCGCTGCCTCGCGCAGGAGCTGGCGCCGCAGCGTATCCGCGTCAACGCGGTCATCCCCGGACCCGTCGAGACGCCCATGACTACGCCCGTCTGGGACGCCGCTCCCGGCTTGCGCGAGTCCCTGGGCGCGCGCATTCCCCTGGGCCGGATCGGCACGCCCGCGGACGTGGCACGCGCCGTGGCCTGGCTTGCCTCGGACGAGGCCGAGTGGGTCACGGGCGCGCTGCTGCCGGTGGACGGGGGCCTCGAGGTCGCGGCGTGATCCGCTGGCTGGTGGTGGGCGCGGGGGGCGCCGGCCGCGCGCATGCGGCAGCGCTGCGCGAGGTGCGCGGCGCTGCTCTTGCGGGCATCGTGGCGCCCGAGGGCGCATCCGGGGTCGACCTGCCATCGGGTACGCCCGTCTTTCCCGACCTCGCACGCGCGCTGGCGGAGAGCGGCGCGGACGCCGTGGTCATCGCCACGCCTCATGACACCCATCTGGCGCTCGGTCTGGCCGTGCTCGCCGCCGGCCTGCCCCTGCTGCTCGAGAAGCCCGTGGCGCTCGGCTCCGCGGAGGCGCGCGAACTCGCAGGCTGCGCCGCAGCGCGGGGCGTGCGCGCCGGCGTGGTGCTCAACCAGCGCGCCACCGCGCACGCGCGCTGGATCCGGGAACAGGTGCATGAAGGCCGGCTGCAGGTCAGCAACGTGGCGTTCAGCGCTTCGCTGGCGCGCCTGCGGGGCTGGCATGCCGATCCACGCCGCGCCGGTGGCGGCGTGCTGCGGACCGTTGGCATCCACTATGTCGACCTGCTGCGCTGGTGGCTGGGTGAACCCGCGCAGGTCACGGCGGTAATGGCGGGCGAGCCGGCGGAGGACCGCTTCGCGGTGGGCATGCGTTTCCCCGGTGGAGCCCTCGGCAGCGTGCAGGTCTGCGCCACCGCGGAGCGCAGCGCGGGCCCCGTGCGCTGCGTGATCGATGGCGCGGGTGCGCGCCTCGAAATGCTGGGTCATCGCATCGTCAGCCTCGAGGGGCTCGAGGCGCCGCCGGCAGAGCCCGTCGGGGGGCCGGCGCTGGCCTTCGGTCCGGGCCACTGGATCGTGCTCGATGAAGCGACCCGCGCGCTCGAGCGCGGTGCCGCCTTTCCTGTGCCGCTCGCGGAGGCGCTGCCCACGCTGGAGCTGATCGAGCGGCTGTACGCGGCGGCCCGCGGCCAGGATACGCGACCAGGATAAGGGAATCTGATGCCGGGAATCAGAACATACCGGATCCTCTGATCCCGTCGGTGGCTAAGATCCGGCCATCATGTCGAGCGCAGAGAAGAATCGATGGCCGGCGGCTGCCGCGGCGGTTGCGCCTCTGCCAGGCGGCGTGGACCGGCAGGAATTCCGGCGGGTGATGTCGCGCTTCGCGACCGGCGTGGCGGTGGTCACGACCCTCGATGCGGCCGCAGCGCCCGTGGGCCTGACGATCAACTCCTTCAGTTCGGTCTCGCTCGATCCGCCGCTGGTGCTGTGGAGCATCGATCTGCGCGCCTCCAGCCTCGAGGCCTTCCGCAACAGCGGATCCTTCGCGATCAACATCCTGCCGCGCTCGGCCGAGGCGCTGTGCCGCAGGTTCGCTGAACGGCTGCCTGATCGCTTCGCCGGCATGCCGTATGCTTCAGGACGGCGCGGCCAGCCCCTGCTGCCGGGGATGCTCGGGCAGGTCTGCTGCCGCACCTGGAGCCGGTATCCGGCGGGCGACCACGAGATCTTCGTCGGCGAAGTCGAGGAAATCGTGGCGGGCGACGGCGATCCACTGGTCTTCTATCGTGGCCGGTTCACTAGCCTCCACGAGGAGCTTTCCTGAGATGACCCCTCGGCAACAAGGTCGGCACGGCGGCGCGCGCGGCGCAACCGCCCCGCGTTGAGCGCACGCGACCCCATGTCGCTGGAAAACCGCCTCAGCGCAGGCACGCGGGCCTCCTGGACCTTCGCGGCCCTGCCCGAGAACATCAAGAACGGCGCCTGGGACGCCTTCGTGCTGTTCTATTACGCGCAGGTGCTGGGCCTGGGTGGTGGCTACATCGCCCTGGCCCTGGGGCTGATCCTGCTGACGGACGCGCTGGTCGACCCTTACGTCGGCACGCTGTCCGACTCATTGCGCAACGCGCGCTTCGGTCGTCGCCACACGCTGATGCTGCTGGCCATGCTGCCGTTCGGCATCGGCTTCGCAGGGGTGTTCTCGCCCCCTGCGGGACTGGGCCAGTGGGGCCTGTTCAGCTGGCTGCTCTGCTTCGGTCTCGTGGCCCGGGTCGGGATTTCCTTCTACACAGTGCCGGCGTTCGCGGTGGGCGTGGAGCTCACGCGTGACCCGAAGGAGCGGTCGCTGGTCATGACGCTGCGCAACATCGGCGCGAGCGCCGGCATGCTGCTCGTCCCGATCATCGCTTTCCGGTTGTTCTTCACGCCCACCGCGGAGTATCCGCGTGGCCAGCTCAACCCTGAACCCTACGGCGCCTTCGGGCTCACGCTCACCGCGATCGCGCTCGTCTGCATGGTCATCGCGGGCCTCGGGACGCGCGCCCGGATCCGCGAGGTCGAGGCGCTCGAGGCCGGGCGCCAGCGCGCGGACGGACCGGAGACGGGCTCCTCGCTGCGCAACCTGATGCACGAGCTCGGCGTCGCGATGCGCGTCACGCCGAACGTGCGGCGCGTGCTCGCCGTGTCGTTCCTGGTGTTCATCATCAATTCGACGATCACCACGCTCACCCTGTATCTCGCCACCTACTTCTGGCGCTTCGGCCCGGCGCAGACGGAACAGTTGCTGGTGGCCGGGACGCTCGGCTCGTTCGGCGGCCTGTTGACTGCCTGGTTCCTGCTGGCCCGGATCGAGAAGAAGACGCTGATGATCGGGGCGATCCTGGCCTATTTCGGCTGCGCGCTGCTGTCGATCCTGCTGCCCCTGCTGGCGCTCGCGCCCGCCGCGGCCTCAGTGGCGCTGGGCCTCATGGTCGTCGGACTGCGGCTGGTCGGCGGGGTCTGCTATGGCTGGTACCTGGTCGCGGCGGGCACGCTCACCTTCGACGTGAGCGATGAGCATGAAGTGAGCACGGGGCGTCCGCAGCAGGGGTTCGTGATGTCCTTCGTGTTCCTCGGGCTGCAGGCCGCCAGCGCCGTCGCCGGCGTGCTGGCCGGCACGTTCCTCGACCTGATCGCGTTCCCGCGCGGCCTGCCCATCGAGCAGATGCCGATGGACAAGGTGGACGCCCTGGCGATGTTCGTCTGCGCGATCATCGTGGCGGGAGCCTCGATCCTGGCGCTGACGATCCGCGGTTTCGATGTGTCCGCGGCCAAGCAGCGGGCCATCAACGCGCGGCTGGCGGAGCTGCGCGCCGGGCGTTGAGCGAGGGCCCGCCGGGAGGCGGGCCCACCGCGACAGTCGGCGCGGATCAGGCCAGCGAGGCCGGGATCGGGAGTCTCCGGATACGCTTGCCGGTCGCCGCATAGAGCGCACCGCAGACCGCGGGAGCGACGGGCGGAGTACCGGGTTCGCCGATGCCGCCGAGCGGGCCGTCGCTCTCCACGATGTGCACGTCCATGACAGGGGTCTCTGCCAGGCGCAGGATCGTGTACTCGTGGAAGTTGCCCTGCACGGCACGACCGCCTTCCACCGTGATCTCGCCGGTGAGCACTGCGGACAGGCCATAGACGATGGAGCTCTGCATCTGCGCGACCACCTGGTCCGGGTTGATGGCGAAACCGCAGTCCACCGCGCAGGTGATGCGGTGCACGACCACCTTGCCATCCGCGACCGACACCTCGGCCACCTCGGCCACGATGCTGGCGAAGCTCTCGTGCAGGGCGATGCCGTGGAAATGGCCGGCGGGCAGGGCCTTGCCCCATCCCGCCTCGGTCGCCGCCTTGTCCAGCACCGCGAGGTGGCGCGGTTTGTCGGCGAGCAGCGCCCTGCGGTATTCGTAGGGATCGCGGCCCGCCAGCGCCGCGAGTTCATCAAGCGCCCCGTTGGCGATGAACGCGTTGGTCGAGTGGCCTACGGAACGCCAGAACAGCGTCGTCACCGGCTCGGTGGTGTTGTGGGCTTCCACGCGCAGGTTCGGGATCGAGTAGGGGAGTTTCGAGGAGCCTTCGGTGCTGGTCGGGTCGAAGCCGTCCTTGCGGATCGCGAACTTGGCGAGTGGTGACTGGGTCAGCACGGGCTTGCTGACGCTGACGTGGTGGTAGGCGACCGGCATGCCGTCGGCGCCGATACCGCCGCGCACGCGGTTGATGCTGCAGGGGCGATACCAGCCCGCGCGCGTGTCGTCCTCGCGCGTCCAGAACACCTTGACGGGCTTGCCCACGCCGTTGGCTACCATGGCGGCCTCGACGGAGAAATCCGCGTTGCTCGAGGCCCGGCGCCCGAAGCCGCCGCCGAGGAAGGTGGTGTTGATCTTCACGGCCGCAGGCTCGATGCCGAGCGCGGCGGCGACCTGGACCGTGTCCATCGTGTGGTTCTGGGTGCCGACCCAGAGTTCACACTTGCCCGGCGTGACCTGCGCCACGGCGTTCATCGGTTCCATGCAGGCATGCGCGAGGTAGGGCACTTCGTATTCGACGTCGAAAGTGGCGGTGGCGCCGGCGAGGGCGCGTTCAACGTCACCGGTTTCCCGATCCACCATGCCGGGCTTGCGCGACAGTGCGCGGGCTTCCGCGCGATGCGCCTCGGACGAGAACCGCTCGTTGCCGGCCGTGTCCCAGTCGATCACCAGGGCCTCGCGGCCCTTGAGCGCGGCCCAGGTGTGCTCCGCGATGACGGCCACGCCGCTCGGCACCTGCTTCACCTCGACCACGCCGGGCACGGCGAGCGCTGCCTTCGGGTCGAAGCTGCGGACGCTCGCGCCGAAGACCTGCGGTCGCGCGACCACCGCGACCAGCATGCCCGGCAGGTCGACGTCGCTGCCGAAGATCGCCTGGCCGGTGACCTTGACCGTGTTGTCGAGGCGCTTCTGCGACTTGCCGATGTACCTGAAGTCCTTGCGGTCCTTGAGTGCGACCTTGCCTTTTTCGGGCACGGGCAACTGCGAGGCCGCCTCGGCCAGCGAGCCGTAGGTGGCGCGACGTGCGCCGTTGCTGTCGGTCACGACGCCGTTGTCGGTGCGCAGCAGCGCCACGTCGACCTTCCAGCGCGCAGCCGCCGCGGACAGCAGCATGGATCGGGCCGTCGCTCCCACTTCGCGCAAGGCGTCGTACGACAGGATGGTGCTGAGCGTGCCACCCGTGAACTGGATGCCGAGGTTCGGGACGTTGAACTCGGGGCCCATGGCGATCTCGACCTTGAGTCGCTGCGGATCGACGTCGAGTTCTTCGGCGAGGATCATCGGCAGGCCGGTGTAGACGCCCTGGCCCATTTCGCTCTTGCCGATGATGACCGTGACGCTGTCATCGGACGAGATGCGCACGAACGCATGGGGCTGGAAGTCCACGGGCGGCTTGCTGCTGGCCTTGCCCGCTGCGCTCTGGGCCAGCAGGTCGGGCGCCACGTAGATGCCGGCCGCGGTTCCCGCCGCGACGACGCCGAGGCCGATCAGGAAGTGCCGGCGACCTGCGTTGGCTTCGCTCATGTGGAGCCACCGCCGCGCTTGATCTGGGCGGCGCGCTTGATCGCCGCACGGATCCGCGGGTAGGTGCCGCAGCGGCAGATGTTGCCGTTCATGGCGTCGTCGATGTCGGCATCCGAGGGATCCGGCTTCGCTTCGAGCAGCGCCGCCGCGGACATGATCTGGCCCGACTGGCAGTAGCCGCACTGGACCACGTCGAGTTCGATCCAGGCCTTCTGCACGGGATGGTCTGCGCCGCTCGAGAGGCCCTCGATGGTCGTGATCCGGCCGGTCGTCGCGGCGGAGATCGGGACCGAGCAGGAGCGCACCGGCTGGCCGTCGAGATGGACCGTGCAGGCGCCGCACAGGGCCATGCCGCAGCCGTATTTGGTCCCCGTGAGCTTGAAGAGGTCACGCAGCGCCCACAGCAGCGGCATGTCCGGATCGGCATCGATTTCGCGGCTGACGCCGTTGACGTTCAAGGTGATCATCGCGGGTCTCCAGGAATTTCTGCCGCGCGCGCGCGCAGGTCGGCCAGAATATACCGGACTCGCTGCACGGAGTGATGCCTTTGGAAATCGAGTTTTACGGCGCCGCCGGTGAAGTGACCGGCTCCTGCCACATGTTGCGGTTCGGCGGCAGGGAAGTGCTGCTGGACTGCGGCATGATCCAGGGCGGACGCGACGCGCCGGAGCGCAACCTGCAGCCGTTCCCGTTCAATCCGCAGCAGATCGATGCGGTCATCCTCAGCCACGCCCACATCGACCACTGCGGCCGGCTGCCGCTGCTGGTCAAGCGCGGCTTCCGTGGCCCGATCTACACCAATGCGGCGTGCCGCGACCTGCTGCCGATCCTGCTCGAGGACAGTGCCGACCTCGCGGCGCGCGCGGCCGAGCGCAGCAACCGGCGCCGGATGCCTGACGAGGCGGTCGCGGAGCCCCTGTACGGCCTGGACGACGTGGCGCAGGCACTCAGCCAGGTGCGGGTCGTGGCGTACGACACCCCGTTCAGGGCGATGCAGGGCCTGACCCTCCGTCTGCGGGATGCGGGCCATATCCTCGGCTCCTCGAGCGTCGAGGTCTGGCTGGCGGAAGGCGAGATCCGCCGCAAGCTGGTCTTCAGCGGCGACCTCGGCCAGTACGATTCACCGATCCTGCTCGACCCGTTCCGTTTCGACGAGGCCGATCTGGTCGTCATGGAAAGTACCTATGGCGACCGTCTGCACCGCGATCGCGCCGCCACGGTGCAGGAACTGGGGGAGATCATCCAGGCGGCCGCCCGCAGCCAGGGCAACATCATCGCGCCCGCCTTCGCGGTCGGGCGCAGCCAGGAACTGCTCTACCTGCTGGGCCGGAACTTCGACGCCTGGGGCCTGCGCAGCTGGAAGCTCTTCCTCGACAGTCCGATGGCGATCGAGGCGAGCCGGGTCTACTGGAAACACCACGATCGCATGGACACCGAGGCGGCCCGCATCCGCAGCGAATTCACCTCGATGCCGCCGCTGCCCAACCTGCACCTGTGCCGCACGGCCGACGAATCCCGCGCGATCAACTCGATCCGCTCCCATGCCTTCGTGATCGCCGGCAGCGGCATGTGCAACGGCGGCCGCGTGCTGCACCACCTGAAGCAGAACCTGTCGCGCCCCGAATGCCACGTCGTGATCACCGGCTTCCAGGTCCCGGGGACGCTGGGTCGCGCGATCGTGGATCGCGAGCCCTGGGTCCGCATCTACGGGGATTCCATCCGCATTGCGGCCACCGTCCACACTCTGGGCGGCCTGTCGGCTCACGGAGACCAGGCGGATTTGCTACGGTGGTACGGGTCCTTCGTCGGGGGCCCGCCGGTGTGCATCGTGCACGGCGAGCCCACCGCGGCACAGGGACTGGGTAACCGGCTCGGGACACTGGGCGTCCCGGTGACAATCGCCGCGCCGG
>CAJACZ010000279.1 GCA_903938365.1 uncultured Pseudomonadota bacterium | reverse complement strand
CGGCGGACCCGAGGGCCAGTCGCGGCCGGGCTTCAGCGCCTTCACGCAGTACCTCGTGAACGAGCTCGGCTACGCGGTCATCGCGCCGAACGTGCGGGGCTCGACGGGCTATGGCAGGACCTTCGCCCAGCTCGACAACGGTATGCTGCGCGCCGACGCAGTGCGCGACATCGGCTCACTGCTGGTCTGGATCGCCGCGCAGCGCGACCTCGACCCGCAGCGCGTGGTCGTGATGGGCGGCTCTTACGGGGGCTACATGACGCTGGCCTCGCTCGTGAATTACGGCGACCGGCTGCGCGGCGGAATCGACGTGGTCGGCATCAGTCAGTTCGTCACCTTCCTGACCAATACCTCGGGCTATCGCCGCGACCTGCGCCGCGCGGAATACGGCGACGAGCGTGACCCGCGCATGCGGGCCTACCTGAACCGGATATCGCCGCTGACCAACGCCGGCATGATCCGCAAACCATTGCTCGTGGTGCAGGGGCTGAACGACCCGCGGGTGCCCGCGTCGGAGAGCGAACAGCTGGTGGCGAAGCTCAGGGCGAACCGCAGCGAGGTGTGGTACCTCGCTGCGAAGGACGAAGGCCATGGGTTCCGCAAGAAGGGGAACCGGGACTTCTACCTCAAGACGGCGGCGACCTTCCTGGAACGCCTGCGGGACTGAAGCGCGCTCAGCGCGCGAAAAAGCGGTTGTTGCGCTTCGGGACCGTGTCGAGGCTGGGGCGCTGCGCCGCGTAGTACGCGGCCAGTTCCTTGATGTCCTTGTCGGACAGCTGGCCGGCGAAACCGCTCATCACGGCGTTCTTGCGACCGCCCTTCTTGTAGTCGGTGAGGGCGCGCGCGAGGTAGTCGGGGTACTGGCCGGCGAGGGTCGGGTATTGCGGCGTGATGCCGACCCCGTCGTTGCCGTGGCAGGCCACGCAGACCGCGGCCGCAGCCGGGGGGGTGCCGACCGGCGCGGCGCTGGCGGCCGGCGCGACGACCGGCCCGGCGAGGTAGACGGCGACGTCGGCCAGGTCCTGCTCGGTCAGCGGGACCGCGTTGGCGTTCATCGTGCCGTGGCTGCGCTCGCCGCTGCGGTAAGCCTGCAGCGCGATCACGAGGTATTCGGGGTGCTGGCCGCGCAGCTTGGGCACGCGGTAGGTCGGGTAGGTGTTGTTGTAGTTGGGGATGCCGTGGCAGCCCAGGCAGGTGTAGGCGACACGCGCGCCACGTGCCGCGTCACCGCTGGCCTGGGCCTCGGCGACGGTCGAAACGGAAGAGGCCGCGAAGGCCAGCAAGCCCAGAGCCCAGATACGCGCGGAAAGCCTCATAGTCACTCCGAACTCCAACCCTGTGAAATTACGCGAAAAACGGCTGGCGATCTTACGATCTCGCCTGCCGAATTGCCACCCGCCGAGTCGCACTGCGGCCCGGGCGCTCCTCTCACCGGGAGCGGGCCTCACAGGGCGCGGGTCTCGACGATCGCCTGGTCCGCCACGCGGGTCCAGACCGCCACGCCTTTCTGGAACTTGCTGAAGGACTCGTGCACCTTGCGGAACAGCGGATCCGCGGCGGCCTTCTCTGCGGTGACCTGCTGCGACAGCTCGCGCAGCAGCCGGAGCACGTCCGGCGGGAAGGCGCGCAGTTGCACCTTGTGCAGGTTCACGAGCTGGTCGAGCGCCTCGAAGCTGCGGGCATTGAACTCGGCGAGCATGGTGTCGTTGACTGCCCGCGCGGCGGTCAGGACGATTTCCTGGAGGTCGGCCGGCAGGGATTCGAAGGCCTTGCGGTTGATGAGGCATTCCATGGTCGAGCCCGGCTCGTGCCAGCCGGGGTAGTAGTAGTACTTCGCCGCCTTGTAGAGGCCGAAGGCAAGATCGTTGTACGGACCGACCCATTCGGCCGCATCGATGTTGCCCGTCTGCAGCGCGGTGAAGATCTCGGATCCGGCCAGGGCGACCGGCGTGCCGCCCGCGCGCGCCAGCACCTCGCCACCGAGGCCGGGGATGCGCATCTTGAGGCCCTTGAGGTCCGCGATCGACTTGATCTCGCGGTTGAACCAGCCGCCCATCTGCGCACCCGAGTTGCCGCAGGGCACCGGGATGATGCCGAAGGGCGCGTAGACCTCACGCCACAGTTCGAGCCCGCCGCCAAAATACAGCCAGGCGTTCATTTCGGTTGCCGTCAGGCCGAAGGGCACGCTGGAGAAGAAGGAGGCCGCCTCGGCCTTGCCTTTCCAGTAGTAAGCGCCGGAATGCCCCAGCTCGGCCGTGCCGCGCGAAACCGCGTCGAACACTTCGAAGGGCGGCACCAGCTCGCCGCCACCGTAGACCTTGATCTGGATGCGGCCGTTGCTGCACTTTTCGATGGTCTGGGCGAAATTCACCGCGCCGGTGCCCAGCCCCGGGAAGTTCGGCGGCCAGGTGGTCACGAGTTTCCAGCGGAATTCGGCTTTTTCGCCGGGAGCGCAGGCTCCGGCGGCCGCAGGGTCCTTGCCGGCGCAGGCTGCGGTCGTGGCCGCAGCGGCAGTGGCCGCGGCGGTGATGAACTGGCGTCGCTTCATGCGTCAGGTGCCTCGGGGCGATTTCGCGGGTGGGGTATAAGTATCCCATGATCGCCCTGATCCAGCGTGTCTCGAGTGCCAGCGTGGCGGTGGCCGGCGAGCGCATCGGCGCCATCGGCCCCGGCCTGCTCGCGCTGGTGGCCGTCAGGCCCGCCGACGACGAACCGGCGGCCGACAGGCTGCTCGCGCGCCTGCTCGGCTACCGCGTGTTCGGCGACGCTGAAGGCCGCATGAACCTCTCGCTGGCCGACACTGGCGGCGGGCTGCTGCTGGTGCCGCAGTTCACGCTCGCCGCCGACACCCGCAAGGGCACGCGGCCCGGCTTCAGCACCGCGGCCCCGCCCGAGCAGGCGCGCCGCCTGTTCGACGTCCTGTGCCAGCGCGCACGCACCGCGCACCCCGACGTGGCCACGGGCCGGTTCGGCGCGGACATGCAGGTGACGCTGGTGAACGACGGGCCGGTGACGTTCTGGTTACAGACACCGGAAAGTGCGGAAAATCCCTGATATGACAAGCTGATCGCCGCCAGGGGGGGCGGCAGGGTCGACGCACGCCGGCCCCGGAACTTTCCCGGCTTGCGGCGCTCTTTTGTCCTATCATCGCCAGGTGTCCCGGCCTTCTCCCGGGAGCCCGTTCCACACAGCAGCAGAGGTCGTCATGGGTATCGGAATGCGCGAACTGATCATCATCCTGCTGGTCGTGCTGCTGGTTTTCGGCGCGAAGAAACTGCGGACCATCGGCACTGATCTCGGCGCCGCCGTGCGCGGCTTCAAGAAGTCGATGGATGAAGGCGACTCGTCCGAGAGCGTCCGCCAGATCAAGCAGGACGCCGCCGACGCCGAGTTCCCCGAATCCGCCAAGGCGGGCACCGAACAGAAGTCGGCCGACCGCAGCAGCTGAACGGCGCAGGCAGGGCGGCTCCCCGGGTGCAGCGATGTTCGAGGTAGGCTTCAGCGAGCTGCTGTTGATCATGGCGCTCGCCCTCGTGGTCCTGGGCCCCGAGAAACTGCCCAAGGTCGTCTCGCAGGTCGGTCGCTGGATGGGTCGGGCACGCTCCATGGCGCGCCAGTTCCGCGAGCAGCTCGAGGACGAAGCCACCCTCACGCCGACCACGCGGCGCAACACCACCGCGACGCCTGAACCCGCCGGCACCGCCACCGCTTTCACTCCGGCGGCCGCCTCCGCCGGCGCTGCGGCCATGGCCGCGGCCACGACCGCGTCGCCGGGATCCAGCGACGCGTACAGCGAAGCGTCGGTACTGCCGCCGGAACCGACGCCCACCCACTCGCCCGTCGAAGACTACGTCAACGCCAACGGCGCCGATGCGCCACAGCCCCCCGATGAGCAGCGAGGAAACTGAAAAGCTCGCCGAAGGCACGCTGATCTCGCACCTGCTCGAGCTGCGCGATCGCGTCCTCCGCGCCTTCCTCGCCGTGCTGCTGGTCTTCCTGCCGCTCGCGTTCTTCGCCAACGACATCTTCACCTTCGTTGCCCAGCCCCTGATCGACAAGCTGCCCCAGGGCGCGTCGCTCATCGCGACCAGCGTCATCTCGCCGTTCATGACGCCCTTCAAGCTGTCGTTCTTCGCAGCGCTGTTCGTCGCCATGCCCGTCGTGCTGTACCAGGTCTGGGCCTTCGTCGCGCCCGGTCTCTACCGCCATGAAAAGCGCTTCGCGATCCCCCTGCTCATGTCCTCGATCATCCTGTTCTACATCGGCATCGCCTTCGCGTACCTGTTCGTGTTCCCGGTAATGTTCGACTTCTTCACCAAGACCACGCCTGCCGGCGTGACGATGATGACGGACATCAACAGCTACATGGACTTCGTGCTGACCATGTTCCTGTGCTTCGGCCTCGCTTTCGAAGTGCCGATCGTGGTCGTGCTGCTGGTGCTCACGCGCCTCGTGACCGTCGAGAAACTGGCCGAGTCCCGCGGCTATGTGCTGATCGGGATCTTCGTGCTCGCCGCCTTGCTGACTCCGCCCGACGCCATCTCCCAGACCATCATGGCCGTGCCCATGTACCTGCTGTACGAAGGCGGCCTCGTGATGGCCCGGATCATGTCGCGGATGCGTCGCGACGCCGAAGCCGAGGCGGAAGCCGAAGCCTGAGCAGCGCCCGGCGGACCCGCCCCGCGCCGCCGCGGGCGCCGCCTTGCCGCCCCCCGGCCGCATCCCTCAGACTCCGGGCATAGAAGGCCGCGGCCCGGCATGGAGAAAAGAACAATGAATACTCCTTCGAAACCCGCCACACCCGACTCGGGCGCGACCTTCCTGGGTCATCCCCGGGGCCTCGCCACGCTGTTCTTCACCGAGATGTGGGAACGCTTCAGCTTCTACGGCATGCGCGCGCTGCTCGTGCTTTTTCTGGTCGACTCCATCGCCAGCGGCGGGCTGGGGCTGGACGACAGGACGGCGACCGCCATCTACGGTCTGTACACCGCCGCGGTCTATGTCGTGGCCCTGCCGGGCGGGTGGATCGCCGACCGCCTGATCGGCGCGCAGAAGGCCGTGCTCTACGGCGGCATTCTCATAGCGCTGGGCAGCTTCGGCCTGTGGCTGTCGCAGAACTCGCAGATGTTCTACCTCGGCCTCATCGTCATCATCCTCGGCGTCGGCCTGCTCAAGCCGAACGTCTCGGCGCTGGTCGCGGACCTCTATCCGGAGGGCGGCGGCCGCCGCGATGCCGGCTTCACGATCTTCTACATGGGCATCAACCTCGGCGCGTTCATCGGCCCGCTCATCACGGCGTGGCTGGCAGCGCTGTACGGGTGGCGCGTCGGTTTCCTCGCCGCCGGCATCGGCATGCTGCTCGGCGTGATCCAGTTCGTGCTGACCCGCCACCACCTCGGCGGCGCAGGCATTGCACCGCACGTGCCGCCGGGCACGGACCTGCGCGGCGCCTGGCGCAACCTGTGGATCGGATCCGCGCTGGCCGCGGCGCTGGTGGCGCTGCCCTTCCTGGGGATCGTCTCGGTTTCGCCGGTGCAGCTGCAGGGCTTCGGAATCGGCGTCATCGTCGCGATGACGCTGCTGTACTTCGCCTACCTGCTGCTGTTCGCGGGGCTCGATGCGACCGAGCGCAAGCGCGTGCTGGCGCTGTGGGTGCTGTTCGTCGCCTGCGCGCTGTTCTGGTCGGGGTTCGAGCAGGCGGGGTCCTCGCTCAACCTCTTCGCCGAACGCTACACCGACCGAGTCTTCGGCGAGTTCACGGTGCCGGCAGGCTGGTTCCAGTCGCTCAACGCGATCTTCATCGTGGTCTTCGCTCCGGTGTTCTCGGCTCTCTGGGTCGCGCTCGCCCGCCGCAACATGGACCCCTCCACGCCGGTGAAGTTCGCACTCGGCCTGCTCGGCATGGCGCTGGGCTTCCTGGTCATGATGGGCGCCGCGCGCGTCGTCACGGCCGGCATGCCCGCCGCCGCCTACTGGCTGGTACTGACCTACCTGCTGCACACCTTCGGCGAGCTGTGCCTCTCGCCGGTGGGCCTCTCCTCGGTGACGAAGCTCGTGCCGCCGAGGTTCGTGGGTCAGAGCCTGGGCATCTGGTTCCTGGCGGTCTCGCTCGGCAATCTCATCGCCGGCCGCATCGCCGGCGAGTTCGACGCCGGCAACGTCGCGGCCATGCCGGGACAGTACATGGGCATCTTCTGGTTTGGCGCCATCGCCGCGCTGGTGATGCTGCTGGTCAGCCCCGTCGTGCGCCGCTGGATGGGTGATGTGAAGTGAGCGGCGCGGCCGCGGGCCCGGCCGCGGGGGCCACCACGGCACCGCAGCTGACCCTGCGGGCGGTGCTGCTGTCGATCGCGCTCGCGATGATCCTCGCCGCCGCCAACACCTACCTCGGCCTGTTCGCGGGCATGACCATCGCCTCGGCGATTCCCGCCGCGGTGGTGTCCATGGCGGTGCTGCGCCTGCTCGGCGGCGGCGGCATCCTCGAGAACAATATCGTCGCCACCGGCGCCTCGGCTGGCTCCTCGATCGCCTCCGGCGTGATCTTCACCATTCCGGCGCTGGTGATCCTCGGCTACTGGAGCGACTTCCGCTACAGCTGGGTGCTGGCGATCGCCGGGCTCGGCGGCCTGCTCGGCGTGCTGTTCTCGGTACCGCTGCGCCGCGCGCTGATCGTCGAGCAGAAGCTCGCGTTCCCCGAAGGCCGGGCTGCCGCCGAGGTGCTGCGCACCGGCGAGGATCCGGCGCAGGGCCTGCGCATCCTCGGGCTGAGCGCGCTGGGCGGCGGGCTCGCCAAGCTCGCCGCGGCCAGCGGCCTGCGCATCATTCCCGACACCGCCGCGGCGGCCACCTACGCCCCGGGCGGCGCCATCGCCTACGTCGGCACCAACCTCTCGCCCGCGCTGCTCGGCGTCGGCTACATCGTCGGCCTCAACGTCGGCATCCTCGTGCTCGCCGGCGGCATGATCTCCTGGAACATCGCCATCCCGCTCTACGCGGCTTACGTCCTGCCCGGCAATGCAGAGTTTGCGCAGGCGCTGGCCGGCGTGTCCGCCGAGGATGCCGCCGGGGCGATCTGGTCGCAGCAGATCCGCTACCTCGGGGTCGGCGCCATGCTGGTGGGCGGCATCTGGGCGCTGGTATCGCTGCGTCACTCGCTCCTGTCCGGCGTGCGCAGCGGGCTCGCCGCGGCACGCGCCGGTGCCGGCGTCGGCACCATCCCCGACACCGACCGCGACCTGCCGATGAAATGGGTGCTGGCCGGCATCCTGCTCTTCACGCTCCCGCTGTGGGCCCTGTACCAGACCATCGTCGGCTCGCTGGCCGTGAGCCTGCCGATGACCGTGATCATGATCGTCGCCGGCTTCCTGTTCTGCTCCGTCTCGGCGTACATGGCCGGTCTCGTCGGCTCGTCGAACAACCCCGTCTCGGGCATCACCATCGCCACCATCCTGTTCGCGGCCGTCGTGCTGCTCGGCCTGATGGGTCGCGACGCCACGCTGGGCCCCGTGGCGGCGATCATGATCGGCGCCGTCGTGTGCTGCGCCGCGTGCATCAGCGGCGATAACCTGCAGGACCTCAAGTGCGGCCAGCTGGTCGGCGCCACGCCCTGGCGCCAGCAGACGATGCTGGCCATCGGGGCCATCAGCAGCGCGCTGGTCATGGCGCCGGTGCTCAACCTGCTCGCCAGGGCCTATGGCATCGGCGTGCCGACCGCGGCACACCCTGATCCGCTGCTGGCGCCGCAGGCGACCCTGATGGCTTCGGTCTCCAAGGGACTGTTCGGCGGTTCGCTGCCCTGGGGCATGATCGCCATCGGCGCCGCCATCGGCGTCGCGATCATCGTGGTCGACGAGATCCTCAAGTCGCGCGCTTCGACCTTCCGCGCGCCGGTGCTGGCCGTTGCGGTCGGCATCTACCTGCCCATCGAACTGTCGGTCCCGATCTTCGCCGGCGGCCTGCTCTCGCACCTCGCGACGCGCAGCTTCGGTGGCGCCGCCCGCAGCCCGGAGGACACCGAGCAGCTCAACCGGCGGGGCCTGCTGTTCGCAGCCGGCATGATCACGGGCGAGGCGCTGATGGGCATCCTGATCGCGATCCCGATCGTCACCTACGGGCGACCCGACGTACTGGCCCTGCCCGACTCGCTGCACTTCGGCGGCTGGCTCGGCCTGCTGGTGCTCGCGGCACTCGGCACCTCGCTCTACCGGACCGCGACCCGCAGCACACCCGCCCCGCGTTGAGCGCCATCGGCCCCAGTCATCGCGCGAAGTTCATCCTGGGCTTCGCGAGCATCTACCTCATCTGGGGTTCGACCTATCTCGCCACGCGCATCGCGGTGCAGGACCTGCCGCCGTTCCTGTTCGGTGCCGTGCGCTTCATCGTCGGCGGCCTGCTGCTGTGGGCCATCGCCCTGCGCTTCGGCAACCCGCCGGCGCGCATCGCGCGCGGGGAATGGAAGCACCTGATCATCGTCGGCCTGTGCTCGGTCACGCTCGCCAACGGCGGCAACGTCTGGGGCCTGCAGTGGGTTGCATCAAACCAGGCCGCCCTGCTCAACGTGACGTGCTCGTTCTGGATCCCCATCCTGGGCATGTTCGGCGCGCGCGCCCACGCGCTGACTGCCCGCGTCGGCCTCGGGCTCGCCGTCGGCTTCCTCGGCACCGCGCTGATCTTCGGCCCCGGCCTGCAGGAGACCGCCCTGGCGACGCACGCCAAGGCCGGCGCAGCGCCGGGAGGCGGACTGCTGCCCTCCGCCGCGATCCTCTTCGGCTGCCTGACGTGGGCGGTGGGCACCATCTACATCCGCAACGTCGACACCCGGCTCGACGTGCTGTCCTTCACCGGCCTGCAGATGCTCTGCGGGGGACTCCTCATGCTGATACCCGCTGCGCTCGCGGGTGAATTCGGCCGCTGGCACTGGTCCGGACCCGGGATGGCCGCGCTCGCCTACATGACGATCTTCAGTTCCTGCATCGCCTATTCGGCCTATGCCTGGCTGTCGGTGAACGCCACGCCCGCGCAGGTGGGCAGCTACGCCTTCGTCAACCCGGCGATCGCGACGGTGCTGGGCTGGTGGCTGCTCGACGAGCGGCTGGGTGCGGCGCAGCTGGCCGGCATGGCCGTGATCCTCGTCGGTCTGCTGCTGGTGAACTGGCCAGCCCGCGCGCGCTAGCCCGCGGGGCACTTCGCGACCAGCGGCTCGGCGCGCAGGCGCGCCAGATCCGCGCCCCCCGGCGGCAGCGCACGCCGCTCGCGGGCCGGCAGTTCGATGAGCGCCGTCAGGTTGTCACCCTTGGCGTCACGGATGTTGGTCAGGCCCTTGTAGCGCAGCAGCGTCCGGTCGCTCTTGCGGTAGCTGACTTCGATGAACGGCAGGAACCAGCCGATGACGCCCGACAGGTTGAGCCGGATCACGGAGGCGACGGCACCGTCGATCGGCTCCTCGTGGTGCTTGACCACCTTGAAGCTGAGGAAGTCGAGCTGGCTGGGGATCAGGAAGGGGAAGCGGACCGTCCCGCCCGCCTCGAGCTCGTTCCAGTGCTTGCGCACGAACTCGTCGAAGCCGGCATCCGCGACGATCGCGACGTTGTCCGGCACCTTGTCCTCGCGCAGCTTCGCGCGTGCATCGGCGCGCTGGAACACGCGCGGCCCCTGCGGCGTGCGCCGCAGCCCCTCGAGGTAGCCGCTGCGCGCGTCGAGGAAGCTGAACTCGGGTTCCTCGCGGACCTCGCCGTACTTGAGTTCCTTGCGCGCGAAGGGCTGGTTGCCCGAGGCACAGCGATAGAGCACCACGCGCTCCTCGCCCGGTGCGCCCAGGTTGGCCACGTGGTGCGACTCGACATACAGGAGCTTTCCCGACTCGATATCGCGGGCATAGCCGGTGAAGCGCAGGTCACCGGTGCTCGCAACCGCTGGCGCGGCAAGCGCCAGCAACCCGAATACGAACAGGAGCGGGGCTGTCACTTGGATGCGATGCGCTCGAAGCCACGGGGACCGATGAACCAGGAGCCCACCCAGCCGGTGAGGCTGACGATCAGCGCACCCCAGAAGGCGCTCCAGAAACCCGCGACGAAGAAGCCGGGGAGCACCCAGGCCACCAGCGACAGCATGCCGGCGTTGACCACCAGCAGGAACAGTCCGAGCGTCACGAGCGTGATCGGGAACGTGAGGATGATGGCGAGCGGCCGGACGAAACCGTTCACGATGCCCAGCAGCGCGCCAGCCAGCAGCAGCGTCATGGCGTCGTCGATGCGCAGGCCGTCGACCCAGCGGGTCGCGACCCACAGGCCCAGGGCGGAAATGACCGCGCGCAGGATGAATCCAATCATGGCTCGGGTCTCCGTCGGCCAGTGGTTAATGGCCTTATTTTGCCACCGCGCTATGCTCCCTGCCCGGCAACTCGCCGGCTCAGCTTCACAGAGGTCTCCCGATGCCGCAGGTCCACGTGGTGATGCTCCTCGCCGTGCTCCAGTATTTCGTGTTCGGCCTTGCGGTGGGCTACGCCCGGGGACGCTACGGCATTCCCGCGCCGGCCACGGCCGGGCATCCGGACTTCGAGCGCTACTACCGGATCCACATGAACACGCTGGAGCAGCTGGCCGTGCTGCTGCCGAGCCTGTGGAGCTTCGCGACCTTCGTCGACCCGGACTGGGCGGCGGGGCTGGGGCTGGTGTTCCTCGTGGGCCGCACGCTGTATTTCACCGGCTACGTCAAGGCGGCGAACAAGCGGCACATCGGCTTCGGCATCTCGGCGGTGCCGACGCTCATCCTGCTGGTCGGCGGGCTTATCGGCGCGGTTTCTGCGACCCTGAACTGACCAGGCTGAGCCCGCGCGAGTCCGTGGGCAGGGCCGCGCTGCGCGACCGCGGTGCCTCGGCCGCCGCGCCACGCAGCAGACGCAGCGCCACGGCCACCTCCGGATCGCGGCCCGGCGCCGCGGGCGCAGGCTCGGGACCTTCGAGCACCACGTCGGGATCGATGCCGCGCTGGTTGATCAGCGCTCCGGAAGGGGTCGCATAGACCGAAGTCGTAAGCTTCAGCGCGCGCCCGTCGGACAGGGGGATGACGGTCTGCACGGAGCCCTTGCCATAGGTGCGGCGCCCCACCAGCCGCGCGCGGCCGTGATCCTTCAGCGCGCCGGCGAGGATTTCGGCCGCCGAGGCCGATGCGCCGTTGACCAGCAGCACCACCTCGGGGGCGTCGGGCAGCTGCCCGGGCGTGGCGTCGAGGCTGAACCGGGCATCCGGCGTCCGGCCAAAGGCCGAGACGATCGTGCCGGACTCGAGGAAGGCATCGGCCACCTCCACCGCAGACTCCAGCACGCCACCGGGATTGTTGCGCAGGTCGAGCACCATGCCGCGCATCGGACCCCAGTCGGAGCGCAGGTCGTTCACGACCTTCCTGAGATCCACCGGCGTCGTGTCGGTGAAATTCTCGATACGCACGTAGGCGTAACCCGGTTCGAGCATCGTCCCCGACACACTGTGCACCTCGACCAGAGCCCGCTCGAGCGCCAGATCCACGACTTCGTCCGTGCCGCTGCGCCGCACCGTCAGCATCACGCGCGAACCCTCGGGTCCGCGCATCTGGTCGATCGCCGACTCGACATCCTTGCCGACCGGCGCGTCGTCGATCCGCACGATCACGTCGCCGCTGCGCAGGCCGGCGCGCTCGGCCGGGGAATCCGCCAGCGGCCGCAGCACCTTGATCGCCTCGCCCTGCGCCTCGATCTCGATGCCGATCCCGGGGTAGCTGCCGGACGTGCTGCGGCGGATCTCATCGTACTCATCCTGGTCCAGGTAGGCCGAATGAGGATCCAGGCCACTGACCAGGCCGCGCAGCGCCTGGTCGAGCAGAGCCTGCTCGGACACTTCGTCCACGTACTCGGCCCGGACCCGATCCATGATCTCGGCGATGTGGCGCAATTCGACCGGACTGGCCGACGCGGCCGACGGGCGCGCCACAGCGGACCCCGAAGGGAGCGCAGGCGATGAGGGGACCGCGTCGCGATCCGCCAGCGCGGGGCCCATCGTCGCGACGGCGACCCCAAGGGCGAGCCCGCCCAGCAGGGTGATGGCAG
Organism: uncultured Pseudomonadota bacterium; assembly: GCA_903938365.1. Classification (GTDB taxonomy): domain Bacteria; phylum Pseudomonadota; class Gammaproteobacteria; order Steroidobacterales; family Steroidobacteraceae; genus UBA964. The sequence continues at coordinate 1,602 of CAJACZ010000279.1, read as the reverse complement.
TGCGCGAACGGTTGGTCATCGAATGTCCCCGGGTACCGGAGCGCCGATAGTACAGGCGGTCAGGACCCTGCCGCCATCCTGTGGGATCAGCTCACCACGTCGCGCACGAGGCGTGCGATGCGATACTGGCCGAGCAGCACGAGCATCGAGAACACGGCCAGGCCACCGACCGCGGCGGCATAGCGCAGGCCGGCGCGGAACTCGTCGGCCCGGTGCTTCTCGAGCCAGGTGAGGCTGACCATGCCGAGCACGGGAAGGCCGGTAGCCGCCCCCAGCGAACGGGTGCTGAAGAACACCGGTTGCAGCATCTGCATCAGGTAGGCCACGCCGGCGCCAGCGCCGAGGCCCGTCAGCAATACCAGCACGATCAGGATGCCGCGCTTCGGCTCGACGGGGTCGTACAGCGCGCTCGGCGGATCGATGATCTCGAACTGCAGCGCAGCGCTGCCCACGGCAACGTCGCTGCCCCGCGTGCGCTCATAGCGATCGACCACCGCCTGGTGCTGATCCTTCGCGGTCTGGTAGTCACGGTTCAGCTGCGCGAACTCCGCCTCCATGCCCGGCGCCGTGTCGGCGATGCGACGCAACTCCGCCACCGCCCTGCGCCGCGCGGAGAGATCGGCCTGCAATGAGGCGATCTCGACCTCGGCCTGGTTGTACTGCAGCTGGATGCTCTGGAAGACCGGGTTGGCCGTGAGGCCCGCACGCGCGGCCGCGCCGGGGTCACCACGGCGCGCCGCCTCGAGTTCGCTGGCCTGGCGCTGCTGAAGTTCCTCGAGCGTCTGCTTGAGCCCCAGCACTTCGGGATGCTTCTCGGTGAAGCGCAGCAGCAGGTCGTCCAGCTTCGACTGGGTCTCGCGGATGCGCGTCGCGATGTCGCCATTGCCGCCGGACACCGCGGACGCAGAAGACGCCGAAGACGCGCGCCCGCCCGATCCGGACAGGAAAGCCTGCTCGCCGCGCATCTGCCGCTGCAGCGCCGCGCGCTTGTTGGCGGCGACCGCCACCGCGGCCTCGGCCTTCTCGAGTGCAGTGGTCTCGGCCTGCATGCGGGTGAAATAGTCGCCGCCCGCGCCGGGCATGACGGCCAGGTTGCGCTGCTTGAACTGCGCCAGCTTGCCCTCCGCTTCGCTGAGCCGGCGCGTGGACTGTTCGACCTGGGTGGACAGGAAGCCCTGCGCCTGGGCCGCGCCCTCGCGCTTGCCGCCGAGCGCACCCTCGACGAAGGAGCTCACCAGCTTGTCGACCACGCGCAGCGCCATGTCGCGATCGCGGTGTTTGTAGGAGATCAGGTACACGCTGCCGCTGTTGCCGGAACTGCTCGTGCTGATCTGGATGCGCTTGCGCAGCGTCTCGAGCGCGTACTGGCGCTCCTTGACCGTGAGGCCCGCGGCAAACAGTCCCGTCTCGGTGCCCACCCGGGTCAGCTGCGGCGCGCCGAGCAGCGCCTGGCGCACCCGCTGCACCTGGGCTTCAGCCGCGCCGTCCCCGCCAGCGCCCTGCGTGACCTGGCTCAGCAGGGTCCGCGTGTCGACGAACACCCGCGCCGAAGCCTGATAGGTATCGGGCATCAGGAACACGACACCCCAGCCCACGACGCAT
>CAJACZ010000278.1 GCA_903938365.1 uncultured Pseudomonadota bacterium | reverse complement strand
GCCTGTGTTGAAGGCGTTGCCGGATGCCGTGAGCTCGGCGGAGCCGCCTTCGGGGAAGTGGGTCAGCAGCCGGCGCTGCCCCGGTGCGGGAAGTCGCGACACCGCACCGCCATCCTCGACGACGTCGTTCTCGGGCGCTGACGACCACAGGCTGCGTGAGCCGCTCCTGAGGAAGCCGGTCATCGGATCGACCGCCTCGGCGCCGGAGACATCGACGATCCGCCCGCTGCGCAGGGCGTACTTCTTGACGTTGCCGCGCCAGCGCTGGGTGTCGTCGGGCTTGAAAACCGACACGTACAGTTCGTTGTTGGTCTGGGTGCGGTTGAAGGCGTTGATCGAGACCGCAGGCGACACGAAGGTTGCCCCGGTCTGCAGGATGTCGCCGAAGATGCTCTGCAGCGCCTGGGTCAGGCCGTTGCCGTCCGTTGCGCCGAAGGATTTTCCGCCGCCCCGCCTGGCGACTTCGGCCAGGAACCCCGAGCCTGCGACCTCCTCCCCGAAGCCGATGGTGTAGGTCGTGGCGCTCTGTCGGCCGGGCAGCGAGGGCGACAGGTCCGCCGCGACATTGAGGTACTCGGCCATGTCGTCGAGGCAGCGGCCTTCGCCTTCGCCATCGCAGCTGCTGCGACCCAGCGTGGGGAACCCGGGCAGGGCAGCGATCCTGTCGTCCGCCGAGGAGTCGGCCGAAGGCTCGCCGTCGGTCAGCAGCACGACGAAATTCCGCTGGCACTGGTATTCGACCGGCGAGCGGTATCGCGACGGGTCGCTGGCCTCGCGCGACTCTGCCACGCTCGGGAAACTGACGCCTCCGGTCACGGTCGAGTCGAGGCCATAATCGACGCCCCGTCCCGCCAGGTACTGCCCGGCCTCGTACAGGGTTTCCGACAGGGGCGTGTAACCCGGCGTGTTGACCTCGCGCAGCCGCTCGACGATCGATTCGCGCGCACGCGTCACGTCGGCGACTTCGTGGATCACCATGCCGCCCTCCGACACGAACTCGGGCGGAGCACCGAGGTTGAAGCGCATCAGCCCGAGGTTGACGCTGTCGACCGAGTGGATGATCGACGTGCCCACCGACTTGACGACATCGAGCCTGGACAGTTCCGCGGGCTCGCCGGGTGCGTGGTGCCAGTTGAGGTAGTTGGCGCTGTAGAAGGTGTAGACGTCCGCCGAGGCCCACGAAACTGCCTCGGTGGCGCTGGCGGTCCAGCGGTTGCCCGCGTCGCCGTTACGGGCCCAGCGCTTGGGTGAACTGGCGTCACGGCCATGCCGCCCAGCATCCGCTTCGCATTCGACCGGAGCAGAGTCAGTGGTCTCCGCCAGCAGGTTCCGCCAGCCCACCCGTTCCTCGTCCCAGCGCGCAGCCTTGCCGGTCCAGAAGCCGGCGGGGCCGGAAAGCGCTGACTGCGCGGCTGCGCAGGCGTTGCTGGAGGCTTCGATGGCGCGCGAGGCCCCCTCGCACGCGGGCGGAGTCGCGCCGCCGCTGGCACGCGCGAAATAGATGCTGGAGGCGCTGCAGCTTCCCGGATAGGTCGTGCCGGCGTCGTAAGGCCGCTTCGCGACGCGGACCAGCGCATCCATGCTGCCGGAGGTGTCGACGATGAACAGGACGTTGGGCTTCACGCCGCGTGCGGCGGCCTGGTTGAGGAAGACTTCGGTGTCGTCCGGCCACGCGGGTGCCGCGCAGGTCAGGGCGAGCAGCAGGCCGGCGCACAGGGCTG
>CAJACZ010000277.1 GCA_903938365.1 uncultured Pseudomonadota bacterium | reverse complement strand
CTCTCGTACTACCTCCAGTACGAATACAACTTCTGAGGCGCTAAAGACCATGCTCTCCCGACGCCACTTCCTGATGTCATCCGGCCTGCTGGTGTGCGCACCCGCCGTGCGTGCGGCCAGCAGCCGATATCACTTCAGCCTGGGTGTGGCGTCGGGCTCGCCGCGCGCCAGCAGCGTGGTTCTCTGGACCCGGCTTGCTCCCGAACCGCTGCGGGGCGGGGGCATGCCGACCGGCGTGACGACCGTGCGCTACCGCGTGTGCTCGGAGCCGGCGATGCGGCGGCTCGTGCAGGAGGGCTTTGTCGAGACCTCGGAGGCGAAGGCGCACTCCGTGCATGTGAAGCTGCGCGACCTCGAGCCCGGCCGCGAGTACTGGTATCAGTTCTATTTCGGCGAGGACGAGAGCCCGGTCGGCCGGACGCGGACGGCCGACCCGGCCGCCACCGGCGCGAAGCTGGCGCTCGCCAGCTGCAACTCTTATGAGTCCGGGCACTTTGCGGCTTTCGCCGACATGGCGCGCTGGGCCCCGGACTGCGTGATCCACATCGGGGACTACATCTATGAGGGCGGCCCGAGCCCGCTCGGAGCCGTCAAGCGCAACGTGGGCGGTCGCGAGCTGAGCTTCGAGAACGTGCGGCAGCACGACGGTCCAGAGATCGTGACCCTGACGGACTACCGGAACCGGTATGCCCTGTACCGCAGCGATGCATCACTGCAGGCGGCGCATGCCGCGAGCCCCTGGATCGTCGCCATGGACGATCACGAGATCGACAACAACTGGGCGGGCGACGTGCCCCAGGACCCCTGGGCGCAGAATGCGCTCGAGTTCAAGGTGCGCAAGCTGGCCGCCCTCCAGGCCTATTACGAACACATGCCCATCGAGCAGCCGCCCGAGCTCAGCGGCATCGACTCGCACCTGCAGCTGTATGGTGCGTACCGTTTCGGCCCGGCGCAGGTGCACTTGCTGGACACTCGGCAGTACCGCTCCGACCAGGTCTGCGGACAGGGCTTCCCCGGGGATGCCAGCTGCCCGGAGCTGGCCGACCCTGCGCTTACCATGACCGGGCAGCGGCAGGAGCGCTGGCTGCTCGACGCGCTGGCGCGCTCCTCCGCGAACTACAACGTCATCGCCTCGCAGACCTGGTTTGCACCGTACCGCTACAACGCGGCGCCGGAAGCCCCGAGCGTCAACATGGACCAGTGGGACGGCTACCCGCTGCAGCGGCAGCGGCTGATCGACGCACTGGCCAACGGGGTGGCCAATCCCGTGGTGCTGGGCGGCGACTGGCATTGCGCGGCGGCGATGCGGATCCACCAGGATCCCTGGGACGCGCGCTCGAAGCGGATCGGCCATAACTTCTGCGGGACCTCGATTTCTTCGCATTGTCCGTGGTGGGATTCTCTGAACGCGGCCAAGGCCTTCAATCCGCACGTCGATCACGTCAACGGCGCGCAGCGCGGCTACCTGCGCTTCGAGGTCAGCCGGAACGACTGGAAGACGGATTTCCGCGTCGTCGACGATCCGCGCCGCGCCGATTCGGCGGTGCGCAGCGAGCTGGTGCTCAGCACCCGCGATACCTGAGGCGTCCGGACGCCCTGCTGCCGGCTCGGCTATTCTTGTCCTGCCACGATAGTCGTGGTGAACCGGAATCAGCCTGCATGACGATGCCACCCGTGCCGGATCGCTGCATTGCCGAGACCCGCGCCTGGGTGGAGCGTGCGGTGATCGGCCTGCAGCTGTGCCCCTTTGCCCGCGGTCCGCAGGTGCAGGGGCTCGTGCGCTACGTCACGAGCGCCGCCGCTACGGCTGATGCGCTCCGCGATGACCTGGTGTCCGAGTTGCAGCGCCTCGCGGCCTCCGCGCCCGGCGAGATCGAGACGACCTTGCTGATCCATCCGGAGATCCTGCAGGATTTCCACGAGTACAACGATTTCCTGACCGTCGCCGAGGATGCGGTCGAAGCCCTCGGACTCGAAGGCGTGCTGCAGGTGGCGAGCTTCCACCCGCGCTACCAGTTTGCCGGCACCGAGGTGGACGATCCCGGCAACGCGAGCAACCGCTCGCCCTTCCCTACCTTGCACCTGCTGCGTGAGGAGAGCATCGAGCGCGCCATCGCGGCGTACGGCGACACCGATGCGATCTTCGAGGCGAACATCGAGACGCTCGAACGGCTCGGCCCCGAAGGCTGGGCTGCCCTGCAGCGTCTTTGCCGGGAGGACGCTGACGCGGCGCTAGAGTGAAGCAGTCACCCCTGCGCTACTGTCGGAACGGTGCCGTGGCATTGGTCAAGGCTAAGGGGCTTTCGGCCGTGATAGAAGAGCGGCTCCGCACCGACCTGCCTGCCTGGCAGATCCGCAGAGATATTCCGGGGGTTGATCGATGACGGAAGTCATCAATCTATCTCTCGCAAACCAGGGTGAAGTGTGGGTACCACGCCATCCTCCTGCTGGATTGACTCCTGATTCTGAAGCCGGTCTCTTCAAGCAGTCTTCTTGTTTGAGTCAGCGAGAGTTCGCTCCCCGCTTCGCCGGCTAACATGCGGTCGTGCAGCTTGTTGAAATAAACCCATGGGACTTCATCGGCGTCTATGTCTTTCAGGATCAGCCTCGACCCGGCCGACATGCTTGCGTGCAGTTTTTCCATGAAGCTCGATTTCTGATCCACCGGGATATGGTGGAGCACATCGATCATTGTTACATATTCAAAATCCTTGACTTGGGCCGGAAGGTCGAAGCCGTTGTATTGATGAAAACTGATCAAATCATTGCCCGCGAAGGCGCGCGCTTTTGCAATCACGGCGGCATCAATATCAACGCCAGTCAAGGCTGTGGCATTCGAGAACTTCCTCAGAAGTTTCAAAAAGACGCCGCTTCCGCACCCAACATCAAAGACACTGAAGTTGTTCCCCTCAAATAACCCGATCAGTTCGTCGAACGGGCAAATGTAGGGTCTGTAAACGGTCTTGATTCTTTCCAGACCAATCTGATCGGTCGAGCATGCCCTGAGGAAGGCAGCAAGTTCGCGAGTGGTGGCATTCAATCGGGTCATGGATCCTCGCCGGTCTTGTGGGGGCGGGAATGGGGCCCTGGTAAGTCAGGGATTCCGAATTCGCGAAGCGAGCCATTGCCAGGCGCTTCCGGTTGATTAACTGTAAGCCTCGAATCTGTCGCCGAAAATCAGTGCGAAACGGGTTCGCGCTGTATGCTCTTCTCTGGCAGGCATCTTCCAATCTTCGGCCACTTCATGCAACGGTAGCCAGATGAGCTTCAAGGCCGCCTCGTCAATTGGGAAGCGCCCTCGGGTCCTGACCGATTGACGAAGCTTGCTGTTGAGTGCTTCGATCTGATCGGTCGTGTAGATCATCCTGATCACCTCCGGCGGGTACGCAGAGCACGCGATCACCGGCGCGTCCGGTTGAGACGCCAAGCGGCCGTAATGGCCGGGCCCTTGCGTCTTCATGTCCGCTCCCGGTTGAAGAAAACTCTACTTCCAGGCGGTACTAAACGCGGGTGTCAGGTCGATCACGCCGTGCCCCGGGCGTGAAACGATTGACGCGGCACAGGCGAGACTCGAAGCTTGCCCGATCCACCCACGCCGCAAGCGGTCCGCCCCGGGTCAGTGCCGGTGCGGGGCCCGCCGG
>CAJACZ010000276.1 GCA_903938365.1 uncultured Pseudomonadota bacterium | reverse complement strand
GATGCATTCGCCGCTGCGGCGGTCGGCGATCGACGGTGGCTGAACCCTCAGTCCTCCAGCGGCGGGCGCCTCTTGATGGCCGCCGCCTCGACCAGCAGCAGATCCTCAGGGGTGTCGATATCCGTGGCGGCGGACATCATCGGAACCCGGGTTACGCGGTCGGTGTGGCGCTTCAGCAGCATCTGCGCTCCGCGGTCGCCGCGCAGCTGCGAAAGCTCACTGAAACAGCTGCGCGGAAAAATGGCCGGGACGCCGGTCATCCCGCTGTAGAGCGCGGCGGCGATCTGCTCCGGCTGCCGGCGCCAGGCCAGCAGGAGCCTTCGGAGATCCTCCGAGGTGATGGCGGGCTGGTCCGCCAGCAGGATCAGTACGCCATCGGTCATGGTGGGCAGGCTTGCCACCCCCGCCCGGATCGAACTGGCCATGCCGGACTCCCAGTTGCGGTTGATGACCAGCGACGCCGTCGAATGGGACAGCAGCGGCGCAAGCTCGCGGGCGTACGCGCCAAGCACGACGCTGACCGAGGTGCCGGCGACCTCTGCGGCCTTGGACAACACCGAGTGCAGCATCGGCCGTCCGTCGATCCGGACCAGCTGTTTGGGCGAGCCGAAGCGGGAGGCGCCGCCCGCCGCCAGCACGATGGCGTGCAGTGTCGGCTCACCAGCGCCACCCTGAGAGCCGGGTGAACCGTCCTGCGGGCTCATGGCGGCGCGAGCCCTGCGCTGGCGGCAAACAGCCTGCGCTCCTCGAAGATCGAATCGGCGTCGATCATGGCAGCCTCGCGCCACTGGGTGACCGCACAGCTGCGATCCAGCAGCGGTTGCAGCGCGGCCCACCGCTCGGGCAGGCCTGCGCCGAGCAGCAGTCGGGCCTGGCGTTCCAGTTCAGGGCGAAGCGTGGTCGTCGCCGGCGCCGCCTCGAGTTCGCGCAGGCGGAGCCCGAGGTCCTCCAGCAACTGCTGGCGCAGGGGCAGGGTGGCGGCCAGCCCGGCGAGGATGTCGCCTGCGGCCAGCGCCGTGGTCAGCCCCGTCGTACCGCCGGTGTCGGACGCCTGGAACTGCCTGCAGCGCAGCCGGTCGCGGGACAGCGTGCGTGCGCCCACGTACAGCAGGTAGCGCGCGCAGCCCTCCAGTTGCCCGCCCGCGTCGGCGCCGTCTGCAGGGCCCCCGGACATGGCCCGGCAGTGCTCGAGCACTTCCGCAAGGTGGGCCTGCTCGATGTTGATCTGGCCGCGCAGGAATTCGATCTCGTTCATGGCCCTGATTTTACCACGGGCTACCGGGCTGGCTCAGGCAGCGGCGTGGGTTCCGCCCGGTCGAGTGACCCAGAAAGTGTAGGTGGCCGCCACGCACAGCACGCCACTCGTGACTCCCATGACGATGTAGGGGGCCGAGGGCCGCCAGACGTCGAACAGCGTGCCGCCCACAATCGCGGCGAGAAATATGCCCAGCGAGCCACAGAGCGTGAACACCCCGATGACCGCGCCCCGCCCGCGCTCGGGCGCCACCTGCCCGATCAGGGCCTGCGAGGCCAGGATGCCGCTCATTTCGCCGATGCCGAGGAAGACGGCAGCGAAGTACATGGCCGGCTGGAAGGGGTCGTCCACCAGTCCGAAGGCCGTGTAGCTCGCACACGCGAGTGCCGAGGCGACCGCCATGGTCAGGATACGGTCGATCCGGTCTATGAACGAAATGACCACGATCGCCCAGAACGTCGCGGTGATCTGGATGGCCACGAAGATTCCACCGCCGCGGGACAGTGCTTCCGCCGCGCTCATGCCCTGTTCCTTGCCGGCCTGCACCATCCAGAGGAAGAAGAACGCGCTGATGATCGCCAGCGACGCCCTCGAGACCGCCGCGGAAAGATAGGCGAGGCGGATCCTGATGTCCCTGGCCGCGAAGACGCCGATACGCAGTGTGGCCAGCAGGGGCTCGCGTGCCTCGAGCTGGCCGGGCGACTGACGGGCGAGCCCACGGTAGACGATCACCATCGGGACCAGGCACAGGGCTGCGATGGTCCAGTAAGCGGCCTGGCCCGCCTCGAAGGGAGTCATGCCCCGCGCGAGGTAGATCTTAGGCAGCTGGGCCGCCACACCCACCAGCGAAGCAACGCCCAGGCCGTTGAGGAAGAAGCAGATCCCGACGAGCTTGCCCCTGGAGGTCTCGCGGGGGTAATCGGCGATCACCGTCGAGAGCATGGCGGAGATCAGCGATGCGCCGCAGGCGGTGATGAACACCAGCGCGTAGAGCGTCCAGTTGAACGCTGCCAGGGGGAACAGGAAGTATCCGACTGACAGGATGAGGAAGCCCATGGCGTAGATCGCGCGCCGGCCGATGCGATCCGACGCAGCTCCGACCAGTCCGGAGAGGATCAGCGCCGGGAACTCGCTGACGACGTCCATCGCCGCGCTGACGCGGCCCTGGATGTCGTCGGGAATCGCCAGCATCTCGTTGAACAGGTAGGGACGGAGATTGCCGACCAGCGTCATCAGTCCGATCGAGAAGAACGCCGCGCCGAGCAGCGCAAAGAAATTGGCGCGCTCGATGCCTGGAGCCAGTTCCCAGATACCGAGCCGGATTCCCTCAGCGGGAGGCTGTGCGCGCGACTTGCCCATCTGGGATTCCTCTGGGCTGGACGGCACGGCATCGCTGCCGTGCGCCGCGGTTTGGCGTGGTGTCAGCCGGCCGCCTGCAGGGCGATCGGTTCAGCGGGTTCCCTGGCCAGCACCCGCGGTACTTCGTCCAGCACCCAGGCATTGGTTTCGCGACGCGCGGGGCAGGGTATGGCGAACACGACATCGCCCTTCTGCTGCGCATCGCGCAGCGCTGCCATGTCGATCCGCCAGCCGCGCGCCTCGAATTCGTCGAGCTTGTCGCGGTACTGCAGGATGACCTTGTCCGCCGGCATCATGAGTTCCTTGGCACGCGAAGGGGGCGTGAGCCTGGGGCTGACTTCGTTCATCACCCGGATGTCCTGCGACGCGATGAACATGTTGCGCTCGGAGACCTTCTTGTCGAGCCAGCCGTTGAGCTTCGCCCGCAGGCCGCCCTTGAAGAAGAGCACGTTGCGTTCGTTCAGCAGGAAAACGCGGGTCCGGTGTTCGTCGATGGGCGCCTCGAACATGTACTGGTGCATCGAGTACTTCTCGGAGAAGTTGATGTACGTCCACATGTGGTTGGGGCCGACGGTGCCGGAGCCTGCCTCCATCTTGCCACCCTTGGGGCGCACCCTGCGCATGATGGGATTCTTGAGCGGTGGTGCGTCGAAGGTCGCCATGAACCCGAAGCCCCAGGGATTGTTCTTGAAGGGCCGCAGTTCCATCATCGTGTACGAGTCCTCCCGCTCGCCCTGGTAGCCATGGGTCGTGTGGACGTACTCGTTGTGCGCCGGGTCCAGGCCGTTCTCGATCGAGCGCTCGTAGTGGTAGTTGATGTCGAAGGTGATGACGGTCGAGCGCCATTCCGGCGTGCCATGTTCTTCGACGGGCAGGATCGGCGGACGCTCCTGCTCCGGGAGGTCGCCCAGGAAGGCGAAGACGATCCCGTACTGTTCCTGTACCGGATAAGAGTCGACGCGCGCGCGCGCCGGCGGCCGCGTCTTTGAGCCGATGGAGGGAATCCGCGTGCATTCCCCGGCGGCGTTGAAGCGCCAGCCGTGATAGGGGCACTGTACCGTGCCGTCTTCCCTGCACTTGCCCTGCGACAGCGAAGCGCCACGGTGGGCGCAGGTGTCCGACAGTACGGCAGGCTGGCCCGTCTGGTCGCGGAAGACGACGAAATCATGGGCCAGGATCCGGACTTTCTGTGGTGTGGCGCCCAGGTCCGCGGATCGAACGACCGGGTACCAGAAATTCATGAACATGGCTCAATCTCCGTAACGTCCCGATTGGTTGTACGGCATTGGCGTGGTGGCGCCTAGTCGCCGGACTCTGCGCTGTCCACCAATTGGACGGCAGGCCAAAGCCCTGCGTGCGCATGGTCTGTGGCCGGGCTGCGCCGGTTATAACTGGCAGCCAGTCGCGCCGCGCAGCGGGCGCCGCATCGGTGCACACCCTTTCCTTTGTACGGAGACTCCAGCATGAGCGACACACTCGGCCTGCCGGCGACAGGAGCCAGCCCGTCCGCGGCCTCCGCCGCACCGGCGCCCGCGGGCATGGCGGCGACCGCCAGCGGTTTCGAGGGGCGGGAAGAGATGCTGGGAAAGGCGGTCGCCCTGGCGATCCGCACCCTCAAGGACGGCATGCCCTACCAGCACGAGATGAACGATGCCCTGGTCAAGATGCACCTCAATTCGGTGCAGTTCGCCAAGAACAAGGGACTCAGCCGCCAGTACGTCGAGCACGACGTGCGCACCATGCAGCCGATGTTGCAGCGGATCAGGGCGGCCATCGAGAAGACCGGCGACCGGGAACTCGCCCTGGTTGGCATGTTCGATCGAACGAGTTGCCTTTATCAGTTGTGCCTGGATCTCGAGGTCGCGCCGGGCCGGCGGACCTTTACCTTCCCCTATTCCACGGTGCTGGCCATCGCCCGCCGGATCGGTCAGTTCGACATGAGCGACCAGGAGGTGCATGAGATCTGGCTCCGGCCCCGCTTGCTGGGCTACGCCCAGGTGCTCGGCGTGGCGATCGACGTGTCCGACATCGGGCCGGACGGCAAGGTCACGGTATCGCTCGCCTGACAGCCGGCGAACCGGGTTCGTCATGAAGGCTGCGGACCGCATGTCCAGACCGGGTGTGAGGCCCGTCCACTGGCTGGGCGCGCAAGGCGCTTTTCTCTTTCTGAGTTGCGCACCGGAGTAGTAGTAAGGTCCTGAGAGCGGCGGAGACACGCCGCGGGAAGTGTCGGCACTCGCCTGGCGAGCCTTTCAGGGCGTGTCGATCCGAGTCATCACTAGGGGGGTCAGCAAATGTCCAAGCCAATCCTGTGGCGTCACATGTTCTGGGTTGCTCCGCTGAGCTTTGTCAGCGCCGGACCGCTCGCGGCACAACAGCCCGCGGACGGGGCCATGGTCCTCGAAGAAATCATCGTCACGGCGCGCAAGCGCGAAGAAAACCTGCAGGACGTGCCGATCGCCGTCACCGCGATCTCTGCGGCGCAGTTGGAGCGCGAGGGCATCAAGGACGTCGAGGGCCTCATTGCCCGCGATCCGAGCCTCTCCTTCGACGCCGGCATTGCTCCTTACGACACGCGGATCGTGGTGCGCGGTCTCTCACCGACCCGCGGCCGGCCCAACGTCGCCAGCCTGATCGACGGTATCGATGTCTCGAGCGAGGCCATCGGCGTGGCCGGTGGCTCGCTGCTCATCAACCCGCGACTGGTCGACGTGCAGCGCATCGAAGTCGTCAAGGGTCCGCAGAGCGCCCTGTATGGACGCAGCGCCTTCGCCGGCGCCATTTCATACATCACGGCGGACCCGGACGATGTGGTCGGGGGCAGCCTGTCCGCCGATTTCAACGACAAAGAGCAGTACGAGATCAAGTCGAGCCTGTCGCTGCCGCTCACCGACACCCTGGGCGTGCGCCTCAACGGCTACCGGTTCGAAGACCAGGGTTATTACGAGAACTCCGTCAGCGGCCGCAAGGTCGGCGGCGGCAGCGGCCTCGGTGGCACCCTGACGGTCAAGTGGACGCCCACCGACAGCTACTCCCTGAAAGTCCGGACTGAATACTCGGATGACGAGTTCGACCAGCCGGCGCAGGTGGCGGTGCCCTTCAATGGCATCTCGGGCATCCCGGCCGCGGCCTCGAGCTGCCGGACTTACTCGATCCCGAATCCTGCCGGAGGCGCCGCGCTGGTGGCGACCGGTCCCGTGCTGGACAACTCCTGCGCCACCCTCGATCCGATCGCCGCGATCCCCGGCTTGGTCGTCAATCCGGTGCGGCTCTTCGAGACCGGGACAGGCAACCGCGGCGTTTACGACGATGCCCAGGTGAGTTCTTTCCGAGGATCGCTCGGCAGTGCCGCCGGCCGCAGCGTCACCTATAACCCGGACTACACCCGCTCGACCAACAACGGGTTGACCGCCCCCGAGTTCCCCGGGACGAACCGGCAGGTGCTGCGCCTCTCGGCGGTGCAGGAGCTGTCGGTCGGTCTCGGGACCTTCGCGTCGCTGACGGGTTACACGCTGGCGAATGTGTCCGTCGATCTCGATTTCGACAAGACCGACATGATGGCGATCCAGCAGACCATCAAGACCGACAACCGGACCGAGCAGTTCAACCAGGAATTCAGGTTCACCTCCGATTTCGACGGGCCGCTGCAGTTCATCGCGGGCGTGCAGTACTGGACCGAAAGATCCGACCAGTTCGACCGTAACAGCGCGGTGTTCGGCGTGGGCACCAGTTGCGTACTGGTGGCGGCCATCCCGTTCCCCTCGCCGCGGGGCGTCTGCGTCCCCGGGGGCGGGTTCAGCAGCACCAGCGTAACCCCCTACATGGATGACGTCGGCGCGGCGCGTCAGCCTTCGCTGGTCCGGCGCTTCGTGGATCACAAGTCTGCCTATCTCGAATTCGAGTGGGACATCGTCGATTCCCTGCGGCTGATCGCCGAGGGGCGCTACGTCGACGAGGACAATGAAGTCCAGGGACCCATCACGGCCGGCAACCAGGGGCCGGGGACCGTGATCCTCTGCGGCGCGACGGGCAACTGCAACGTGGCCGCCAACATTCCCTACGCGGCGCAACCCGGCTTCCCGCGCAGTTTCGCGGGGGCCGCGCAGGTCGGCTTCGGCGGCTACCAGCGCAACGATTCTTACTTCACGCCCAAGGCCACGCTGCAATGGCAGCCATCGCGCGACCTGAACGTCTATGGCTCGTATTCGGAGGGGCAGAAGCCCGGCGGCTTCGCGACCCTGACCATCGGTGCCTTCGGTCTTCCGTCCCGTTCGGACGTCGAGTACGAGCCGGAAAAGATCAAGGTCTATGAACTCGGCGCCAAGTGGACGGCGCCCAGCCGGCGCTTCCAGCTGAACGGCTCTTATTTTTTCCAGGATTTCACGGACAAGCAGGTCAGCACCCAGGTCATCATCGGCAACACCCTGGGCAATCGCGTCACCAATGCCGGGGGCGGCGAACTGGAGGGCGTCGAACTCGCCGCACAGTGGCGCGCGACCGAGAGCCTGACCTTCGGCGTCGGCGTGACCCATTTCCTGAATTATGAGTACACCGACTACGTGACCCTCACGGGTGGTGCCGCCGAGATCGCACGGGTCGGCAATTGCCTGCCGGTGCTCACGGTGGTCGCAGCTGCGATGGGGCCGCAGGCGCAGTCGACCTGTCAGGTCAGCCGCACCGGCAACAAGTTCGAGGACACTCCGGAGACCGCGATCGCCCTGAACGCCGGCTACCGCGCGCCGGTGGGCGCCAACGGAAGCTCCTGGTTCATCGACCTCGACGCAAACTTCACGGACCAGCGGTTCGCCGAGGACGACAACACGATCTGGCTCGACTCGTACTGGCTCGCGAACCTGCGCATCGGCATCGAGAACGACCGGTGGTCCGCGCTGTTGTACGCGGACAATCTGCTCGATGACGACACGATCCGCTCCGGCGGCACTGGCCCCGGCAACGCGTTCGCCGACGTGCGCACCGGTGTGGTTGCGGGACCGGGAATCGTGCCCGCCAACCTGCGCAATCCGGTGGCCGCTTTCGGGCTCGCGATCCCCACGGCAGCGTTCGCGGACCTGCCGCGTCCCCGCACGCTGGGGCTGCGGGTCAACTACAAGTTCTGAGCGTCGCGCGGTGTGCCGAGAGGGGCTGTCCGGAGCGTGGACAGCCCCTTTTTTCATGCGCTTCCGAACCGCCGAAACAGGGGAGTCTTCCCGGATGAGCAAGCACATACCGTCCTCGCGTCGCGAGGTGTTGATGGGAGGGTTGGCGCTCGGTCTCGCGGGCGGCGGCCTCGCGCTGCCCGGCGGCGTCGTGCAGGCCGCGGGCGCGCGTGAACTGCCCGACTTCACTGAGCCCGGGGTAAACCTGCGCGAAGTGGTGCGGATGCAGGGCAGTCTC
>CAJACZ010000275.1 GCA_903938365.1 uncultured Pseudomonadota bacterium | reverse complement strand
TGGCCATCGTGCGGTTGCCGATGTCGATGGCGACGGGGCTGGGCGATGCGCTGTTGGGGCAGACGGTGCTGTGGTCGGCGACGTCGCCGAACTCGGCCCAGGGGCGGAGCGAGCCGCCGCGGCGGGTCTGTTCCTCGTAGAGGAAGGCCTCGATCAGCAGCGAGGTGGCGAGGATCTTGTTGCGGGGTGAATACAGCAGGTTGGCGCGCGGCACGTGGGTCGCGCACACCGGCTTGCACTTGCCGCAGCGCAGGCAGTCCTTCACGGCATCGGAGATGGTGCTGATGTCCGACTGCTGCATGATCAGCGATTCGTGGCCGAGCAGGTTGAAGCTCGGCGTATACGCATGGCGCAGGTCGCCGCCGGGCAGCAGCTTGCCCTTGTTGAAGCGCCCCTCGGGGTCGATGCGCTGCTTGTACGCGCGCAGCTGTGCGGTTTCCTCTTCGGTGAGGAACTCGAGCTTGGTGATGCCGATGCCGTGTTCGCCGGAGATCACGCCGCCGAGGTCGCGCGCGATCTGCATGATGCGCGCGACGGCCGCGTTCGCTTCCTGCAGCATCAGGTAGTCGTCGGAGTTGACCGGGATGTTGGTGTGCACGTTGCCGTCGCCGGCGTGCATGTGCAGCGCGACCCACACGCGGCCCTTGAGCACGCGCTTGTGGATGGCGTCCAGTTCGCTGCGGATCGGCGCGAAGGCATCGCCGCCGAAGATCCGCGCCAGCGGGTCGCGCAGTTCGCGCTTCCACGACACCCGCACGCTGCGTTCCTGGAGTTCCTCGAACACGGTCCTGCCCGGTACGGTGCCCGGGCTGTCGAGCCCGGACAGCAGGCCGGACCAGCGCGCGCGGACTTCGGCGAGCAGGGCGAGCGCCCGCTGCGGCCGGTCGCCGACGACATCGGCGGCGGACAGGCGGTCGAGGTCGGCGTCGCCGGTCTTGGCGGGCTTGAGGTCGCCGCCCAGGTACGGCTCGAGCGCGTCGATCAGCCGCAGCTTGTTGGCGATCGACAGTTCGATGTTGATGCGCTCGATGGCGTCGGTGTAGTCGCCGAGGCGGGGCAGCGGGATCACGACGTCTTCGTTGATCTTGAAGGCGTTGGTGTGTTT
Source organism: uncultured Pseudomonadota bacterium (assembly GCA_903938365.1). Taxonomy (GTDB): domain Bacteria; phylum Pseudomonadota; class Gammaproteobacteria; order Steroidobacterales; family Steroidobacteraceae; genus UBA964. Next base: position 12,918 of record CAJACZ010000275.1, on the reverse strand, counting down.
CGCGATGGCCGCGGTGCGCGCACGGTCGAGCCAGAACTTCTTGCGGGCGTCGGCGCCCACGGCGATGAAGCCCTCGCCGGAGCGTGCGTTGGCGATGCGCACGACTTCCGAGGTCGCGAGCGCGACCGCGGCGTCGTCCTCGCCCACGATGTCGCCGATCAGCACCATCTTGGGCAGCGTGGCGCGCTTGCTCTTGGTGGCGTAGCCGACGGCGCGCAGATAGCGCTCGTCCAGGTGTTCGAGGCCGGCGAGCTTCACGCCGCCGTCGCGGTCGGCGGCCTGGATACGGGCCACGATCTCGACGATCGCGGGAATGGCGTCGCGCGGCAGCCCGAAAAATTCGAGGCACACCGTGCGGATGTGCTTCGGCATGCGGTGCACGATCCAGCGCGCCGCGGTGATCAGGCCGTCGCAGCCTTCTTTCTGCACGCCGGGCAGGCCGCCGAGGAACTTGTCGGTGACGTCCTTGCCGAGGCCGGCCTTGCGGAACAGGGACCCCGGCATGGTCAGCGTCTCGGTGCGCAGCACGCGTGCGCGCGCCGCGGGCTCCCGGCCGTCCTTCCAGGTGAGCGTCCAGTTCACTTCGGGCGCGTCGTGGATCTTGCCGAGGTTGTGGCCGACCCGCTCGACCTCGAGCCAGTTGCCCTCGGGGTCGACCATGCGCCACCAGGCGAGGTTGTCGACGGCGGTGCCCCACAGCACGGCCTTCTTGCCGCCGGCGTTCATGGCGACGTTGCCGCCCACACAGGAGGCATCGATCGAGGTCGGGTCGACGGCGAACACGAAGCCCGCCCGCTCGGCGGCTTCCGCGACGCGCTTGGTCACCACGCCGGCTTCCGAGAACACGGTCGGCACCGGTGCGGCAAGCCCGGGCAGCGCCCGGTGCTCGACCTCGCTGATGGCTTCGAGCTTCTCGGTGTTGATGACTGCGGACAGCGGCGTCAGCGGGATGGCGCCGCCGGTGTAGCCGGTGCCGCCGCCGCGGGGGATCACGGTCAGGCCGAGCTCGGTGCAGGCGCGCACCAGGCCGGGCAGCTCGTCCTCGGCGTCGGGGCAGATGACGACGAAGGGGTAGTCGACGCGCCAGTCCGTGGCGTCGGTGACATGCGAGACGCGCGCGAAGGCGTCGAAGCGGATGGCGTCTTCGCGGCAGTGGCGCGTCAGCAGGCGGCGCGCCCGCTGGCGCAGCGCCGCGGTGCGCTCGAAGCCGGCCGCGAACGCCCGCACGGCGCGCGAGGCGGCCTCGAGCAGCGCGGCAACCTTGCGGTCGCGCTCGGGTTCGTCGGCTTCGCGCCGCTTGCCGATCTCGCGCAGGCGGTGCTCCATGGCTTCCACCAGCTGCCGGCGGCGGCGCGGGCTGTCGAGCAGGTCGTCTTCGAGGTAGGGGTTGCGCTGCACGGCCCAGATGTCGCCCAGGACTTCGTACAGCATGCGCGCGGAGCGGCCCGTGCGGCGTTCGCCGCGCAGTTCATCGAGCAGGCCCCAGGCCTCGGCGCCGAGCAGCCGGATCACGACCTCGCGATCCGAGAACGAGGTGTAGTTGTAGGGGATCTCGCGGATGCGCGGGGCGCCTTCGGCGGGGATCGTCTGCGTGGGCGCGGAGTCGAGCATGACGGCGGGCGAAGCGTTCATGGGCGGTATTGTCCCATTCTTCCCCTTATCATGCGCGCTCAGGCAGCGCCTTGATCGAGGGTTTCCCCGCATGTCGACCGATCGCAACCCGCAGGCGGCCATGATGGCCGACGAGTCGATGGTGCGCACCCTGCGGTACCAGATCCAGGCGATCTGGCCCCAGGAGGTGGCGCTGTTCGACCGCTATGCGCTCGCCGACGGCGCCCGGATCCTCGACCTGGGTTGCGGGACCGGCGAGGCGACCTGCCGGCTCGCGGCCCGGTTCCCGACGGCCGCAGAGGTGGTCGGCGTCGACGTGGGCCCGGAGATCCTCGCCGTGGCGCGCCGTGAACACGCGGCGCTGGCGCCGCGGGTGCGCTTCGAGGCGGGCGATGGTTTCAACCTGGCCTTTCCCCCGGGGCATTTCGACCTGGTGGTCTGCCGTCACGTGACCCAGCTGCTGCCGGATCCGGAGCGTCTGCTGGCCGAACTGGTGCGCGTGCTGCGCCCGGGAGGCTGGCTGCATGTGCTGTCGGAGGACTACGGGATGCTGCATTTCCCGAAGCGCGCGGGCCTCGATCCGGACCGGCTCTGGCACGAGGTGGTCGTGCCCTACACCGACCGCACGGGCACGGACGCCCGCGTTGGGCGCCGCACCCTGCCGATGCTGCGTGAGCTCGGCCTGCGGGAAGCCCGCATCGACTACCTCGTCATCGACACCGAGCGCGCGTCGCGCGAGGCCCTGGAGGGGATCTTCGTGGCCTGGCGCGACGGCTATGCCGAGGCGCTCGCCGCGGCCTCGGGGTGGGAGCCCGCGCGGGTCCGCGCCACGTTCGATGCGATCGTCGACTGCGTGCGCGACCCGACGGCGTACTGCGTCTGGCAGGTCCCGGTCTGCTCTGGCCGCAAGCCTTGAGGCTGCCGCTCGTTCCGCACCCGGCGTCCGCCGTGCATGCGCGGGGGCTGTGCGCCGCTGTCGAACTGCAGCGGCGGGTGAGCGCCGCAGAGCTCGAGGCGGGCGGCGGCGGGGTGCTGGCGCTGGTGTATCGCTTCGAGGGCGAGGTGGAGCGCGTGCGGCTGCCGCTGGCCGCGGCGAGTCCGGAGCGCCACGACGGGCTGTGGCGCCACAGCTGTGCGGAGCTCTTCGTGGCCGAACCCGACGCGCGCGACTATCGCGAATTCAACTTCGCGCCGTCCGGGCACTGGGCCGCCTATGCGTTCACGGACTATCGCGCCGGCATGCACCCGCATGCCTGGGCTGTCGGCGCGCCGCAGATTGCCCTGCACCACGAGCCGGGCGCGCTGGAACTGCGCGTGCAGCTGCCCTGGGAGGCGCTCCCGCAGGCACCGCGCCTGCGGCTCGGCCTGACCGCGGTGCTCGAGATGCTCGACGGCAGCTTCGGTTTCTGGGCGCTGCGGCATCCGCAGGAGCGGCCTGATTTCCACCACCGCGACGGCTTCGCCGTCGAGCTCGAGGGGTCCGCATGAAATTCGGTATCGAACGCCTGCTCGAAGATCCTGCCCTGCGTGCGCCGCTGGCCGGCCGCAGGCTGGCGCTGCTCGCGCACCCTGCCTCGGTCACCGCTTCGCTGCAGCATTCGCTGGACGCGCTGGCGGCGCTGCCGGACCTGCGTCTTGCCGCGGCTTTCGGGCCGCAGCACGGCCTGCGCGGGGACAAGCAGGACAACATGGTCGAGTCGCCGGACTTCGCCGACCCGCGTCACGGCATTCCGGTGTTCAGTCTCTATGGCACGGTGCGCCGGCCGACCGACGCGATGCTGGAGCACTTCGATGTCCTGCTGGTCGACCTGCAGGACCTGGGTTGCCGGATCTACACCTTCATCACGACGCTGCGTTACGTGCTCGAGGCGGCGGCGCGCCACGGCAAGTCGGTGTGGGTCCTGGACCGGCCGAACCCGGCGGGGCGGCCCGTCGAGGGCCTCGCGCTGCGTCCGGGCTGGGAGAGCTTCGTCGGTGCCGGCCAGATGCCGATGCGCCACGGGCTCACCATGGGCGAGATGGCGCGCTGGTTCGTCCGCGAACTCGCCCTCGACGTCGACTGTCGGGTGGTCCCGATGGCGGGCTGGGCGCCCGCTGCCGCGCCCGGCCATGGCTGGCCGCTGGGCGAGCGCAGCTGGGTCAATCCCAGCCCCAACGCCGCCAACCTGTCGATGGCGCGTGCCTACGCAGGCACGGTGATGCTCGAGGGCACGACGCTGTCGGAGGGCCGCGGCACGACGCGGCCGCTGGAGCTGTTCGGCGCGCCGGACCTCGATGCCGCCGCGGTGCTGGCGCAGATGCAGCGGCTGGCTCCGCACTGGCTCGAGGGTTGCCGCCTGCGCGAATGCTGGTTCGAGCCCACCTTCCACAAGCACGTCGGCCAGCTGTGCCACGGCGTGCAGATCCACGTGGACGACCCGGCTTACGAGCACGAGCGCTTCCGGCCGTGGCGGCTGATGGCCGCGGCCTTCAAGGCGATCCGTATGCTGCGGCCCGACTATCCGCTGTGGCGCGACTTTCCCTATGAATACGAGAGCGACCGCCTGGCCATCGACCTGATCAACGGCGGCCCGCTGCTGCGCGAGTGGGTGGACGACCCGGAGGCGGTGCCCGCGGACCTCGATGCGGCGGCCTGCGCGGACGAAGCCGCCTGGCGCGAAAGCGTCGCGCCGCTCGCGCTCTACTGAGCCGCCCTCGGTAGATCTGCGGATGCCGTGACGGCGCAACCCGCGCAAGCTAGCATGGTTGCATTATCCGGAGGATTCCCCCCATGAGCTCACCCAACCCGACCGATCGCATTCTCGATGACCTGCGGCGCGTGGTAGACGACGCCGAGACCATGATGCGGGAGACCGCCGGTGTCGCCGGCGAGCGTGCCGACGAAGCGCGAGTGCGCGCCACCGAGTCGCTGCGTCAGGCGCGCGATCGCCTGCAGTCCATGGAACAGGAACTGGTCGCCCAGGCTCGCGATGCAGCGCGCGAGACCGACCGCTACGTGCGGCAGAACCCGTGGCAGTCGATCGGCATCGCCGCGGGCGTAGGCCTGCTGATCGGCGTACTGATCGGACGGCGCTGAGCCGCAGGCAGGCATCGCCATGGACGAGCGCGACCCCTTCGAGCCCACCCTCGAGCGAGGTCCTGCGCCAGGCCCGGGCGGCCTGTTCGCCTCGCTCCGCCTGTTGCTCGCGAACCTGCTGGACCTCGCCCAGACCCGCGTCGAACTGCTCACCACGGAGCTTTCGGCGGAGATCCAGCGCGCCGTGGGCGTGCTGCTGTGGGCCTTCATCGCGCTGTTCTTCGGCGGTCTCGCGGTGCTCATGCTCGCGCTGACCGTGATCATCGCGGTCTGGGACGAGCACCGCCTGCTGGCCGCCGGCGTCGTCTCGGGGCTCTTCCTCGGCGTGACACTGGTGGCGGGCTGGGTGGTTCGCTCCAGGATCAGCTCACGACCGCGGCTGCTCGCGGCGAGCCTCGAGGAACTGCGCCTGGACCGCGAGGCCCTGCAGCGCGGCGCGGGTGGGCGGGGCGCTGCGCGCGCGCCGGGAGCGCCGCCATGACCTCGCGCCTGGACGAACTCGAGCTGCGCCAGCGCGTGCTGCGACTGCGCAGCGAGAGCCTGCGCCGGCAGGTCGCGGTCCGCGGCAGCGAAATCGGCAGCACCGTCGCGCGCGTCGAGCGCGGCGCAGCGGTTGCGCGTGAACTCACGCGCTGGCCGGTGCTGGTCGCCGCCGGTGGGCTGCTGATGGCGTTCGCGGGGCCGTCGCGGCTGCTGCGCTGGACCAGCCGGGGCATCGTCGTGGCCAGCCTTGCGCGCCGCATCGGCGGGCTCGCCTCGCAGTACGCCCGCCGCTCGCCCCCGTGACCGCCTCGCGTGGGGTGCTGCGCCGGTTTCGGGGCGAGGGCACCCGCGACGGTGCCGGCGTGCGCCTGACGCGCGTGATCGGCGGTCGAGCGCTGCCCGAGCTCGACCCGTTCCTGCTGTTCGACGAATTCGGTTCCGACGAGGCCGTGGACTACATCGCCGGCTTTCCCGACCACCCGCACCGGGGTTTCGAGACCGTCACCTACATGCTGGCCGGTCGCATGCGCCACCGCGACAGCCAGGGCAACAACGGGCTGCTCGTCCCCGGCAGCGTGCAGTGGATGACTGCGGGCCGCGGTCTCGTGCATTCGGAGATGCCGGAGCAGGAGAACGGCCTGATGCGGGGCTTCCAGCTGTGGGTCAACCTGCCCGCGCGCGACAAGATGACTGCGCCGCGCTATCAGGACATCGCTCCCGACGGGATCCCCGAACTGACGGGCGCGGGTAGCCGGGTGCGTGTGCTCGCGGGTGAGCAGGGCGGCGTCACGGGCGCCGCGCAGGGCGGCGCTACAGAGCCGCTTTACCTGGACGTGCAGCTCGAGGCCGGTGCCCACTACGACGCGCAGCTGCCCGCCTCACATCGCGCCTTCGTCTACGCGTACGACGGCGATGCGATGGTGGGCGATCCGTCCGTTCGGGTGCAGCGCGGCGAACTCGCCGTGCTGGGCGAAGGCGAAGGCGTGAGGCTGGCGGCGCCTGCGGGCGCCGCGGCGCGCCTGGTGCTGGTGGCCGGGCGCCCCATCGGCGAGCCGGTGGCCCGCCATGGCCCCTTCGTGATGAACACTCGCGAAGAGATCATGCAGGCCATCGCGGATTTCCGGGCCGGTCGTTTCTGAGTTGCCGCCTCAGCGTGCCTTGGCGCGCTTGGCCGCCACGCGACCGCGCTTCGAGTCACCGACCCGCAGCGACACGCGCAGCGTGAACGCCTTGAAGGTCACCGCGGCGAGCGAGCGCTTGAGCGCCTTGCCGATCTGCCCCGCGGATTTCTTGCCGGCCAGCTGCTTGAGCTGCTGGATGTCCTGAGCAGTCCATGCCTTGACGTTGCGGCGAGCGCGCTTCGCTGCCTTTTTCTTTGCGGGTGCCCTGGTCTGGGTCTTTGTCTTGGCCTTTGCCTTGGTCTTGCGCGCAGGAACTCGACTGGATTTTGTGCTGGCCATTATCGACTCGGTTTACTTTTGACCGGGCCGATTGTAGGGAGCCTTTGCGGCATCAACTATGAGACGGTTGCTTGTTGGCGTCTTTGATCCTGTATTCGTGACCCAAGCAGCGCAGATCAGCGCGAAGCAGCCTTTTCGGTCGTGGGGAAGCCACGCTTGCGCATCAGCGCGTCGATGGCCGGGTCACGGCCCCGGAACGCGCGGTAGGCATCGGCGGGATCACGGGTATTGCCTGCGGAGAACACGTTGTCCATGAGCCGTGACGCGACCTCGAGATCCCACGGGCCGTTGGCGGCCTCGGTGAAGGCCTCCCAGGCGTCCGCGGTCAGCGTGTCGGCCCACAGGTAGCTGTAGTAACCGGCCGAGTAGCCGTCGCCCGAAAAGATGTGCCCGAACTGCGGCGTGCGATGGCGCATGACGATTTCCCGGGGCATGCCCATCTGCTCGAGCGTCTGCTTCTCGAACGCATCGGCGTCGATGGGCGCCGTGGGCGTGGCGGCCAGATGCAGCTTCATGTCGATCAGCGCAGCGGACAGGTACTCCACGGTCGCGAAGCCCTGGTTGAAGTTCCGGGCACGCTCCACCTTGGCAACGAGCTCCGCCGGGATCGGCTGGCCGGTCTGGTAATGCACCGCGTAGCGGTTCAGCACCTCGGGCACGGGCAACCAGTGTTCGAGCAGCTGCGAGGGGAACTCGACGTAATCACGCGCGACGTTGGTGCCGGACACGGACGGGTAGCTCACGTTGGACGAGAGCCCGTGCAGCGCGTGGCCGAATTCGTGGAACAGCGTGACGGCGTCGTCCCAGCTGATGAGCACGGGTTCCCCCGGCTTGCCCTTCACGAAGTTGGAGTTGTTCGAGACGATGGTCGTGACCTCGCCGTCGAAGCGCTCCTGATTGCGGTAGGCGTTCATCCACGCGCCCGACTGCTTGCCGACGCGCGCGTAGGGGTCGAAATAGAACAGGCCGACGTGCCGGCCGCCGCGGCCGGTGACTTCCCAGACGCGCACGTCCGGGTGGTACACCGGCACCCTGCCCGCCGCGAGCGCCGTGAACTGCAGGCCGAAGAGCTTGCCGGCGGCGTCGAACATGCCTTCGCGCAGCTTCTCGAGCTGCAGGTAGGGCTTGATCTCGTTGGTGTCGAGGTCGTAACGGTCCTTGCGGACTTTTTCGGCGTAGTGCCGGTAGTCCCAGGGTTCGATCGTGACGCCCGCGCCCTCACGGTCGGCGACGCCCTGCATGTCGCGCACTTCCTCGCGCACGCGCGCGACTGCCGGGGTCCAGACGGCCTCCATGAGGGTCATGGCGCGCTCCGGCGTCCGGGCCATCGAATTCTCGAGGCGCCAGTGGGCGTGGGTCGCGTGGCCCAGCAGCTTCGCGCGCTCAGCGCGCAGCTGCAGGATTTCGCCGATGCCGCGGTTGTTGTCGCGGGCATCGCCGTTGTCGCCGCGGTTGACGAAGGTGCGCCAGACTTTCTCGCGCAGTGCGCGCTGCGTCGAGTACGTCAGGAAGGGCTCGACCGAGCTGCGCGAGTTGACGATCAGCCACTTGCCCGCGAAGCCGCGCGCCTGGGCGTCCGAAGCGGCGCCCGCGCGCACGGCCTCGGGCAGGCCGGCGAGATCGGCCTCGGAATCGAGCAGCAGGTAGCGCTCGCTCTCGTCGGCCAGCAGGTTCTGGCTGAACTGCGTGAAGAGCGCAGCGAGGCGCTGGTTGATCGCCGCCAGGCGCTGCTTCGCCGGGGCATCGAGCTGCGCGCCGGCGCGCACGAAGTTGGTGTAGGTGAGCCAGGTGAGGCGCTGCTCTTCGGCGCTGAGGCCGGTGCTTTCGCGCGCCGCGTAGATGGCAGCGATGCGGCTGAAGAGCTTTTCGTTCTGCGTGATGCGGTCGCGGAAGGCGGCGAGCTTCGGTTCGATGTCGCGTTCGACCTGCTGGACGGCGCTGTCGTTCAGGCTGGAACTGAAGATGCCGTAGACCGTGTAGGCGCGGTCCAGCAGCCGCCCGGAGCGCTCCATCGCCGCGATGGTGTTGGCGAAAGTCGCCGCGGCAGGGTTTTGGGCGATCGCCTCGAGCTCGGCGAGATTTTCCGCCATGCCGGCTTCCAGCGCCGGCGCGAGCTGCACGGGGGTTGCGAGATCGAAGGGCGGCACGCCGCCGAAGGGACCGGACCAGGGGCGGAGCAATGGATTTGCCTCCTGCGCGTGCGCGGCAAGGGTTTTGGGCGTAGGGACGGATTCAGCAGCGACCGGATTGGCCGCGGCAAGGGCAATGGTCATGAGCAGACTCGTCGTGAGCAGGGGCCGCTGGCTGTGCGGGGCGCGGCGGGCGGGCCGGGATGCTGGAGTGGAGAAGTTCGTGGGCATGGGACTCGGCCGACAAAGATTCAGGGACGGAATAGTTTAACCTTGGCGGGCAGCCACAGGTTGTGGCGGATTCGATACGACCCGATTTGACAATAGAGGTCAGTACCCATGTCCACTCAAAGAATGAACGGTCCCGGCAGGTTGCGCGGCGCGGTGCTCGTCGGCCTGCTCTCGATGGCGGTGAGCGTCGGCGCGCAGGCCCAGGACCGGCAGAAGCCCGCCCAGGCCGCTGCTGCCCCGGCGACGATCACGACGGTCTTCGTCGACGCGAATTTCGGCTCCCGCAAGGCCGGTGCCGCCAAGCAGCTGAACGCCAAGCATGCCGAGATGGCGGCGCAGGGCTGGAAATTCGCCGAGCTTGCGCCCTACAACGAGAACGGCGATCTGGTCGGGTTCTTCGTGACCTACGTGCGCTAGGACTCGGGGCGCAGGTCCAGGCGTTCGGACGCCGGCAGGCAGAAGATCTCGACGGGCGCGGCGCGGCCGCGCAGCTGCAGCGCCGGCAGTTCGACCATCGGCACCGAGTGGCTCGATGCGCCGAGCGAGCGCCGCACTTCGCTCGAGAACAGTGCCTCGCCGGCGCGGGCGCGCTGGCTCAGCCGCGAGGCGACGTTCACCGTGTCGCCGACGATGGTGTAGCTCATGAACCGCGCCGAGCCGACGTGGCCCGCGATCACTTCGCCGGTGTTGATGCCGATGCCGAGGCCGGTGTCGACGTCGTGGCGCCGCTTCCACTGTGAGGCGAGGCCATCGAACCGCGACAGCATCTCGCGTGCGGACTCGAGCGCCCGGTGCGAGGCGTCCTCCTGCTCGTCGGGAACCCCGTAGCCGATCATGAGTCCGTCGCCGGCCATGCTGAACACCGTGCCGCCATGCCCGGTCGCGATGCCGGTGAGCAGGTCGAAGTATTCGTTGAGCAGCGGCACGACTTCAGTGGGGTTGAGCCGTTCCGAGATGCGCGTGAAGCCGCGCATGTCCGCGAACATGACCGAGCCGCGCACGCGCGTGTAGCGGCTGGGAGACTGCGCCAGCGGGTCGGCGAGGCGACCGTCCGCGGCGTCGCTGATCGAGCGCGGCGCCCGCAGTTCGATGAGGTTGCCGACCGGGTCGCGCAGCCGCAGGCCGGGCCCGGCTGCAGGGTCGTCGATGCGGCGTACGGCGATGCCGCGCCGCTCGAGTTCGGCGCGGGCCAGCGCGAGGTCCGCCACCGTCAGCGCGAGCAGCGGGCCGGAGGGGTCGAGGTGGATGCGCCCCTGTTCGCCGAGGTCCAGCGCATAGAGGGCTTCCTGGCCGGGCGAGTCGCCCGGCACCAGCGGCGCGCAGGGCATGCCGAGCACTTCGGCGTAGAACTCGTGCAGCTTGCCCGCGGACAGCGCGTCGGGCCCGGAGCGCAGGGCATGGTGGTGCAGGCCCAGGACCTTGATGGTCATGGTGAGCCACCCGCGTGGGCGGCGAGGGTGGGTGCGGGTGCGAGCCGCAGGGGTTCGCTGTCGCAGTAGCCGCTGGCCGCGTCGGCTTCGGCATGCGCCGCGTGCAGGGCGGTCTCGAGCTTCAGGCGCAGCGCTTCGGTGCCGTCCGCGTCGAGCTTCGCGGGGACCTCGATCGGTTCTCCGGCCACGATCGTCACCCGGGCGCCGGGCTTCGGGATCACCGTGCGGTCCCATGATTTCTGCCACACCCAGCAGCGCGGCGTCGAGGCGGCGACGGGCAGCAGCATGCTGCCGGTCTTCTGCGCCAGCGTGATGGTGCCGAGCTGGGCGATGCCGCGCGGCCCGCGCGAGCCGTCGGCCGCGAGGCAGGAGTTGAGCCCACGATCCTCGCGCTGGGCCTTGATCATCTCGACCAGGGCGCGTGCGCCGCCCTTGCCCGAGGAGCCGCGCGCGACGCGGAAGCCCAGGCCTTCCTCGATGCGGGTCATGGCCTCGCCGTCGCGGCTCTGGGAGCACATGAGTATCCAGCGGCCCTGCGCGGGCAGGCTGAAGTAGTGCATCAGCGCGAACGTGCGCGAATGCAGGAACGCGCCCACCACCGGCTGGCGCTGCGCGATCAGGTCATGGAGCCTCGCGACGTGCCGTTCGTCATAGGTCCAGCTCCGCCCCAGGCTGCGGTAGGCGCGCCAGCCGAAAGGCGGCAGCACCTTGTGCAGGAAGAAGCGCCGGATCGGCTTGCGCGCGCGGGGCGTGGGGGTCACGAGGCCGTAATGTCCGCGGCGGGCGCTGCGCCCTCGGTGCCGGAGGTGCGGCCCTTGCGGCCGCCGGCGGCATGGGCGCCGGCGAAGGCGCCGCTCGCCATGGCGCCGCAGATCGACAGTTCGCCGGCCAGCGCGACCACGGCACAGATCTCGGCGAAGCGGCCGGCGCTGCCGGTGCCGGTGCAGCCGAGCATCGACAGGCATTCGCGTGCGGTCGGCAGGTAGGTGCCGCCCCCGACGGTGCCGACGATCAGGTTCGGCAGCGTGACGGAGGCGTAGAGGTCGCCGGTGGGCAGGCGCTCGATGCGCGTGACCGAGGTGACGGCTTCGGCGACGCAGGCCACGTCCTGGCCGCAGGCGATGAACAGCGCCGCCAGTGCGTTGGCCACGTTGCCCTGGACGCCGACGGCGCCCGTCTGGGCGGAGCCGACGATGGCCTGGTTCCAGGCCCGGACCATGGCGTCGGTGTCGGTGCGCCAGTAGCGGGCGATCTGTTTGGCGGGCAGCACGATCTCGGCGCTCGCGTTGCGTCCGCGGGCGCCGAGGAAGGCATGCGCCGAGGCCCGCTTGTCGCCCGACAGCACGGACTCGACCAGCCAGGAGACCGGCTGCTGGGGCATGGCGCCGAGCAGGTGCTGGCAGACCGCCTGGGTGGCCAGCGTGACCATGTTCTGGCCCGCGGCGTCGCCGGTGGAGTATTCGAGCACCAGGTAGACGGTGTTGGCCATCACCGAAATGCGCAGGCTGCGCAGCCGGCAGTAGCGCGAGGTGCCCGCGGCGACCGCCTGCATCGCCGCGAACTGCCCCGGTACCCAGCGGGCGAACGCCGTGGCGCTGGCCAGGTCGGTGAAGCTGAAGCAGGGCGAGCGCCCGGTCTGTTCCTGGGTGCAGGCCGCCGCGGCGCCGCCGCAGCGGTTCATGGCGTTGAAGGCATGCTGGAACGACGCCACCAGGGTGCCTTCGGTCGTGGCGATGGGGATCATGAAGTCCCCCTCGGCGCGCAGGCCGCGGATCCGGACCGGGCCGGCCACCCCGACCGGAACCTGCGCGAAGCCGATGAAGCCCTCGATGCTGCCGGCGAGGCTCCCCGGGTCCACTTCGGCGCCGTCGCCGCACAGGTGGTCGATGCGGAAGCCGTCGGCGCGCAGCCGTTCGCGGCGGGTGTCGCGGGCCTCGCGGGACATGTCGGTCGTCGACGGCAGGCGCCGCGGCGCCGCGGCGGCGGTCACGGGAGCGGCCTCGTCGCCCGTGGGCGGGGCGGCAGGCGTGTCGGGAATGCGGGTCGCCTCTGTCATCCGCCAATTGTGAGCGGCCTGCCGCCGCCGGGCAACCGCGGATCACGCGGCGGAGCCTCGTTCAGAAGGGATCGCCTATGACCAGCCGGAATACCGAGAGGTCCTCGCCGAACCGGTAGCCGAAGCCGAGGCGGGGCAGGGTGACGCGGCCGATGCGCAGGGGCTCGGTGGTGCCGAGGGTGAAGCCGAATTCCCCCTGCAGCCGCTCGACGGCGCGTGCGCTGCCCGCGGTGCTGAGCACCGGAACCGCAGGCGGGTTCGCATACCAGCGCAGCGCGGCATAGGGCGCGATGTCGAGCCGCCGGTTGCCGACCCGCTGCTCGAGGACATGGGTGAACTCGACGCCGTTCACCAGCAGGGCGTAATCATCCACCGCGCGGTTCTGGATGCTGGCGCGCGAATAGACCAGCGAGCCGAAATAGCGGCCCTCGACGCCCCCCAC
>CAJACZ010000274.1 GCA_903938365.1 uncultured Pseudomonadota bacterium | reverse complement strand
GTGGCCCTTGCCCGGCGCGCGCCCCGTGCTACCAGGTGACCGTGACGCCCTTGGTCTTGAGGTAGGGCTCGAGGCCTTCCTTGCCGAACTCGCGCCCCCAGCCGGACTGCTTGTTGCCGCCGAAGGGCATCGCAGGGTCGATCGCCGCGTGCATGTTCACGCTGACCTGGCCCGAGTCGATCTTCCGCACCATCTGCATCGCGGTGCCGATGTCGCGCGTCCAGACACTGCCGGAGAGGCCGTAGATCGTGGAGTTGGCGTCGCGCGCCACCTTCTCGAGCTCGTCGTCGCCGAAGGACTGCACGCACAGTACGGGCCCGAAGATCTCGTTCTTCACGGGGGTCATGTCGCCCGTCATGCGCGACAGGATCGTCGGTTCGTAGAACCAGCCCGGACCTTCCGGCGCCCGGCCGCCGCAGACGACCTCGCCGCCCTCGCGGCGCCCCGCATCGACGAAGCCCGCGACGCGCTCGCGCGCCTCCGCCGAGATCAGCGGCCCGAACTCGGAGCGGGGATCCAGTCCGGGGCCGATCTTCATCGCGCGTGCTGCAGCGGCCACGCCCTCGACCACGCGGTCGTGGACCTTGTGGTGCACGAACAGCCGGGTGCCGGCCATGCAGTTCTGGCCCTGCAGGAAAAAACAGGCGCGTGCGGCGCCCGGGATCACCTGGTCCAGATCGGCGTCGGGGAACACCACGACGGGCGACTTGCCGCCGAGTTCCAGCGTCACTTTCTTGAGGTTGCCGGCCGCCGCCTTGAGGATCAGCTTGCCCACCTCAGTGGAACCTGTGAAGGCGATCTTGTCGACGCCCGGGTGCGCGGCCAGCGCCGCGCCCGCGGTCTCGCCGTAGCCGTTGACGATGTTCACGACGCCATCGGGCACGCCCGCTTCCTGGCAGATTTCGGCCAGGCGCATCGCGGTCAGCGGCGTCAGTTCCGCGGGCTTGATCACCACGGTGCAGCCGGTGGCCAGCGCAGGTCCGATCTTCAGCATGACCATCGGCAGCGGCGAGTTCCACGGCGTGATCGCGCCGACGACGCCGATCGGCTCGCGCAGCGTGAAGGACAGCGCCTGGCCGGGCAGCTTGCCGCCGGGTGAGGCCGGGATCGTCGAACCCTCGATCTTGGTCGGCCAGCCGGCGTAGTAGCGGAAGAACTCCGGCACGAACGCGCCGCAGACGTACTGCGCGAGCGGCGTGGGCAGGCCGTTGTCGAGGATCTCGAGCTCCACGAGCTGCTGGAAGTTCTGCTGGACCAGCTCGGCGATCTTCCAGAGTACAGCGCCCCGCTGCGCCGCCGTGAAGCGCGACCAGGGGCCTTCGAATGCCGCCCGGGCCGCTTTGACCGCGGCATCGATGTCGGCGGCGTCGCCCGCAGCGCATTCGCCGATGCGCTGGCCGGTCGCGGGATTGTCGATCCCGAACATCGCGCCCGACTTCGACGGCACCCATCGGCCGGCGATGAAATGCCCGTGCTGGCGTGCCAGGAAATCGAGAGTGGCCTTCGAGACGGCGGGCACGGCGTCGATGGTCATGGGCGGGTTTCCTCGCGAGGTGATATAGGCCGCAGGCCGGAGCCCCATGCTAAGCCGCGCCCGGCAGCCCTCGTGATCGCTGCGCGGCGTTCCGACCGGGGAGCGGCCGGGGTCCGGCGCGCATTGAGCTCCAGCGGTCCGGGCGGTAGTCTGCGGCGCCTATGCAAG
>CAJACZ010000273.1 GCA_903938365.1 uncultured Pseudomonadota bacterium | reverse complement strand
TAAGCCATGTGGAAATCCGCCTCGGCCAGCGGATCGCCCTGGTCGAGGTTGAGATTGGTGTCGCCGCTGAGGGTCTCTTCCTCGAGCGAAACCATGGGCGCTTCGGGTTCCGGCTGCGCGACAGGGCGCTCGTACTCGCCTGACTCTTCGACGAGGAAGCCGGGCGTTTCTTCGGGAGCGGCGATGTTGGGTCGGCGCAGTCGCGAGGTCTCGCTGGTGGTCGGGACCGCCGCTTCCGCAGCCATGGCGGGCAAAGGCGTGAGATCCGGCGGGGTCGGCAGGATGATGTCGCTGAGTTCCGGTTCGACCTCGCGCCGCTGCTGCCAGCGCCGGAAACCGAACAGGCCAGCGAGCAGGACCAGCAGGCCTGCGGCAGCCCACCAGAAGCGGGTCACCAGGCCGATGACCGAATCGAGCATCGAGACCGGCTCGGGCTCCTCGACTGCAGGCGTCGCAGGACGCGGCCGTGCCGGCGCCGGAGTGGCGGCGACCGGCGGCGCCTCGACTGCGGGCGCTGCGACCTCGGGTACGGGCGCCGCCTCGGTTGCGGCCACGCCGGGCTCTGCGATCGGGGCAGCCATCGGGGCCGGCGGCGCTGCGGCCGCAGGCGGCGGCGTAGCCGGGACGACGGCGGTTCCGGTTCCGGCGAGCCTGGCCTGCAGGGCGGCGATCTCCGCAGACCGCAGTTCGAGCTGGCGGCGCGACTCGGTGAGGTCCCGCTCCAGGGATCCGAGCCGATCGCGCAGGGCCTTCATTTCGGCCGGATCGCCCGCAGCTGCGCCGCTGGCGGCGGCAGTTCCCGGAGTCGTCTCCGTGGGCGGCACGAGACGCAGACGCCCCGCCCCGTCGTCGGTGGCGGACGTTTCGGCACCCCGGTTGCGCCATTCCACGCCCTGGCGGCGAACCTCGGCAACGGCGGCCTCGCGCGAGATGGATGTCATGTCCGCCGACTCGGGCAGGCGCAGCACCGAACCTGCACGAAGGTCACTCATGGTCCCGTCGAACGCACGCGGGTTGGCGCGATAGAGGCCCACCATCGCCTGCTCGAGCGAGACATCGGGCTGGACGACTGCACGAGCGGCGATCCCGCTGAGCGTGTCGCCGCGACGCACCGTCAGCCGATCGGTGATCGACTCGGCTGCGCCAGACGGCGCACGGGCCTCGGCCGGCTCTGGAGCCACGGGCGTACTGGCCGGCCGCTCGACGGCGGCGGGCCTGGCGGCGGGAGTGACTGCGGCCTGGACCGGCGCGACCGCCGCCTGGGCAGGCGAGAACGTGGGCGGGTCGAGCAGCAGCGTGTACTCGCGTACCAGCCGGCCACGACCCCAGTTTGCATCGACGAGCAGGGTGACGAAGGGTTCGGTGATCGCTTCGGACGAGCGCACCCGCAGGACGTCTTTCCCGTTGGCGGACTTGGCGCGGGACAGCGTGATGGAACTGAGGAACGCCGGCCATTCGAGGCCGTAGCGTGCGAAAGTCTCGCGCGATGCCAGCTCGGCCCGCAGTCCCGCCAGTTCCTCGGCCGTGGCGTTGACCAGCTCGATTTCAGCGTCGAGCGGCGCATTCAGGGGAGAGTTGAGCCGGATTTCACCCAGCCCCAGCGCTGCCGCGGTGGCCGGCAATGCCGCCAGTACGAGCATCGCCCGCACCCAATGCTTCACGCCCATGTATTCTCCCCGCGCCCCGAGGCAAGCGGTTTTTTTATAAAAAACAGGCCCTTGCGAACAAGTCGCTTCAAGAGCCTAAGGAGCAATATAACTTATAGTCAGTGAGAAGTTAAATGGTCGCGGATCAGAATCTCGGCGATCTGGACACTGTTGGTTGCCGCACCCTTGCGGATGTTGTCCGAAACGACCCATAACGTCAGGCCGCGGTCGTGGGAGATATCCTCCCGAATGCGGCCCACGAACACCTCGTCATGGTTGGCCGCATCGACGGCTGCCGTGGGGTAGCCCCCCGGCTTGCGTTCGTCGATCACCTTCACGCCAGGCGCTTTCTGCAGCAGCTTGCGCGCCTCGGCGGCCGTCAGTTTGTTGCGGGTCTCGATGCTCACGACCTCCGAGTGGCCGAAGAACACCGGAACCCGCACCGCGGTGGCATTCACCCGGATGGTGTCGTCGCCGAGGATCTTGCGGGTTTCCCACAACATCTTCATTTCTTCCTTCGTGTAGCCGTTGTCCTGGAACTTGTCGATCTGCGGCACCACGTTGAAGGCGATCTGGGCTGCGATGACCTTCGGCTTCACCGGGCCCTTGCCGCTCATCATCGCAACGCACTGCTCGGCCAGTTCATCCACGGCTTCCTTGCCAGCGCCCGAAACCGACTGGTAGGTCGCGACGTTGATCCGCTCGATCCCCGCCGCATCGTGCAGGGGCTTCAGGGCGACCAGCATCTGGATCGTCGAACAGTTGGGGTTGGCGATGATCCGCCGCGCCCGGTACTGGCCGATCGCCTCCGGGTTGACCTCGGGCACCACCAGCGGGACGTCCTCGTCGTAGCGGAACTCCGAGGTATTGTCGATGACGACGCAACCGGCCGCGGCAGCCTTGGGCGCGTAGAGCCGCGACACTTCTCCACCTGCGGAAAACAGGCCGATGTCCGCTTTCGAGAAATCGAAGTCCTCGACATCGATCACCGGCAGGCGCTTGCCCTGGAAGTCAACGGTCTTGCCCAGGGACCGGCTGCTGGCCAGCGGGAAGAGTTCGCCGACCGGGAAATTGCGCTCCTCGAGCACCTTGATGATGGTCTCGCCGACCAGGCCGGTCGCACCCAGCACCGCCACTCGCCATGTCTTGCTCATCTGTACTGCTCCGTCATGTCCTGTCCGTGATCACGGGCGTCACTGAACGGACGTCCGCGTTCTGGCCCCGATGCCGGAGCCAGTGGTCCATCAGCACGATTGCCAGCATGGCTTCCGCGATCGGGGTCGCGCGGATGCCGACACAGGGGTCGTGGCGGCCGGTCGTGACGACGTCCACGGGCTGACCGTGGAGATCGATGCTTCGCCCGGGGACCTGGATGCTCGACGTGGGCTTGAGCGACACATGGACCACGATCTCCTGGCCGCTGGAGATACCACCGAGCACTCCGCCCGCGTTGTTGCCGAGGAAGCCCGTCGGGGTCATCTCGTCCCGGTGCTCGCTGCCACGCTGCCGGACGCTGTCGACGCCCGCACCCAGCTCCACCGCCTTCACGGCGTTGATGCCCATCATCGCGTAGGCGATGTCGGCGTCGAGCCGGTCGAACACGGGTTCGCCGAGCCCGGGCGGCACGCCCGTGGCCACCACGGTGACGCGCGCACCCAGCGAGTCGCCCTCTTCCCGGGTCTTCCAGATCAGGTCTTCGAGTTCCGTGACGCGCGAGGGATCGGGGCAGAAGAAGGGATTGTCGTAGGCCGAGGGCGGATCCACGGGATCGATGGACAGGGTGCCGATGCGGCTCAGGTAGCCATGGATCCCGATGCCGAGCCGGCTCGCCAGGTATTTCCGCGCGATCGCGCCGGCGGCCACGCGCATCACCGTTTCGCGTGCCGACGAGCGCCCGCCACCCCGGTAGTCGCGGAAGCCGTACTTCTGCTGGTAGGTGTAGTCCGCGTGTCCGGGACGGAAGCGGTCCTTGATCTTGTCGTAGTCGCGCGAGCGGGCGTCGGTGTTTTCGATGACGATGCCGATCGGGGTTCCGGTGGTCCTGCCCTCGAACACGCCGGACAGGATGCGTGGTGCGTCTCCCTCGCGCCGCTGGCTCACGAACTTCGACGTGCCCGTGCGGCGCCGGTCGATGTCGGGCTGGAGGTCCGCTTCGCAGATCTCGAGACCCGGCGGACAGCCGTCGATGATGCAGCCGAGCGCGGGACCATGGCTCTCGCCGAAGGTCGTGACGGTGAAGATCTTGCCGATCGTGTTACCGGACATGGGATTCGAGCTGCTCGCGCGTCAGGAGGAACACACCGCCGCCGCCCCGCTCGAACTCGAGCCAGACGAACGGAACCCGCGGATAACGGCGACGGACGGCAGCCTCGGTGTTACCGACCTCGACGACCAATATGCCACCGGGGTTCAGGTGCAGCGCTGCTTCGCGAAGGATGACCCGCACCGAAGCGAGGCCATCCCTGCCCGCGGCAAGCGCCAGCTTCGGCTCGTGACCGTACTCGGGCGGCAAGCTTTTCATCTCGCGTGCGCCGACGTAAGGCGGATTGGACACAATGATATCGTAGCGGCGCCCCTCGAGGGCCGCGAAGTGATCCGAGAGCACCGGGTGCACGCGCCGCCCCAGCCGCAGGCGCCGCAGGTTCTCGGCGGCCAGTTGCAGCGCCTCGGGCGAGATGTCGACGGCATCGACCTGCGCCCGCGGAAAGAACCGCGCGCAGGCAATGGCGATGCAGCCGGAGCCCGTACCGAGATCCAGGATGCGGGTGACCCGGGCAGGTTCGACCCAGGGGTGGAACCGCGTCTCGATGAGCTCCGCCAGCGGCGAGCGCGGAATCAGTGCGCGCCGATCCGTGCGCAGCGGAATTCCCGCGAAGTAGGTCTCGCCCGTGAGGTAGACCGCGGGCTCGCGGGCTTCGATCCTGCGCTGCACGAGGGCTGCGAACGCCTGCTGCTGCGCGGCCGTGAGCCGGCGTTCATAGACGCTGGGCGGCGCATCCGCAGGCAGCTTCATGACGTGCCAGAGCAGCGCCGCCGCATCGTCGATCGCGTTGTCGGTGCCATGCCCGAAATGCACGCCAGCACGGCCCAGCTTGCGCGCTGCGGACCGCATCGCATCGCCGACGGTCGGCCGGCCTGCCGTATGGGATACTTTCTTCATGACTGCCAAGACTCCGCCCTCCGTGGCCGACGCGCGCGCGGCCAACCAAACAGCTCATTTTGCCGCTTCCACGGCTCCCGTGGGCGAAACTGAGAGCCTTTCTTCCGGTAACCGGCTCTTCATCGCGCTGCAACACGTGATTCCCCAGCACGGGATTTCCCGGCTCGTCCACGCCGCGACCCGCAGCCGGGCGCCGTGGTTCAAGAATCTGCTGGTCTCCACGTTCATGCGCGGTTTCAGGCCCGATCTCTCGGATGCGCTCGAAACCGACCCGCTGGCCTACGAATCCTTCAACGCGTTCTTCACCCGCGCACTGCAGCCGGGCGCGCGCGCGCTGCCCGCCGACCCCGACCAGCTCGCCTGCCCCGTCGACGGGACCGTGAGCCAGGCCGGCCGGATCGAGGAGGACGGCATCCTGCAGGCCAAGGGTCGCCAGTATTCGCTGGCCGCCCTGCTCGCGGACCGCCGGGACTGGGTCGCCCGGTTCAGGGGCGGGCACTTCGCCACCATCTACCTGGCGCCCTACAACTATCACCGGATCCACATGGCGACCGCCGGCACGCTGCGCGAGACCTGGTACGTGCCCGGCAGGCTGTTCAGCGTCAACCGGGCCACGGTTGCCTCGGTGGGCAGCCTCTTTGCGCGCAATGAGCGGGTCATCTGCTGCTTCGAACAGGAAGACCTCAGCCACGCGCTGGTCATGGTCGGTGCCCTGAACGTCGGCAGCATCGAGACCCCCTGGCACGGCGAGATCACGCCAGGACGCCCCCGGAGCCTCTGCCGCGTGCCACCGCGTCCCGGTGCACCTTCCGTGGTCGTGGCGCGGGGCGATGAACTGGGCCGCTTCAACATGGGCTCGACGGTCATCCTGCTGTTCCCGCCCGGCCGGATCGAATGGCAGGCGGATTTCCAGCCCGGCCGCGTCGTGCGCATGGGCGAACCGATAGGCCGTCTGCTGCGGCAGCGCGGGTGAGCGCCCCAGACTGGGCTCCGACGGCGAGCCTGTCGCGGCTCAGACTGCGCGCCAGCCTGCTCGCGAGCCTGCGCGGTTTTTTCGCGGCGCGCGGCGTCCTCGAGGTCGAGACACCGGCCCTGGTCAACGCACCGGTCACCGACGTGAACCTGGACTCGGCGCAGGCCACGGTCGGCGATTCAGCCCTGTTCCTGCACACCTCGCCCGAGTACGCCATGAAACGCCTGCTCGCCGCGGGCTCTGGCGACATCTACCAGACCTGCCACGTGGTGCGCGGCGGGGAACGCGGCCGCCTCCACAACCCCGAATTCACGATGCTCGAGTGGTACCGGACCGGCTTCTCGATGGCGCAACTGATCGGCGAGACCGCGGACCTGCTGAACCAGCTGATGCAGGCCGCAGGCCAGCCGGCTCGGCCGCTGCTCACCCGCCGCTACCGCGAGGCCTTCCTCGAGCACGTCGGCCTGGACCCGTTCGAAGCGGGGATCGACACGCTCGTGGAACTCGCGGTGCAGGCGGGCCTGGCGCGCGGCACCGCAGGTGAACTGTCTCGCGATGCGCTCCTCGACCTGCTCGTGGGCACCCGCCTGGGCCCTGCGCTGGGCCAGGGGCACTGGTTCGCCCTCACCCACTACCCCGCCTCGCAGGCCGCACTTGCGAGGCTCGATCCGGCTGATCCGCGGCTGGCGCTGCGTTTCGAGATCTACGCGGACGGAATCGAACTGGCCAACGGCTTCGAGGAACTCGCCTCGTCGCAGGAGCAGGCCTCACGCTTCGCGGCCGACAACGCGGAACGCGCGCGGCGCGGCCTGCCGGTGCGGGCGGCGGATGCGCGCCTGCTCGCGGCGCTCGAGCGCGGCCTCCCCGCCTGCTCGGGGGTTGCATTGGGATTCGACCGGACCGTCATGGTCGCCGCGGGCGCACACCGCATCGACGAAGTCATCGCCTTTCCACAGGAGCGCGCATGAGCGAAACCTTCACCGCCCCCGGCTTCGACAACAAGGCGGAGGGATATCAGGAACTCGCCCGCATGCTGCAGGCGCTCCTGGAGGGCGAAACCGATCTGGTCGCCAATGCCGCCAACACCGCTGCACTGCTGTTCCACGGCCTGCCGGAACTGAACTGGGCGGGTTTCTACCTGATGAACGGCGGCGAACTGGTGCTGGGGCCGTTCCAGGGCAAGCCGGCCTGCGTGCGCATCACCGTGGGTCGCGGGGTCTGCGGCACGGCAGCGGCGACGCGCCGCACGGTGCGGGTGCAGGATGTGCACGCGTTCCCGGGGCACATCGCCTGCGATGCGGCATCAAACTCTGAAATCGTGGTGCCGCTCGAACGCGAGGGCAGGCTCCTCGGGGTCCTGGATCTCGACAGCCCGATAACGGGCCGCTTCGACGCGCAGGACCAGGAAGGACTGGAGCGGCTGGCGCAGGTCTTCCTGCGCTCGCTGGGCTGAGAGGGAGACGCCTGCAGCCCGGGTGCTCCGGGTGGCAGGCGTCGCCGGTCGCCTACTGCCTGGCGCGCGAGATGTACTCGCCGGTGCGCGTGTCGATGCGCAGGATCTCGCCCTCGTTGATGAAGAGCGGAACCCGCACGACGGCACCGGTCTCGAGCTTGGCGGGCTTCTGTCCGCCCGTTGCCGTGTCGCCGCGGACGCCGGGGTCTGTCTCGACCACCTTGAGGTCGATGTGCGGCGGCGGCGCAACCTGCAACGGCACGCCGTTCCACAGGGTCACGATGCAGGTGATGCCGTCCTTCATCCACTGCGCGCCTTCGCCCACCGCGGCCTTGCCGGCGGTGTACTGCTCGAAGTTGTCGGGCACCATGAAGTGCCAGAAATCGCCGTCCTGGTAGAGGTACTGCATGTCGACGTCGACGACGTCCGCGGCCTCGACCGAATCGCCCGACTTCCAGGTCTTCTCGACCGTACGTCCCGTCTTGAGGTTACGCACCCGGACGCGATTGAAGGCCTGACCCTTGCCGGGTTTGACCATCTCGTTCTCGACGATGACGTAGGGATCGCCGTCGATGAGGATCTTCAGACCGGACTTGAATTCGCTGGTGTTGTAATTGGCCATGGATTGGTATCCGCCTTTGATTTATCGCGGTGCTCGGCCCACAATCAACGGCCGAAAAAAGGTCGCACATGATAGCCGCAACACCACTACCCCGCCAGACATCCGGCTGGCAACGCGAGCTTGCCGAAGCGATCAGCGACCCTGCGGAACTCGCCGCCGAACTCGGCCTGCCCGCCGAGTGGGCAACGGCCGCCGCGCCGGCGGCCGCACTGTTCGGGCTGCGGGTGCCGCGCTCGTTCGTCGCCCGGATGCGCCATGGCGACCCTGATGACCCCCTGCTGCGACAGGTCCTGCCGGTGTCGGCCGAACTCGCCGAGTCCCCGGGTTTCGTCGCAGACCCCCTCGAAGAAGCCCGTGCACGACGCGCCCCGGGCCTGCTGCAGAAGTACCGCGGGCGCGCCCTGCTGATCGCCACGGGCGCCTGTGCCGTGCACTGCCGGTACTGCTTCCGCCGCGAGTTCCCGTACGGTGAGCAGCAGGGCGAGACGGGCCGCTGGACCGAGGCCATCGCGGCACTGGCCGCAGACCCCGGGATCAGCGAATTGATCCTCAGCGGCGGCGACCCTTTCTCGCTGACCAACGCCCGGCTCGAATCGCTCACGCGCGCACTGGCGGACATTCCCCATCTGCGCCAGCTCCGGGTCCACACCCGTCAACCGGTCGTGCTGCCCTCGCGGGTCGATGCCGGGCTGCTGGCGTGGCTGCGCAGCCTGCCCTGGCGGACCACCGTCGTGCTGCATGTCAATCACGCCCGGGAACTGGACACGACCGCGGGCGACGCGATCACCGCGCTGCGCAGCACCGGGGTCCTGCTGTTGAACCAGACCGTACTCCTGAAAGGCGTGAACGACGACGCCGCGACTCTCGCGGAACTCTCCCGCTCACTGCACTTCGCTGGCGTGCTGCCGTACTACCTGCACCTGCCGGACCGGGTGCGCGGCACAGCCCACTTCGAGGTCAGCGAGGCGCGCGGTCGGCAGCTGGTCGACGCACTTGCACGGGAGCTGCCGGGCTACCTGGTCCCCCGCCTCGTCCGGGAAGTGCCCGGAGAAGACGCCAAGGTGGTGCTCGCCGCGGGCCTCATCCCCGCAGGCCGCTGAATTATGTGAGTCAGCTCCCAGCGTCACGCGATCGAGCGGCGGACAATGCGAGGTAATCAGGTCCGCATGGATCGCTCTCGGGTCAACCCGGAGGCTCCCCTTGAACGCCCAGGTCGCTGTTCCGCTGGTTGTACTGTCCGCTACTGCCGAACCGGTGCAGCGCGTGAACGGCATCCTGCGCCGCGCCGGGCAGGCTGCCCACTGCACCTGGATCCCCGCGCTACCCGACCTCGCCGACGCCATCGCCCAGATCAATCCCGAACTGCTGCTGCTGATCGGCGCGGATCCCGACCTGACGGCCCTCGCGGCCCGCGTCCGCGACCAGACGGCGCCAGAAGTCCCGATGATCGCCATTGCCGAGGCGGCCGACCAGGACAGCGTCGCCGAAACGATGCGCCTGGGCGCGCGCGACGTGGTGTCGCTCGACAGTCCCGGGCACCTCGAGGCCGTCGTGCTGCGCGAACTGCGCTCCTCGCGACTCGAACGCGCACTGAACAGCACGCTGCAGTCGGCGCGCGAATACCGGCGCCAGCTCGAGAACGTGCTGGAGCGCTCGAACGACGCGATTGCTCAGGTCCAGGAAGGCATCCT
Organism: uncultured Pseudomonadota bacterium; assembly: GCA_903938365.1. Lineage (GTDB taxonomy): Bacteria > Pseudomonadota > Gammaproteobacteria > Steroidobacterales > Steroidobacteraceae > UBA964. Next base: position 18,998 of record CAJACZ010000273.1, on the reverse strand, counting down.
CGTCGAGGCCAACGACTCATGGACGCAGGCCTTCGGCGCCGACAGCCGCGAAGCGCTGATCGGTCAGCCGGTCATGGACCTCTTCGAGCCTGACAGCCACGCCGCGCTGCGCGGCGCCCTCTCGGCCTGCCTGTCGGGCAAGTGGAACGACCACGTGCTGCAGGTCATGGGCCGGCAGCGCAACGGACAGCCCCTGGCGCTCGACATCATCCTCTCGGCGGGCGAGGTCGAAGGCGAGCCCTGCGTGCGCCTCATCATGCCGGCGCGCCGCCGCGACGAGGCACAGTTGGCCACCGACCTGGCCGACGCGGTACGACGCGACCCGGCCACCGGTTTCCTGCACCGTCGTGCCATGCTCGAGAGCATGCGCGAGCGCATCGCCACCGCGGCCAGCGGCGGCGTCCGCCAGGTCGCGCAGGTCAGGCTCGATAAATTCGCAGCGCTCGAGCGCGAGGTCGGTCTCGAGGGCAGCGAACAGGCACTGGTCGAATTCGCGTCACTGCTGCAGTCCCATCTGCTGCCGAAGGATCTGGGAGGACGCCTCGGCGGCGTCAGCTTCCTGGTGCTGCTCGAGCGGGGCAACGGGCACGACTCCGAAGCCTGGGCCGAACAGTTCGTCGAGCGGGTGCGCAGCCACGAGTTCCACGTCGGCGGCAAGAGCATGGCGCTCACCTGCAGCGTCGGTCTCGGCGTGATCCCGCACGGCAACCCGGATCTCTCGGCCGCGATCGACGACGCGATGGATGCGTGCCGGAAGGCACGGCAGCGCGGCGGCAACCAGACCAGCCTGATCGATCGCGCCGACACGGATTCGCGTGTCCAGGCCTATGACCAGGTCTGGGTCAAGCACATCCGTGCCGCGCTGCTGGAGAACCGGTTCCGGCTGGTCCAGCAGCCGATCGCCAGCCTGCAGGGCGACGACCTGCAGATGTTCGACCTGCTGGTCCGCATGCTCGACACGCAGGGCCGCGAGGTGCTGCCGTCGGAATTCATGCCGGCCGCCGAACGCAACGACCTGCTGCGGAGCATCGATCGCTGGGTAATCGGCGCCTCGCTCTCGCTCGCCGCGCAGCGGCGCCCCAGCTGCCTGTTCGTCCGGATCTCGCGCGACAGCCTCCTCGACGGCACCGTGCCGGAATGGCTCGACACACAGCTCAAGGCGAGCCGTGCGCAGCCCGGACGCGTGTGCTTCCAGGTGACCGAGGAACTTGCCGCCGCGCACCGCACTGAAGTGCAGGCGCTGGCCGTCGCACTCAAGCGCCGCGGACTGCGCTTCGCGCTCGAACGCTTTGGCTCGGGGCGCGATCCGGTGGCGCTCCTGCAGTCGATCCCGCTCGACTTCGTGAAGATCGACGGTGCACTCGTGCAGGGCCTCGCCGCCAACACGGCGCTGCAGTCGCGCATCACGCAGCTGGTGGATGGCGCCCGGGCGCGCAAGATCCTGACGATCGCCGAGCGGGTCGAGGACGCCAACACCATGGCGGTGCTGTTCCAGCTGGGCGTGCAGTTCGTCCAGGGCTACTTCATCAACGAACCCGAACAGGTCGTCCTGGAGAGCTGAACGGCACCGGCCGGTCGGCGCTTCAGCACGCTTCGAGCTTCGTCACCCCGCGCCAGCCCCGTGGCAGGATCCCGCCACGCTGTGCGCGTTCACCCCGGTATTCCTTGAGCTGCGACCAGCCGAGCGTCATGCGCCGCTCGCCCGCGAAGACGGCCAGATCGTGATCGGGCTCCACCACCACGGCACCGACCAGCACCTCTTCGCGCGAAGCGGCCTTCGCGCCGGGGATGTTGAACAGCTTGTTGCCCTTGCCGCGCGGCATCTCGGGTACGTCGGCGACCGGGAACACCAGCAGCCTGCCTTCGTTGGTGGCCACCGCGACCAGCGACTTGGGCGCAGGCACCGACGCCGGCGCCAGCACCAGCGCGCCCTCCGGGACGCTGAGCACGGTCTTGCCGGCCCGCCGGTCCGTGATCAGGTCCGACAGCTTTGCGACGAACCCGTAGCCGGCATCGGTCGCCAGCAGCCACAGACCCTCCGGGTCGCCCATCATGACGCCCGCGAACTTCGCGCCATCCGGCGGGTTGAGCCGGCCGGACAGCGGCTCGCCGAGGCCACGCGCCGAAGGCAGCGTGTGCGCCGGGAGACTGTAGCTGCGCCCCGTGGAGTCGAGGAACACGGCGGCCTGCAGGGCCATGCCCCGCACGGCCTGCTGGAACGCGTCACCCGTCTTGTACTGGAGCTGCCGCGGGTCGATCTCGTGACCCTTCGCCTGGCGGATCCAGCCACCGGTGGACAGCACCACGGTGATCGGCTCGTTGGCGATGAGCGCCGTCTCGTCGATGGCCTGCGCCACTTCGCGCTCGATGATCTTTGAGCGGCGCGCATCGCCGTACCGGGCCGCGTCCGCCTCGATCTCGTCCGACACGAGCCTGCGCAGGCTCCCGGGATCGCCCAGCAACGCCTCGAGCGAGGCTTTCTCCTCGGCGAGCGCCTTCTGCTCGGCGCGGATCTTCATTTCCTCGAGCCGGGCGAGGTGGCGCAGCTTGGTCTCGAGGATCGCCTCGGACTGCTCCTCGCTCAGCCCGAAACGCTTCATCAGCACCGGGCCCGGATCCTCCTCGCTGCGGATGATCCGGATCACCTCGTCCAGGTTGAGGTACGCGACCAGCAGGCCGTCGAGGATATGCAGGCGCCGGTTCACCTTCTCGAGGCGCCATTGCAGGCGTCGCGTGACGGTGCCGATGCGGAACTCGATCCACTGCAGCAGGATCTCGCGCAGGCCCATCACGCGGGGCCGCCCGTCGAGGGCGATCACGTTCAGGTTGACGCGATAGCTGCGCTCGAGGTCGGTGGTGGCGAACAGGTGCGCCATCAACTGCTCGACATCCACCTTCTTGCCCTTGGGCACGATGACGAGGCGGATGGCATTTTCGTGGTCGGACTCGTCGCGCAGGTCGTCTACCATCGGCAACTTCTTGTTGCGCATCTGGTCCGCGATCTGCTCGAGCACCTTGCTGCCCGAAGCCTGCCACGGCAGCGCGGTGACGACGATGCAGTCCTCCTCGAGCTTGTAGGTGGCGCGCGCCTTGAAGCTGCCGGTGCCCTTCTCGTAGAAATCGAGCAGGTCGGCACGGGGCGAGATGATCTCGGCGCCGGTCGGCAGGTCCGGGCCCTTGACGAATTTCATCAGCGCGCGCGTCGAGGTCTCTGGATCGCCCAGCAGCTGCACGCAGGCGCCGGCCACTTCGCGCAGGTTGTGCGGCGGGATGTCGGTCGCCATGCCCACCGCGATCCCGGTCGTGCCGTTGAGCAGCAGGTTGGGCAGTCGCGCCGGCAGCACGGACGGCTCGTCCATGGTGCCGTCGAAGTTGGGCACCCAGTCGACGGTGCCCTCGCCCAGTTCGCGCAGCAGCACCTCGGCGTAGCGTGTCAGCTTCGCCTCGGTGTAGCGCATCGCCGCAAAGGACTTGGGATCGTCCTGCGAACCCCAGTTGCCCTGCCCGTCGACGATCGGATAGCGATAGGCGAAGGGCTGCGCCATCAGCACCATCGCCTCGTAGCAGGCGGAATCGCCGTGCGGATGGAACTTGCCGATCACGTCACCGACGGTCCGGGCGGACTTCTTGTGCTTCGAAACCGCCGAGAGGCCAAGCTCGCTCATCGCGTAGATGATGCGCCGCTGCACCGGCTTGAGGCCGTCGCCGATGGCCGGCAGCGCGCGATCGAGGATGACGTACATGGAGTAGTCCAGGTACGCCTTTTCCGTGAACTCACGCAGTGGCTGCCGCTCGACCCCGTCGAAATTCAGTTCCTGGTCCTGCATCAGACGACCACCGCCGCAAGATTGCCTTTCTGCTCGAGCCATTCGCGCCGGTCGGAGGCGCGCTTCTTGGCGAGCAGCATGTCCATCAGTTTGTCCGTGTCGTCCTGCGCGTCGAGCGTGAGCTGGACGAGGCGCCGCGTGCGCGGATCCATGGTCGTCTCCCGCAACTGCGAGGGATTCATCTCGCCCAGGCCCTTGAAGCGCGTCACCGACGGTTTCGCCTTGACCTTCTCGGCCTCGAGCCGGTGGATGATGGCCTCGCGCTCGCCGTCATCCAGCGCGTAGAACACCTGCTTGCCGGCGTCGATGCGGTAGAGGGGCGGCATGGCGACATAGACGTGCCCGTGCGTCACGAGCGGCCGGAAGTGCCGGAGGAACAGCGCACAGAGCAGCGTCGCGATGTGCTGCCCGTCCGAATCGGCGTCCGCCAGGATGCAGATCTTGTGGTAGCGCAGCCGGCCGATGTCGGCCTCGCCCGGGTCCACGCCGAGGGCGATGCTGATGTTGTGCACCTCCTCGGAATTGCCGATCTGCGCGGACTCGAGCTCCCAGGTGTTCAGGATCTTGCCCCGCAGCGGCATGATCGCCTGGAAGTCCTTCTCGCGGGCCTGCTTCGCGGAACCGCCGGCCGAGTCGCCCTCGACCAGGAAGAGTTCGGAGCGGCGCGGATCGTCGGTGGCGCAATCGGCCAGCTTGCCGGGCAGCGCGGGGCCGCTGGCGATGCGCTTGCGCTGCACCTTCTGCGCGGCCTTGATGCGATCCTGTGCGTTCGAGATCGCGAACTGCGCAATCCGCTCGCCCGCATCCGGATGCTGGGACAGCCACAGCCCGAGCGCGTCCTTGGCATAACCCTCGACGAGCTGGGCGGCATCGCGCGAGGCCAGCCGCTCCTTGGTCTGGCCCGCGAACTGAGGCTCGCGGATCTTGATGGACAAGACGTAGCAGGCGCCGCTCCACACGTCTTCCGGCGCCAGCTTAACGCCGCGCGGCAGCAGGTTGCGGAATTCACAGAACTCGCGCACGGCCGCCGCCACACCCGAGCGCAGCCCGTTGACGTGGGTACCCCCCTCGATGGTCGGGATCAGGTTGACGTAGCTCTCGCCCACCATGCGCTCGGCGTCGGGCGCCCAGCAGATCGCGAAATCGACCGAGTCCTGCTCCTGCTCACGCTTGCCCACGATGGGCTCGAGCGGGATGCGCTCCGTCTTGCCCAGTTCGTCGTTCAGGTAGGCACCGAGATCGCCGGCGAAGAACCACTCGTCCTTCTCGCCGGTCGCTTCGTTGGCGAAGGAGATCCGCAGGCCGGGACACAGCACGGCCTTGGCCTTGAGGTTGTGCCGCAGCTGCGGCACCGAGAATTTGTCGGAATCGAAGAAGACAGGGTCCGGCCAGAACCGCAGCGTCGTGCCGGTGACCTTCTGCCCCACCGTCCCGACGACCTCGAGCGCGGAGCTCATCTTGCCGTCGCGGAAGCCGATGTTGTATTCCTTGCCGCCGCGCCGCACCCAGCACTCCAGCTGGCGGGACAGCGCGTTGACGACGGACACGCCCACGCCGTGCAGACCGCCCGAGAACTTGTAGCTGTTGTTGTCGAACTTGCCCCCCGCGTGCAGTCGCGTGAGGATCAGTTCGACGCCGCTGACCTTCTCCTTGGGGTGGATATCCACCGGCATTCCGCGCCCATCGTCGGCGACCTCCAGCGAACCATCCTTGTGGAAGATCACCGAAATGGACTTCGCATGCCCCGCGAGCGCTTCGTCCACGCTGTTGTCGATGACTTCATGCGCCAGGTGATTGGGGCGCGAGGTGTCCGTGTACATGCCTGGCCGGCGCCGCACCGGATCCAGTCCGGAGAGCACCTCGATGGCCGAGGCGTCGTAGTCTTTCGCCATCAGTGAACGTATCCGGAAGGGAAGAGGGTTGGCCAGGAAAAGGCGGGCGGGGATTCTAGCAAACGCGCAAGACATAAGGCGCACGCGAGCGCCCGGAGCGCAATCCGGGTTTGCCCGGAAATCCAGCCGCGTATTAAGGTGCGTGGGTAATCCGCCAGAGATGCCCCAGTGACCCGAACCAAGCGCCCACCCGATTTCGAGAAGTCCCTGGGGGAACTCGAGCAACTCGTCGAACAGCTCGAGGGCGGCCGCCTGCCCCTCGAGGACGCCCTGCGGACCTTCGAGCGCGGCGTCGCCCTGACCCGGGAATGCCAGACGGCGCTCCAGTCGGCACAATCCCGCGTCGAAGTGCTGCTCCGCCAGGACGGCGGGCATGTCGCGGTGCCCTTCGACTCCGGCGGACCGGAGGGCGCCGGAATGGCCGCGCCCGACGCGGAAACCGACGACTGAAACGGCTTCAGGACCCCACGATGACCCGCATGGACACCGCATCCCTCGGCACCCAGGTTGCCGCCTACCGCGAGCGCATCGAATCGGTGCTCGACCGCATCCTCGCGCTGCCGGACCCCGGTTCGCCGCGCCTGCGCGAAGCCATGCGCTATAGCGTGCTGGGCGGCGGCAAGCGCCTGCGTCCGCTGCTCGTCTACACGACCGGCGCGGCGCTCGGCGCCCCGGATGAAGCCCTGGACGCCCCCGCCGCGGCGGTCGAACTGATCCATGTCTACAGCCTGGTGCACGACGACCTCCCCGCCATGGACGACGACGACCTGCGCCGCGGGCGCCCGACCTGTCACAAGGCCTTCGACGAGGCCACCGCCATACTGGTAGGGGATGCACTGCAGGCGCTGGCTTTCGAGGTCCTTGCGGAACCGCAGGCCGGGAGCCCGGCGGCGGCCGCAGCGCACCTCGCCATGATCCGGCTGCTGGCCCGCGGCATCGGCACCCAGGGCATGGCGGGCGGCCAGGCGATCGACCTCGAGGCCGTAGGCCGCGAGCTCGCGCTGGTCGAGCTCGACGAAATGCACCGCCGCAAGACCGGCGCCCTCATCGAGACCAGCGTGCTGCTCGGCGCCGCCGCAGCAGGCCTCCACGGCGGGCCCGAATTCGAGGCCCTGCGGGAATTCGGCGCCGCCACCGGACTCGCCTTCCAGATCCAGGACGACATCCTCGACGTCGCCGGAACCACTGCCGAACTGGGCAAGGCCGCGGGTGCGGACGCTGCCCGTCACAAGCCTACCTATCCGAGCATCATCGGGCTGGAGGCCGCGCACCGGCGCGCCGCGGACCTGCGGGACCGGGCGCTGGCCGCGATCAGCCCGCTCGGGCCGCGCCTCGAGGTCCTGTCGCAGCTCGCCAACTACATGGTGGGTCGAGCCAACTAGGGGCCGCCCCGGTGCACGACGCCCGTGTAAGATTACTCTGGCATGACAGGCTCATCCGCGCTTCACCCCCTGCTCTCGGGCATCCAGAGCCCCGCTGACCTTCGGGCCCTTCCCGAGGGGCAGCTCGCGCTCGTCTGCGCAGAGCTGCGCGACTTCCTGATCCGCTCCGTCGCGACGCGGGGCGGGCATTTCGCCGCCGGGCTGGGCACGGTCGAGCTGACCGTCGCACTGCACTACGTTTTCAACACCCCGGAAGACCGCCTGGTGTGGGACGTCGGCCATCAGGCCTACCCGCACAAGGTTCTCACCGGGCGCCGGGACCGCTTGCACACCATCAAGCAGAAGGACGGGCTCGCGCCCTTCCCCGCCCGCTCCGAGAGTCCCTACGATACCTTCGGCGTCGGGCACTCGAGCACCTCGATCAGCGCCGCGCTGGGCATGGCGGTAGCCGCGCAGCGCCAGGGTACCGACCGCAGGGCCGTCGCCATCATCGGCGACGGCGCGATCACCGCCGGCATGGCCTTCGAAGCCCTCAACAACGCAGGTTCGCTGAAAGCCGACCTGCTGGTCGTGCTCAACGACAACGACATGTCGATCTCCGAGAACGTCGGGGCGATGTCCAACTACTTCGCCCGCATCCTGTCCGGCCGCACCTATGCCACGCTGCGCGAAGGCAGCAAGAAGGTTCTCAGGCAGATGCCGACGGTGTGGGAACTCGCCCGCCGCTCCGAGGAACACATGAAGGGCATGGTGCTGCCCGGCACACTGTTCGAGGAACTCGGCTTCAACTACATCGGGCCCATCGACGGCCACGACATCGACACGCTGGTGCGCACGCTGCGCAACCAGCGCAAGCTCAAGGGCCCGCAGTTCCTGCACGTCGTGACGCGCAAGGGCAAGGGCTACGCGCCGGCGGAAGCCGACCCCATCAAGTGGCACGGCCCGGGTCCGTTCGACCCGGCCAGCGGCACCATCTTCAAGGAAAAAGCCACCGGCCCGGTATTCTCGCAGGTGTTCGGCCAGTGGCTCTGCGACATGGCCGAACTGGACCCGACGATCATCGGCATCACGCCCGCGATGCGCGAGGGCTCAGGGCTCGTCGAGTTCTCGCGACGCTTCCCGGATCGCTACTTCGACGTGGCGATCGCGGAACAGCACGCGCTGACCTTCGCCGCGGGCCTTGCCTGCGAGGGGCTCAAGCCGGTGGTCGCGATCTACTCCACCTTCCTGCAGCGCGCCTACGACCAGCTGGTGCACGACGTGGCCCTGCAGGACCTGCCCGTCATCCTCGCACTCGATCGCGCGGGGCTGGTCGGCAGCGATGGCGCGACCCACCAGGGCGCCTACGACATCTCTTTCCTGCGCTGCATTCCCAACATGGTGCTGATGGCGCCTGCCGACGAGAACGAGTGCCGGCAGATGCTCTACACCGCCACCACGCTGCCGCACCCGACAGCGGTCCGGTATCCGCGCGGCACGGGCTCCGGTGTCCCGATCGAATCCAGGATGACCGCGCTGCCGGTGGGCCGGGGCGAGATCCGCCGCGAGGGCCGCAGCGGCCTGGCGATCCTCTGCTTCGGTACCCTGCTGCCCTCTGCGCTGGCCGTGGCCGAGCGTCTCGATGCCACCGTGGTGAACATGCGGTTCATCAAGCCGCTCGACGAGTCGCTGACGCTCGCCGTCGCCGCGAGCCACTCTGCGCTGGTAACCCTCGAAGAAAACGCCATCGCAGGCGGCGCCGGTTCCGCGGTGGCCGAACTCCTCGCCGCCTCCGGCATGACCCTGCCCCAGCTGCTGCTGGGGATTCCTGACCGATTCATAGAGCACGGCAGCCGCGAAGACTGCCTCGAAGCCGCGGGACTCGATCTCGCCGGCATCGCACTCGCCATCGAACCGTGGTGGGGCGCCCAGGCCTCACGACACGCCCGTACAGGATGAAGCCGGGCGGCATCTCATCCAAGGACCAAGGAACACGACCCATGCCAGCAGTAATCGCCGTCGAGGACGTCCAGAGCCGCGCGGACACCCGCCAGATGCCCATCCAGAAAGTGGGCATCAAGGACATCGCTCACCCGGTGAAGCTGCGGGACCGGTCCACCGGCGAACAGCACACTGTGGCCACCTTCAACATGTACGTCAGCCTGCCCCATGACTTCAAGGGCACGCACATGTCGCGCTTCATCGAGATCCTGCACCACGAGCGCGAGATCTCGGTCGGCAATTTCATGAAGATCCTCGCCGAGATGACCCTGCGGCTCGAGGCGGAAGCCGGCCACATCGAAATGGTCTTCCCGTTCTTCGTCATGAAGAAGGCGCCGGTCTCGGGCGTCGAGAGCCTGATGGACTACCGCACTTCGCTGATCGGCGAGCAGCGCGATGGCGTCACGCAGCTGTCGGTGCGCGTGGTGGTGCCCGTGACCAGCCTGTGCCCCTGCAGCAAGAAGATCTCGGACTATGGCGCGCACAACCAGCGCTCCCACGTCACGATCACCGCCCGGCTGCGCGAGCACATGTGGATCGAGGAACTCATCGAAATCGCCGAATCCGAGGCCTCCTGCGAGCTCTTCGGCATCCTCAAGCGACCGGACGAGAAGTACGTGACGGAACGGGCCTATGACAACCCCAAGTTCGTCGAGGACCTGGTGCGGGATGTCGCCATGCGCCTGAATGCCGAGGCTCGGGTCGGCGCCTACGTTGTGGAGGTCGAGAACTTCGAGTCCATCCACAATCATTCGGCATACGCGCTGATCGAGCGCGACAAGGACCTCTAGGCGACCCGGACCCGGACCCACCCTCGGACCCACCCCCGGACCCGGGGGCCGCCCGCGAGTCTCAGGCCGTGGCCCTGGCCGGCGCGGCCTCGCCGCCCTGCTCGGCGCCCTGCTGCCGCGTGATCAGCGTCTTCAGGAACATCCTGTTGAAACGCAGCTGGCAGGCCGCGGAAACCTGCTCCAGCATGGTCGCACTCACCTTGAGCGCCGTCACGGGACCCACGGCGCGGATGCTCGCCGTGCGCCGGGCGCCCTTGACGTAGCCGGCCTCGCCGAAGCAATCGCCGCTCGAGACCCGGCCGACGCTGCTGCCATTCCGCTCGGCGATGCACTCGCCCGAGATCAGGATGTAGAACCGATCGTCGATCTCGCCCTCGCGGACGATGTGATCGCCGGGTGCGTAACTTTGCCAGGCGCTTGCGCGCAGCACTTCCCAGATCTCTGCATGCGAGAACTCGTGGAAGAAGCGCAGGCGGCGGAGCGTCGCGAACTGCTCCTGCTGGTCGATCTTCGAATACGCCTCGCGCAGCTTCTGGTGGACCCGGGTGAGCTCGGCAGCGAAGTCCAGCCCGGTGCGGTAACGTCGCTCGGGCTGCTTCATCAGGGCACAGGCGCAGGCCTGCTCGATTTCCTCGGGCACGCCCGGCTGCAGCGTGTGGATCGGCGCGGGGGTGGCATACACGATCTGGTGCAGGAGCTTCGCGAGGTTCGGGGCCTTGAACGGCCGGGCCCCGGTCAGAAGTTCGTACATCACCGCGCCCAGGGAGTAGAGGTCGGAGCGGTTGGTGAGATCCAGGCTCTGCACCTGCTCGGGCGACATGTAGGACGGACTGCCCGCGATGCCTTCGATGCGCGACACGTCGGAGTCGGCGACCAGCGCGATGCCGAAGTCGATGATGCGCACGTCGTTGTCCTGCGTGAGCATGATGTTCGACGGTTTGATGTCGCGGTGGATCACGCCGCGCGAATGCGCGTAGTGCAGCGCCCGCGCGCACTTGTAGACGATCTCGACCACGTCGTCGATCCGCAGCAGGTTGTCCGGGCGGCAATACGCGGCCAGCGTGCGTGCGCCGTGGATATGCTCCGTGACGATGTAGCAGTAGTCGCCCTCTTCGCCCGCGTCGAAGATCGGCAGGATGTGGGGATGCTGCAGCATGCCCACCATGTGGGCTTCGGACAGGAACATCTTCCGTGCGATGCGCGCCTTGTCCTCGTCGCCACCCGCGTCAAGGTTGTAGACCTTGATCGCGACGTCGCGGCCGTAGAAAGGGTCGTGCGAGAGGTACACCGTGCCGGTGCTGCCTCGACCCACTTCGTTGACGATCACGTACTTGCCGATCTTTTCGGGGATCGGGCGGCGGGCACGCGGAGGGGGCTGCGAGGAAGTAACCATCCCGGTCGAGAATACGCACTGCCCGACGGGCAGGCTGTGACGCAAGTCCCGGCCGGGCTTCAGTGCGGAAAGTGGTCGAAACCCCGGTGCGCGAAGCGCTCGGGCACACCCGCCCGGCGCAGTTCCACGCCGTGGCCGGGCTGCAGCCGGCCGATGCGCTGCGCCACGAAGCCGGAGGCGCTGCGCAGCGCCTCCCAGGCGGCCAGGCGCCCCGGCGGCACGGCAAAGCAGAGCTCGTAGTCGTCGCCCCCGGCCAGTGCGAGCTCCGTGGCACGGGCCCCGCCGGCATGGGCCAGCAGCTCCGCGGAAAGCGGCAGGTCCTCGAGTTCGAGCAGCGCCCCACAACCGCTCGCCGCAGCCAGCTTGCCCAGGTCGCCCAGCAGCCCGTCCGACACGTCCAGGCAGGCGCTGGCGACACCCAGCAGCGCCCGCCCGAGCTCCAGCCGGGGCGTGGGAAACAGGAAGCGTTGTCGAAGGCGGGTCTCCATGGCGGTATCCCGGCCCTGGCCGCGCAGTTCGAGCGCAAGCCCGGCCGCCGCTTCGCCGGGCCAGCCCGAGACGAAGAGGACGTCCCCCGGTTGCCCGCCGGAGCGCCGCAAGCCCTGCCCCTGCGGCACGAAACCCAGCACCTGCACCGTGACCGAAAGCGGGCCGCGGGTCGTATCACCGCCCACCAGTGCCACGTCGTGGGCACGGGCGAGGCGGGCGAAGCCGGCGCCAAAGCCCGCGAGCCAGGCCTCGTCGCTCGAGGGCAGCGCCAGCGCCAGCAGCGCCCACGCGGGCGTGCCGCCCATCGCCGCGACATCGCTGAGATTGACCGCCAGCGCACGGTGTCCGATCGATTCGGGCGCGCAGCCGACGGGGAAATGCACGCCTTCGTTGAGCATGTCCGTGACAGCCACGAGGTCGAATCCGGGCGGGGGGCGCAGCAGCGCACCGTCGTCACCGATGCCCAGCACCACATCAGGGCGCTCCGCCCCTGCCGGACGGAAAAATCGGTCGATGAGCTCGAATTCCCCCAGGGCCATCCGAGGCGCCGCCTCAGCGCTCGTCGGGCCGGAGCTCGCGCGCCGCGCGATCCAGGACCGCGTTGATGAACTTGTGGCCGTCTGTGGCACCGAACTTCCGGGCCAGCGTCACCGCTTCGTTGATGACGACGCGGAAGGGCACGTCCGGGCGACTGACCAGTTCATAGGTTCCCACCAGCAGAATGGCGTGCTCCACGGGGTCCAGGTCATCGGGCCGGCGGTCCAGCCACTCGGCCATGCGGGCATCGAGCGCATCACGCCCGGTGGCGATGCCGCGGATCAGTTCATCGAAGTACTCGCGGTCTGCCCGGGGCATGTCCTCGGCGGTCGAGAATTCCGTGATGAGGTCCTGCCAGGGCCCTTCGTTGACCTGGACGCGATACATCGCCTGCAGCGCCAGCTTGCGCGAAACGGAGCGGGCCCCGAGACGCGGGTCGTGAGTCGATGCTTTTGCCATGTTCATGCCAGGCGAAACAGGTTCGCCATCTCGATCGCAACGTCCATCGATTCGCCACCTTTGTTCATGCGGGTCGTGGCGGCCCGTTCGAGCGCCTGCTCGACGTTTTCGACGGTCAGCACCCCGAAAACGACGGGCACGCCCGTGTCCAGCGCAGCCTGACTGATACCGCGCGCCGCCTCGCCCGCGACGAAATCGAAATGCGCCGTGTCACCGCGGATGACGCAGCCCAGGGCCACGACCGCCGAATACCGCCCGCTGGCCGCCAGTCGCTTCGCGGCAACGGGCAGCTCGAAGGCGCCAGGCACGCGCGCCACCAGCAGGTCGCCCGGCTCGCCGCCATGGGCAGACCAGGCCTCGCGAGCGCCGCGCAGCAGGCTGCCCACAATGAAGTCGTTGAAGCGCGCACAGACGATCGCCACCCGCAGGCCGCGGGCATCGAGGCTGCCCACCATTTCGTGCGTGTCGCTCACGACGCGCTGTCCACGTAGCTCACCACCTCGAGGTCGAAGGCGGCAAGACCATGCATCTGCTTGGGCGCCGACAGCACCCTCATGCGCCGGACCCCGAGGTCCTTGAGGATCTGCGCGCCGATGCCGTAGGTGCGCAGCACCGTGCCACCGGCTTCGAGGCGCGGCGAAGGATCATGCTCGCCCGAGGTGCGCAGCATCCGCACGGCATCGGCGAGTTCGCGAGGCGATTCGGCCTCGCGCAGCATGACGATCACGCCCGCGCCCTCGCCTGCGATGCGCTGCATCGCCGCGCGCAGGGTCCAGTGCCGCCCCTCGCCCCCGACGCCGATCACGTCGCGCAGCGTGTCAGTGAGGTGGACGCGCACCAGCGGCACCGCTTCGCCCCCCACGTCGCCGCGGACCAGCGCGAGGTGGACGTCGCGGTGCACATGATCCTGGTATGCCAGCAGCGTGAAGGTGCCGAATTCGGTCTCGACACGACGTTCCGCGATGCGCTCCACCGAACGCTCGTTGCGCAGGCGGTGGCGGATGAGATCGGCGATGGTGCCGATCTTGAGTCCGTGCTCGCGCGCGAAGACCTCGAGGTCGGGCCGCCGCGCCATGGTGCCGTCGTCCTTCATGATCTCGACGATCACCGCCGCGGGCTCGAGACCGGCGAGACGTGCGAAGTCGCAGCCTGCCTCGGTATGTCCCGCCCGGGTCAGCACGCCGCCCGGCTGCGCCATGATCGGGAAGATATGCCCCGGCTGGCGCAGGTCCTGCGGCCGCGCGTCCGCGGCGACGGCCGTCCGCACGGTGTGGGCACGATCGTAGGCGGAAATACCCGTCGTGACCCCTTCGGCCGCCTCGATCGACAGCGTGAAATTCGTGCGGTGCTCGAGGCTGGTGTCGCTGACCATCAACGGCAGACGCAGCTGGCGGCATCGAGCCTCGGACAGAGTGAGGCAGATCAGGCCCCGCCCGTACCGCGCCATGAAGTTGATGTCCTCCGGGCGCACGTGGCTGGCGGCCATCAGGAGATCGCCCTCGTTCTCGCGCTGCTCGTCATCCATGATGATGACCATGCGTCCGGCGGCGAGGTCCGCGAGGATCTCCTCCACGGAATTCATGGCCATCGATTCGGGCTTTGCATCGGGTCGCGCGCCATCCATGTGTCGGGTCTCTCCGGAAATCATGCCTGGTATGCGGCCAGCCGCTCGACGTAGCGCGCCACCTGGTCCACCTCGAAGTTGACCCGGCGTCCCACCACGAACTCGCCCAGCGTCGTCACCTGCTGGGTGTGGGGAATGAGGTTGACACCGAAGGCCTCGCCGTCCACCTCGTTGACCGTGAGGCTGACGCCGTCGATCGCCACCGAGCCCTTGCGCGCCACGTAGCGGGCCAGCGCCTGCGGGCAGGTAAAGACCATGCGCACCGAGCGCGCGTCGGACGCGATGCTCGCCACCTGCGCCAGCCCGTCCACATGGCCCGACACGAGGTGGCCGCCCAGCGGGTCGCCGGCACGCAGCGCGGGTTCAAGGTTGACGCGCGAGCCCGGCACCGCCGCGCCGAGCGTCGTCACCGACAGCGTCTCGAGGGAGACGTCGGCCGCGAAGCTCCGTTCGTCGATGTCGAGTACCGTCAGGCACACGCCGCTGACGGCGATGCTGTCGCCGTCGCGCACGCCCGCCAGCGACATGCGGTCGACCTCGACCCGCAGGCGCACGTCGCCGCCGCGCCGCTCGAGGGAGGCGATCCTGCCGACATCCTGGATGATTCCCGTAAACATTATTCGTCTCCCTGCCTGAGCATCATACGGGCATCGGTACCGATCATCCGCAGATCGTGGATACGCCACCGTGGTGCGTCTGCGAGCTTCTCCAGCGCAGGCCACAGCGCGAGCGGACGCGCATCGGGCCCGAGCAGCGTCGGGGCGAGGTACAGCACGAGTTCGTCGACCAGCCCCTCGCGAAGCAAAGCCCCCGCCAGCGTCGGCCCCGCCTCGACCCAGCCCTCGTTGAGACCGTGCTGCCCCATCCAGGCCAGGGCAGCCCGGAGCGACACCCGGCCGTCCGCCCCGGCTTCGAGGAACTCGACTCGCGCGGTGGCGTTGCCCGCCGCATCCAGCCGCGCCGCGACCGGCTCGTCGCCGCGGCGCGCATCGCGCACCGCAAGCCGCACGGTCGCACCGGGCTCGCGAAACACGCGGGCATGCGCGGGCACGCGCAGCCTGCTGTCGAGGATCACGCGCAGGGGCTGACGACGCGGCTCCGGGCCGCTGCGGACCGTGAGTGCCGGATCGTCGGCCAGCACCGTGCCCGAACTGCTGAGGATGGCGGCGCTTTCGGCGCGCCAGACCTGCACATCCTCACGGGCGGCCGCAGAGGTGATCCAGCGGCTTTCGCCATTGGCCAGCGCCGTGCGTCCATCGAGGCTGGCCGCGAGCTTCAGCCGCAGCCACGGGCGGCCGCGACGCATGCGGCTGAAGAAGCCAAGGTTCAGCTGCTCGGCCTCGGCGGCCATCAGTCCGTCGCGGACTTCCAATCCGGCGGCCCGCAGGCGCGCAGCGCCGGAGCCGTCGACGCGCGGGTTCGGATCGGCCACAGCGTAGATGACCCGCGTGACGCCCGCAGCGAGCAGCGCTTCGGTGCAGGGCGGCGTGCGGCCGTGGTGGTTGCAGGGCTCAAGCGTGACGAAAGCCGTGGCACCCCGGGCCTTCGCACCGGCTGCACGCAAGGCGAAAGTCTCGGCATGCGGCTCGCCGGCCCGCTCGTGCCAGCCCTCGCCCACGATGCGGCCGTCCGCCACCAGCACGCAGCCCACGCGCGGATTGGGATGGGTGCTGCAGCGTCCGCGTCCGGCGAGTTCGAGCGCGCGGGCCATGGCCTGATGCTCGAAGGACGTGAAGCGGCCCGCCGGCACGGCGTCACTTGCCACGGCCACGGCCTTTCCCGGAAATCGGCGGCAACGCGGCGGCGGCTTCGGCCGTGAGCAGCGAGAGTTGTCCCGCGAGCGGATCGAGGCTGCCCCGCTGGCGCAGCTTCTCGACCTCGTCGCGGAAAGCCTCGACATCCTGGAAGCTGCGGTAAACCGAGGCGAAGCGAACGTAGGCAACCTCGTCGAGGTGACGGAGTTCCTCCATCACCAGTTCGCCCAGGTGGCGCGAAGGCACTTCGCGTTCGCCGAGGCTGCGCAGCTTGTGGCCGATGCGGCTGATGGACTCCTCCACGGCGTCCTGCGGCACCGGACGCTTCTCGAGTGCCTTGAGCAGTCCCGTGCGCAGTTTCTGCTCGTCGAAGGGTTCACGGCTGTCGTCGCTCTTGACGACCAGCGGCATCACCAGTTCCGCGGTTTCGAAGGTGGTGAACCGCTCGCCGCAGGCCAGGCATTCCCTGCGGCGGCGGATCTGTCGACCCTCGGCCGCCAGCCGGGAGTCGTTCACCTTGGTTTCGACGTGACCGCAGAAAGGGCAATACATGGCTGCGGCGCGCGCCGATCGGGATCGGTGTGCTCAGCGCTCCGCTGACAGGCCTGCGAGCGCCTGCTGCGAAGACTCATAGACCGGGAACCGACGGCACAGCTCCGTGACAGCCGCACGCACCCGCGCGACGACATCGGCCGCACCTTCAGCGTCGAGCACGTCTGCGATCCAGTCCGCCACCTGCGTGACCTCGGCCTCGCGAAAGCCGCGCGTCGTCGCCGCGGGCGTGCCGATGCGCACGCCGCTGGTGACGAACGGGGGTCGCGGATCGTTGGGCACCGCGTTCTTGTTGACCGTGATGTGCGCCTCTCCCAGCGCCGCATCGGCCGCCTTGCCGGTGATGTTCTTGTCGGACAGGTCGATCAGGAACAGGTGGTTGTCGGTGCCGCCCGAGACGATGCGGTAACCGCGCTGCTGCAGGCGCGCGCACATCGCGCGCGCGTTGGCCACCACCTGGTGCTGGTAGGCGGTGAACTCGGGCTGCAGCGCCTCGAGGAAGGCCACCGCCTTCGCCGCGATGACGTGCATGAGCGGGCCGCCCTGTGTGCCGGGGAACACCAGCGAGTTGAACTTTTTGGTCAGTTCGTCGTTGGCGCGCGCAAGGATCAGGCCACCGCGCGGACCGCGCAGGGTCTTGTGGGTGGTCGTCGTGACGACGTCGGCATAGGGCACAGGGTTCGGGTGGACGCCCGCGGCGACCAGGCCCGCGATATGGGCCATGTCGGCCATCAGGTAGGCACCCACCTTGTCCGCGATCGCCCGGAAGCGGGGGAAATCCAGCACCCGCGAATAGGCCGAGAAGCCCGCGATGATGAGCTTGGGCTTCGCCTCGATGGCAATGCGTTCGAGCTCGTCGTAATCGATCTCGCCGTTGTCCGGGCGGATGCCGTACTGGACTGCGTTGAAGATCTTGCCCGAGAAGTTGACCTTGGCGCCGTGCGTGAGATGGCCGCCGTGATCGAGGCTCATGCCGAGGATCGTGTCGCCCGGCTTGAGCAGCGCGAGGTAGACCGCCGCGTTCGCCTGCGAACCGGAGTGCGGCTGCACGTTGGCGTAATCGGCGCCGAACAGCTGCTTGGCCCGTTCGATCGCGAGGCTCTCGGCAATATCGACGAACTCGCAGCCGCCGTAGTAGCGCTTGCCGGGATAGCCCTCGGCGTACTTGTTGGTCAGCGCGGAGCCCTGGGCCTCGAGAACCCGCGGACTGGCGTAGTTCTCGGAAGCGATGAGCTCGATGTGGTCTTCCTGGCGGGCGAGTTCGGCGGAGATCGCACCGGCGAGTGCGGGATCGAAACCCTCAATGACCATGCGGGTCGGATACATCGGCAGGCCTCACGGACGGGAGCGGTGGGAAGCCCCCTATTCTAGCTGATCAGACCTTCGACCACCGCATTCCAGGCCTGCGCCAGGTTGCCGCGGTGATAGCCCCCGCCCCCGGTCGCCAGCACCCGGCCATGCCCGAGCCTTTCGGCGAGTCCCGTGAGGTCGCGGGCCGCCCTCCCGTGGGCCTGCGGACTGAAGCGCAGATGGGCGATGGGATCGCCGGCCACGCTGTCCGCGCCACACTGCAGCAGAATGAATTCCGGGGCGTAGTCCTCGAGATGGGCCAGCACCTTGGGCCACTCGGCGGCGAACGCGGCGTCGTCCGCCCCGGGAGCGAGCGGGAGGTTGAGCTTGGTCCCCACTGCGGCGCCCCGCCCGGTCTCGTGGGCGGCCCCGGTACCCGGATACAGGAACTGCCCGTCTTCGTGGAGATCGGCGAAGATCACTGCCGGATCCGACTCGAATGCGTAAAAAACACCATCGCCGTGGTGCGCGTCGATATCCACGTAGGCGATCCGCGACAGCCCGTGGCGCGAGCGCAGCAGTTCGATCGCCACGCCGCAATCGTTGAACACACAGAAGCCCGCGGCATTCCCCCTGGCCGCATGATGCAGGCCTGCGATGGGTACGAAGCCCCGCCGGGCCTGGCCCGCCATGATCGCCTCGGCCGCCTTGACCGTGCCTCCCACCACGTAACTGGCAGCCTCGAACACCCCCCGATAAGCCGGGGTGTCGCCGCCGTCGAGGTATCCCTGGCCGGTGCCGGAGCGGCCCCGGACCAGCTCGATGTGCTCGGCGGTGTGGAAGGCCAGAAGTTCCTGGTCGGTGGCGGCGCGGGTCTCCTGCACCTCGGTCCGGCGATCGAGGCCGCGTGCCTCGAATTCGCGGTAGAAGGCGCCGTGACGGTCCGTGCCGAAGGGATGGCCCTCGCCGAAACCGTAGCGGGCCAGCTTTTCGCCGGCGATGACTAGTACTTCTGTGGGCATCGAAAC
>CAJACZ010000272.1 GCA_903938365.1 uncultured Pseudomonadota bacterium | reverse complement strand
GGCAAGTGGGCGGGCGTCGATCCGCAGAGCCTCTCGAGCATCACCTGGGCGACGCTGGGCACCTATCTGGCCGGCCCGGATTCCCCGGTCTACCGCGCTGTCTTCGGCCACGACATGACTGCGGACCTGCTTGCGATACGCGCCCCGACCCTGCTGCTGACGGATACGGGGGATCCGCTGCACGCCAATGACCGCCGCGTCCTGCAGCTGCGACCCGATTTCACGCTGCAGGTGTTTTCGGGCGGGGGCTCTTTCGCGCTGATGCGCGAGCCCGGACGCTGGGCTCGGGTGCTGCTGGACTTCGTCGAGTCGCGGCGGCTCTAGACCGGTTCGAGGGCCCGCTGCCCGGCCCGCACGCGCAGCGA
Organism: uncultured Pseudomonadota bacterium; assembly: GCA_903938365.1. Lineage (GTDB taxonomy): Bacteria > Pseudomonadota > Gammaproteobacteria > Steroidobacterales > Steroidobacteraceae > UBA964. Next base: position 36,732 of record CAJACZ010000272.1, on the reverse strand, counting down.
GACCGATTCGGCCAGTTCGGTGCTGCGTTCGCCGACGGTGCGCAGGAAGTGGAAGGTTCCGACCGTCTCCTGTGCGCCGAGGACCAGGCTGCAGTAGCCGCGACGGCTCGTGTCGCTGTACACGAGCCCGGGGTTGGCCCGGCGCAAGGCGGCGGCGACGTCGGTCGGCGCAACCTTGCCCAGGGCCATCTCGAAACCCGGGGACGTCACCGAGTGCGTGGCGAACTCGACGCCCGCGGGACGCGCTTCCACGCGCAGGTTCTGGCCCCAGGCGTTGTGGCTGTCGCCCGACAGCACGATCAGGTTGGCCTCCGCCTCGAGTCCTGCCGTCAGCAGCCGGCGCCGTGCGGCCGGAAAACCACCCCAGCTGTCGAAGTTGAAGGGCAGGCCGAGGCGCGAGGCGACCGTGCCGACGGCGACCCGGCGCTTCACGAGTTCCTGAGCGTCGGCCGGGATCCAGTCCCTGACGTCACTGGGCATGAGCACCTCGCCCATCACGATCTGCTGCGCCAGCACCTGCCAGGGTTTCCCGGCGGCCGCGGACCGCCGCAGCGCCGCCGCCAGCCATCGCTCCTGCGGCTCGCCCAGCACGGTCCGTGCGGGGTCGTTGAGCGTGCCATCGCGGAACTCTTCCAGGGCACGGTCGATGTCCGTCCTGCCTGCGAGCCGGCCTTCGAGGTCCGGTGGCGCGCTGCGCCCCGAAATCCGCGTCTCGAGCTTGAACAGGGTGGCGAGGTTGCCGATCTCGTAAGCCGCCCAGCGCTCGTCGGATACCGGCATCCATTCGCGGTACACGCGTTCCGCGGCGGCCTTGCGGATGCCCCAGTCGCCCTCGGTGTCGGGCTGGTGGTTTTCGGCGCCGCCGACCCAGGCGTCGTTGGTGATCTCGTGGTCATCCCACTGCACGATAGTCGGGTAGGACTGGTGCAGTCGCTGCAGGTCCGGGTCGAGGCGGTAGGAGGCATGCCGCAGCCGGTAGTCGGCGACCGACACGGTCTCCTGGCTGGGCTGGATCAGCCGACCCGGCAGCGCCAGTCGCGCGTCCGGGTACGAGCCGACCGGGTATTCGTAGAGGTAGTCGCCGACGTGCACGACCAGGTCGAGATCGCTGCGTCCGCACGCGTGCGCATAGGCGTTGAACCAGCCGAAGGGCAGGTTGGAGCAGGAAAAGAGGCCGATGCCGAAGCGGGCGACTTCGCCTACCGGCAGGGTGCGCGTGCGCCCCACCGGGCTCATGGCGCCATCCGGTGCGATGAACCGGTAGAAGTACCAGCGGCCCGCCTCGAGCCCCGTGACGGTGGCCCGGGCCGTGTGGTCGCGATCCGGCAGGGCGCGGGCGTCAGCGCCCGCCACGATGCGCCTGAACAGCGTGTCGGTGGCGACCTCGACGCGCAGCAGCGTGTCCGATTCCGACGCATAGCGCGTCCACAGCAGCACCGAGCCCGGACCGGGTTCACCGCTGGCCACGCCGTGGGTGAAGCCGCGGGCGTGCAGGATCGACGCAACGCCGGGCAGGGCGAGCGCACCGAGTCCGACCATGCCTGCGGCGATGAGCTGTCTGCGATCGATCATGAAGGCTGCTCCCTGGGGTGCGATTGTGGCGGGGATCCGGCGCCCCTGCATCGCGAGACCGCCGTGTGGGGGACGCGCGAGGTTGACGCGCGGACGTGACGCGGGCTTTTCAGTACGATGTCCGCGCCATTATCCGCGGGCGTTCCGTCGCCCGGTTGCGCCCCGATGGAGACTGCCCGACCGTGACTTCCCCCCAGACCCTGCAGGCCGCGCCACTGCGCGAGGCCCTCCTTGCCGCCCTTGGTGCCGACGCCGTCCTGGACGACGCCGCAGCGCTGGAATTCTTCCGCCATGACGTCTACCACGGCGCCGGGATGCCGCTGGCGGTGGTGCGCCCCGTCTCCGTGCCCCAGCTGCAGGCGGCGGTCCGCGCCTGCGCGGCGGCGGGTGTCGCGATGGTGCCGCGCGGTGGCGGGGCTTCCTACACGGACGGCTACGTCCTGGACGCCGGCGGTCATGTGCTCTTTGACCTGGCCGCCCTCGACCAGATCGAGATCGACGAGCCGAACGCCGTCGTGACCGTCGGCCCGGGCACCACCTGGGCTGCGCTGCGTACGGCGCTCGCGGAACGTGGCCTGCGTACGCCGTTCTGGGGGCCGTTCTCGGGTCTGGTGGCCAGCATCGGCGGCAGCGTCAGCCAGAACAGCCTCAGCCACGGCAGCGGCGCGCATGGCATCTCTGCACCTTCGGTGCTGTCCATGGACGTGGTGCTCGCCTCCGGCGAACTGCTGCACACGGCGCCGACCAGCGCGACGCGCAACTACGGTCCCGATCTCACCGGGCTCTTCACCGGGGACTGCGGCGCGCTGGGCATCAAGGCCGCGATCCGGCTGCCGCTGCTGGCCAGGCGCGAGGCCTTCGAGGCCGTCTCCTTCGCTTTCGATGATTTCGCCTCCTACCACGCCGCGGTGCGCGAAGCGGCCCTCGAGCGCCTCGACGACGAGAACTTCGGCATCGACCTCGCGCTCTCGCAGGGTCAGATCGCCAAGCAGGAAGGCGTGGCGACCAAGGCCGCCCTGGTGAGCCAGGTCATGAAGGCCGCCCCGGGCAAGTTCTCCGCCCTGAAGCAGCTGGCCGGCATGGCTCTGGCGGGCGAGCGGGCGATGCGCGCCGGTGAATGGATGCACCACTTCATCCTCGAGGGCGTCGATGCGGCCGAGGTGGCGGCCAAGTCGAAGCGATTGCGGGCCGTGCTGGCCCGCTGGGGCAAGGAGATCCCCAACAGCGTCCCGGGTTTCGTGCGGACGCTGCCGTTCGCGCCGCTCAACAACGTGCTCGGCCCCAGGGGCGAGCGCTGGGTGCCGCTGCACGGAGTGCTGCGCCATGCGGACGCCGTGGGCTTCCACGCGGCGCTCGAGGCGTTCTACGCCGCGCGCGCGGCCGACATGGAGCGGCTCGGCGTGTGGACCGGCGGCATGTTCAGCCCGGTGGGCTCGACGGGCTTCCTCTACGAGATCGCGATCTACTGGCCCGACGTCCGCACCGCCTACCATGAGCGGGTGCTCGACTGGGATTTCCTGGCGAAGCTGCCTGCGTATCCGGCCAACCCCGAGGCGCGCAGTTACGTGGACCAGCTCAAGCGCGACCTGGTCGCGCTGTACGCAGCGCACGGCGCGGCGCACTTCCAGATCGGGCGTGCCTACACGTATCGGCAGCGGCTCGATGCGCGGGCCGATGCGCTGCTGCTCGCCATCAAGGCGCAGCTCGATCCGCAGGGGCTCATGAATCCCGGAGTGCTGGGCCTCGGCTGACCGGTGACACTGGCACCAAAGGGCAGCTCCGGATCCGGGGGCCTCTGCTAAATTTCAGCGAGGCCACCCCTGAGCAACGGATTTTCATCCCGTGTCCGACCTGAACCCGCAAGTCTTCCAGCTTGGCATGGCGGCGACGCTGTTCGGGCTGTTCACGCTGGCTGAAATCCTGCGTGGCGGGTTCTTCCCGCCCGAGGCGGATCGCGAGGACAACAGGCTGGACCTGGCGATCCAGCTGGTTTTCCCGCTGGTCACCGCCGCGGTGCTGCTGGCGTCGGCGACCCTCTGCGAGTGGGCGATGCCCGGAATGCGCGGTGCGCTGGCGCACTGGCCGTGGTGGGCCATGGTCCTCACCCTGCTGCTGGCGGACGACCTCACCCAGTATTTCTGGCACCGGCTGTCGCACACCAGCCTGCTGTGGCCCCTGCATCGCGCCCATCATTCCGCGGCCTACATGAGCATCCGCGTGGTCTACCGCAACAATGCGTTTTACTACGCGATGATGCCGGGGCTGTGGCTCGGTGGCGCTCTGGTGTTCCTCGGTTTCGGCTGGACCTACGTGGGTTACGTGATCGTCAAGGTGGCCGTGATCATGGGGGCGCACTCCGCAGTGCGCTGGGACCAGAAGCTCTACCGCGTGCCGGCGCTGCGGCCCCTGATGTGGCTCCTGGAACGGACGATCTCGACGCCCGCCACGCATGCTGCCCATCACGCACTGGTGCAGGGGGATGGCATCGGCCATTACTCGGGCAATTACGGGAACCTGCTGTTCCTTTGGGATGTGCTGTTCGGCACGGCGCACATCAGTCGGCGGTATCCGCCCGCGTTCGGGCTGGCCGACGATCGGATCCACGGACACGAGAAATGGGCGACCCAGCTGTTCTTTCCGCTGCTGCGGTCGCGCCGCGCTGCCTCGTCGCTCAGGGTGCCGCCGGGGCGACCGCCGGCGTAGGGGGCGCGCCGCCGTTGCGGTAGACCGAGATCAGGAAACGCCGCAGCACGACCTGCGGGCGTTCGGGCTCTGCCCACTCCCGGGCCGCGAACTCATCGAGCTGCGCCGAGACCGGTTCGAGGATCTCGTCCGGGAGCACCCAGCTTTCTGCATCGTCGCGTGAGCGGATGCCCTGCAGCACCTGGGCGGGGCTGACCTCTGCCTGCCACTCGGCTGCGACGAGCTCCCCGGGTCCGGCATGGACCGGGCTCGCGCCCACGCTGAGCAGCGCCTCGTGCAGCGGTTTGCCGCCCGCGGGCGCCGCGGTGTGGAATCCCGCGGCCATGACGGCCTGGCGGAACGCCATGCGGATCCTGCCCGCCATCGAGGCGGGGTCCACCCAGTCACGACCGAGCAGGATCGCACCGCCCGGGCGCAGCACTTCGGCGAGACGGCCCAGGACGGACTTCCAGTCCGGCACGAGGTGCAGGATGTGCGTGGCCATGGCGGCATCGAAGGTGGCGGCGCGGAAGGGCAGGACCGCGATGTCGCCCCGGACCAGGTCGATGGGCTCGCCGGCGTGGCCGGGGAGCTGCCGGCGCAGTGCATCGAGCATTTCGGCGGAGAGGTCGATGCCGACCACGCGGCATCCGGCCGCGGCTACGGGCAGGGCGATGCGCCCCGTGCCGATGCCGAGTTCGAGCATGCGGGACATCGGGCCCACCTCGCGGAGCACCGCGGCACCGATGGCGCGCGAGACCTCCGGCGGGTGTCCGCGCAGTTCGTCGTACTGGACGGCGACCCGCGCGTCGAAGGAGAAATCGAGTTTCGCGTCGCTCATGGCATCGGGCTTCGGGGGGCGTTCAGGCCGTCGAGCCCGCGTCCATGGCGCGCGTGAGGTCCGCCCGCGACAGCGCGCCGCTATGGGCCGCGCGGAAGCGGAGGATACTGACGCCGACCACCAGCGCCGCGCCAACCAGCAGCGCGACCGCCTCGACACCAAAGATGGCCCCGTAGGCGATGGCCGGCGGCAACACGCCGCCCTTGACCAGAGTGGTGTGAAGGATGCCGCTGCCGATGGACGCCATGCCCTGTGCCATGGTCTGCGCAGTGCCCCAGAGGCCCATGAAGAGTCCGGTGGCACCCGGAACGGTCATTTCCATCATCAGCGACAGCGCGCCGATGTTGAATACGCCCGTGAACAGGCCCATCCCGAACAGCGCCGGCAGTACCAGCTCGCGGATCCCGAAGACTGAGGCCGATGCCAGTGTGACCATGCCGATCGAGGTGCCGATGCAGCCTGCGATGACGATGGCGCGCTTGGAAATCGAGAGCTTCACGCTCGCAATGCCCATCACGATCATGCCGAGCAGCACGCCTGAACCCCAGGTGGGCTGGAAGCGCGTGGTCTCGGCTACGGTCATGCCGAACACCTCGGCGCCGAAGACCTCAAGGATGTTGTCCTGCAGGAAGATGGCGAAGATCGAGATGAACACGAACAGGAAGAAGGAACGGGTTTCCGGGTTGCCCTGCAGGGTGCGCCAGGCCACGACCAGCGGATTGCCCGGCGGCGCGGCGAGCCTGGCCTGCTGCAGGCTGGCCCGCATCTCTTCGGGGTTCATCCGCTTCTCGATGCCCCAGATGCCGACGAGCGCGCAGCCGATGACGATGAACGGGGTGAGGTTGTAGAGAGTCTGCATGGCCTCAGGCGTGTACACCGGCCGGATCTTGTTCATCGTGACCGCGGCGATGATCGTGCTGAGGATCATCGTGATCCATACGACGGCGATCACGCCGCCGCGGGTGCGCTCGGTCGTGACCTCTGCGATGAGCGAGTGATAGGAGTCACCGATCGTCGCCATGCACAGGCCGAACAGCACGAACAGCAGGATGGTGGCGGCGAGCCAGGCGATCGAGCCTTCGGCGACGCCGTGTGCGGCCGAGGGCAGTGCCAGGAACAGCAGGCTGGCGAGCGCGCTCGCGGCGAGCAGGTAGGGCGTGCGGCGGTAACCGAGGATGGGATGCGTGTCGGCGAAGCGACCGATGACCACCTGGAACGGCGACAGGAAATAGTGCACCGACAGCAGGCCGGTCACGATGATCGCCGAAATGCCGAGTTCGACGATCGAGATGCGGTTGAAGTCGATGGTCAGGAGGGCAAACATCCAGCCCACGCCGACTTTCGGCAGTGCGATTCGAAATGTCCGCAGGGCTATGCTCGCAGCGTTCCACATGACGACGGCCTCCTGAAGTGTCACTTCAAGTTGACATGATAGCGTGTCTTCAGGAAATGACATAGACCCCGAGCGGGGTGTCGTTCCGCTCTCCCGGGGGCGCAACGGAGCTGCCATCGACCCCCGTGTTCGCTAGAATTTGTCTTATGTCGTCCGCAGATTCCCTGGTCTCCCCCATGCCGAGTCCCGCCCGTCGCCTGGTGTCGCGCGCCGGCCCGCTGGGCGGTGTCCGCATGCCCGGAGTATGTGTATCGCTGCTCGCGCGGACCCTGCCGGAGCTGGAGGCGGAGGCCGCGCAGCTGCTCGCCCAGGGACCGGACCTGATCGAATGGCGCGCTGATTTTTTCGACGCCGTCGCGGACGAGGCCGCGGTGCTGGCCGCCGCCGTCCGGCTCAGGCTCCTGCTGGGTGCGACCCCGTTGCTGTTCACCCTGCGTTCGCTGCGGGAGGGAGGTCGCGACACCGGCCTCGGTGAGGCCCGGGCCAGCGCGCTCATCGCGTCCGTCGGCGCCACGGGCGACGCCGCATTCGTGGACGTCGAGATGGCCTGCCAGGTCGGCCAGCTCCGCGGGATCCAGGCCGCATGCCGCCCGAGCGACACCAGAGTGATCCTGTCCTCGCATGATTTTTCGGCCACGCCCCCGGCGGAGGAACTGCTGGCGCGGTTCCGCCACGCCGCGGCGCTCGGTGCCGACGTGGCCAAGGTCGCCGTGATGCCGCGCTGCGCCGGGGATGTCCTCGTGCTGCTCGACGCCACCGAGCGCGCGGCCCGCGAGCTGTCGATTCCGCTGGTCAGCATGGCGATGGGGCCGCTGGGGCTCGTGACGCGTGTTTTCGGCTCCCGGTTCGGTTCCGGTCTCACCTTCGCCTCGGGCGCAGTGGCCTCTGCGCCGGGGCAGATTCCGCTCGCCGAACTGCTGCCGATGCTCGAGACCCTGCGGCGGTACGGCGGCTGATAACCGTTGGTTCTAAGGAGCTGGCGGAAAGTTAGCTCCGGCCAGCGGCATCCCCGGCAGACTCCGGCCACCTACCCGGAGGATCTGCCCATGGCCCAGTCGTTCACCGACCAGCTGCTCGAGAACAATGCCCGCTATGCGAAGGGCGAAGCCGTGCATGCGGCCCGCCATCCCGGCCCCCAGGCCATCCAGCCTGCGCGTCGGGTCGCCGTGGTCGGCTGCATGGACGCCCGGCTCGACATCGAGGACCTGCTCGGCCTGCAGACCGGCGAGGCGCACATCATCCGCAACGCGGGGGGCGTGGTCAGCGAGGATGCGATCCGCAGCCTGATCATCTCGCATCACCTGCTGAACACGAACGAGATCATCCTCGTGCATCACACGCGCTGCGGCATGCTGGCTTTCACCGATGATCTGCTGAAACTCGGCCTCGAAGGCGATGCTGCAGCCGGGAAGCTGCTCGGCCAGGCCACGGGACGCGAGTTCGTCAGCACGCATGTGTCGTCGGCCAGCCCGTCGGCTTTCCATGCCTTCCGGGGGGCGCTCGAGCCGCTGGACGCGCCGCGTGACGCACGGAACATCGAGCGGCTGGCCTGGGATGTGCGCCGTGGCATTGCGACGATCCTCAACCATCCCTGGATTCCGGCCCACGGGCCGGACGCCGTGACGGTGCGGGGTTTCATCTACGACGTCGATACGGGACTGCTCGAGGAAGTGACTTACCCGGGGCCGATCGGTTCGCTGGGCTGAAGGCTCATCCGGTGCAGGCGCCACAGCACCCACAGCAGCAGCGGCACGGTCGCGAGGTTCAAGGCTTGCCAGCCGAGGGTCTCGATGGCCGTGCCCGCGAGCAGTGAGGCCATGGCCTGCGAGCCGAAGACCGCGAAGTCGTTGAAGCCCTGGGCGCGGAAACGCTCCTCCGGCCGGTAACTCTGCGTCAGCAGCGTGGTGGCTGCGACGAACATCAGGTTCCATCCCAGCCCCAGCAGCACCAGCGCCGTGAAGTAGTGCGCGAAGGCGTGCCCGACGAAGGCGCTGATCGCGACGCAGGCGAGGTTGATCAGCACCCCGGCCTGGATCATGCGTACTGGGCCGAGGCGATCGATGATCAGCGGACTGACCAGCGAGGGCAGGTACATGCCGAGCAGGTGTGCCGTGATCACCAGCGTCGTGGCGCTGCTCGAGAACCCGTCATGCACGTGCATGCTCAATGGGGTCGCGGTCATGATGAAACTCATTACCGCGTACGACGCCAGGCCGCACAGCACCGCGAAACGGAACGCCGGCCGCGCGAAGATCGTGCGCAGCGGCACTTGTTGACCACGCTCGGTGCGCGCCGGCGCAGGCAGCGTCTCGAGCCGGGTCAGGACCAGGGCGGCTGCCAGGCAGAGCCCGGCCAGCACCACGAAGCTTCCGGTGTACTCGGGCCAGTCGTTGAGGTGGCGCACGGTCTGTCCCAGCGTGGGCCCCACGAGCGCCGCGACCAGCGTCCCGATCATCACGGTGGCCACTGCCCGGCCTGCGCCGTCCGCGGGCACGAATTCGGCAGCGGCGAACCGGTACTGGTGCACGAAGGCCATGTTGGCGCCGAGGAACACGGCCGCCAGGCACAGGCCCCAGAAGGCAGCGTGGGCGATGCTCCAGGCGGCGAGCAGCGCGCCGAGGGCCGCCAGGCAGGCGCTGCCGATGAAGGCGCGCTTGCGGCCGATGCGCTGCATCAGCAGTGCGGCGGGGATGGAGGTCGCGGCCACGCCCAGCACCGAGCATGACAGCGGGAGGGTGGCCAGGAAGGCTTGCGGTGCGATCCGCGTGCCCACGATCCCCGCGAAAGAGATCAGGACGATGGTGCCGCAGGCCGCGAGGGCCTGCGCGAGGGTCAGCAGCCAGACCTGAGGCATGGCCTTCCAGCAGTTGCCAAGGGAGGTGCAGTATACGCGTCGACCCGCGCACGCCTGCGCCGACCGAGCGAGAGTCCACCCCATGAAGCCTGACCCGTTCATCCGTCCGCTCGAGCGGGACGAACTTCCCGAGGCGATGCGCTGCTCCCACGATCGCGCCGTGAGCATCCGTGGCGACGGCACTTTCATCGGCGTGATGGGCCACGCCCCGGATGTGTTCGACTGGTACGGCGATTTCTACAGGCGGGTGTTTTACGGTGGGGCGGTCCCCGTGGCGATCAAGGAGCTGGTGCGCTTCCGCCTGTCGACCCTGCACGGCTGCGCTTTCTGCAACCGCGGCAACCGCCTGGATGCCCTGGCGGCGGGCCTCACCGAACTGCAGCTGTCCGCCATCGACGATCCGGGAGCGGCCTGCTGGAGCGGCGCCGAACGTGCCGCGCTGCGGCTCGCCGGGGAGATGTCGCTGGGCAATCCGGGCGGCGTGCTGTCCGCGGAGCTCTACGCCGACTTGCGGCAGCATTTCCCGGACGCCCAGATCGTGGAACTGGGGGTCACCATGGCGGTGCTGACGGGCATGGCGAAGTTCATCTTCACCTTCGACATGGTCGAGCGCGAGAGCTACTGCGAATTCGGCCGTTGATCCGGCCCCCCCTTGTGCCGCTAGAATCGGTTTCAGGTTTGGCCATGGAACGGACACACACTATGTATTCGGCTCGTATTGCGGCCCTTTGGGCTGTGGCGATCACCCTGTTCGCCTGGGGCGTCGCGGCCCGCGCTTCGGTTCCGCCGGTCGCTGCCTTCGGCACCACCCCGGTGATCGACAACGTCACGCTCTCCCTGGACGGCCGCTTCCTGGCCTCTTCGGTCAACACCGGGCAGGTGTCGATCGTGATCCTCGACCGGACGACCCGCAAAATCACCCAGCGCGTCAACTTTGACCAGGGGCTGAAGCTGCGCGGCATGTTCTTCGTCGACGACAAGACGCTGCTGGCGAACTTCTCCATCACCGTGGCGCAGCAGGGCGAACAGGAAGAGAAGTCCGAGGTGGGCGCGGTGTTCGCGATCAACCCGCTCGACGGCTCCTCGATCCAGTTGCTCGAGGCCAAGACCAACAACCGCATCTACCCGGGCAGCGCGGGTTTCGTCTCGCGCCATGGCGCGGCGCCCGGTGAGGTGCTGATGTCCGCCCCGGTGCTGGACAATGCGGCCGCGGGCGCGACGCCGGATTCGGCCACCTCCTCGCTGCTCAGCGTCAACACGACGACCGGCAAGTGGCGCGTGGTGGAGAAGGGCAACCGCAATACTTCCAGCTGGCTGGTCGACCAGGATGGCAAGGTCCAGGGTCGTATCGAGAGTTTCCGCAAGGAGCAGCGCAAGGTCGTGCGCGTGAAGCGTGGCGATGACTGGGTCAGCGTCTATGAAGACACGGATCCCGACTTCGGCATCATCGGGCTCGGCAGCGACAGGCAGTCCGTACTCGGCATCGGCGCGCGCGGCGGCGAGCGCGAACGGCTCTGGTCCATCCCCTTCGACGGCAGCGGCGCCCAGCCGCTCTACGGCGACCCCGAACACGATGTCGAAGGGGCCGTGCGCGACGTCTACGACCGCAGCCTCAAGGGCGTGCAGCTCGGCGGGCTCGAGCAGCGCGTGCACTGGTTCGACAGTGAATCGGAAGCCCGCGTCAAGGCCGTGTCCGCGGCGCTGCCGGGCCGCCGCGTGAGCGTCTCGGGCTACACGCGCGATGGTCGGCTGGCGCTCGCCTATGCGGTGAGCCGCGCCAATCCCGGTGTCTACATGCTGGTCGACTTCCAGACCAACCGCGCCGAGGTGGTGGGCCAGGAGTATCCGCAGCTGGCCAAGGTGGCGCTCGGCGAAGCGCGCAACATCAGCTACGCGGCCCGCGATGGCTACAAGGTGCCGGCGTACCTGACGCTGCCGCCCGGGCGCGAGGCCAGGGGCCTGCCTCTGGTCGTGCTGCCGCACGGCGGCCCGCGTGCGCGCGACAGCGGCTACGCCTTCGACTGGTGGGCACAGTTCCTCGCCTCACGCGGGTATGCGGTGCTGCAGCCCCAGTTCCGCGGCTCGACGGGCTTCGGTGAGGCGCACATGCGTGCGGGCTATCGGCAATGGGGCCAGTTGATGCAGCACGACGTCTCGGATGGCGTGCAGCACCTGATCGCCGAAGGCGTCGCCGACCGGACCCGCGTCTGCATCGCCGGCGCGAGCTACGGCGGCTATGCCGCGCTGGCGGGTGCGGCTTTCACGCCTGAGCTGTACGCCTGCGCCATCAGCGTGGCGGGTGTCTCGGACCTCATCGAGATGCTGCGCTGGGAAGAGAACCGCTACGGTCTCGAATCCGGTGTCGTGAAATTCTGGCGCCAGCACATCGGCAAGCCGAGCGACCCGGACGTCGCGCAGTTCTCGCCGGCGCGCGGGGTCGCTCAGGTCCGCGCCCCGGTCATGCTCATGCACGGCGTGGACGACACGGTCGTGCCCTACGTCCAGTCCGAGTTCATGGAGACCGCACTGAAGAAGGCGCAGAAGCCTTTCGAGGTCTACAAGTTGCGCAACGAGGACCACTGGCTGTCGCGCAGCCCGAGCCGCATCGAGATGCTCGAGCAGATGGAACGCTTCCTGTCTGCGCAACTGGGCTCGGGCGGGCGGGTCACCATCGAGCAGCCGACGATCCAGTAGCGGCCGCGCAACAGCCGGCGGCGGGGCGGCCCGCGAAGGGTCCGCCTCGCGCCCCGGCTGTGACATAAAAGCAACGCGCTAAGCCCCTGAATTTGCAGCGGGCGCTGCAGGCGTGGTAAAAATGGAGTTTGGTCCGGCGGGTCTCTGCCGGACTGCAGACCAATAACGAAACATTCGAATCAGGGAAGGGTTGTCCATGAACCGCGGAAATCGCGCTGCATTGGTTTCTTCTTTCGTCGCCGCTGTCATCGCGCAGGGCGCGGGCATGGGCGTCGCAAGTGCTCAGACGGCGGAGGCGGCGAAGCCCGCCGATGAGCTCGCCGAGGTCACCGTCACCGGTTCGCGCATCCGGCGCTCGGAGTTCACCGCGAGCTCCCCGGTGCTCATCATCACGAACGAGGAAACCTCGCTCGAGGGCCTGCTCAGCACCACCGAGATCCTGCAGACCTCGACCCTCGCGGCGGGTTCGCAGCAGATCAACGACCAGACCACCGGCTTCGTGACCGAGAACGGCCCCGGCGCCAACACGGTCGCGCTGCGCGGCATCGGGTCTTCCCGCACCCTGATCCTGCTCAACGGCCGGCGCCTGTCGCCCGCCGGTGCGCGCGGGCAGCTGGCCGCGGTCGACCTGAACACCATCCCGTCTTCGATCATCCAGCGCACGGAAGTGCTCAAGGACGGCGCGTCGTCGGTGTACGGTTCCGACGCTATCGCGGGCGTCATCAACCTCATCACCCGCAAGAACCTGGACGGCGGCGACCTCACGCTGTCGGCGAACTCCGTGTTCGACGGTGGCAGTGAAGTGAAGCTCGCCTCGGCGGCCTGGGGCAAGCAGGGCGACAAGGGCGGCTTCTCGCTGGCCTACGAGTTCTATGAGCGCGATGCCCTCGAGATTCAGGATCGCGACTTCCTGAACTGCGCACAGGACCGCCTGATCAACACCACGACGAACACGAACTCGATTTTCTACGGCTCGACCGGCAAGGAACTCGATCTGATCGACCCGGCCACGGGCGCGTCGAAGTGCTTCAACGTGCTCGACTCGGTCGTGGACCGCCTCGGCACCGGCAGCTTCGTCACCACGCAGGGCCGCTTCACGCCTGATTCCGCCGCCACTGCCGGTGGTGGCGCCTTCGGCCTGGACCTCGCGGGCTGGAAGCGCGTGGGCCTGAGCTTCGCGCAGATCGCGGCGTTGCGTCCGACCCTGACGCAGGCACAGCAGCTGGAACTCTGGAAGACCTCGCAGGCGGCGGTGCCCAACGACCCGCGCCGCTTCGGGTCGCGCACCTTCATCAGCCCCGTCGAGCGCAATTCGCTGTTCGCCGAGGGTTCGTACAATTTCTCGGACGCCTTCGAGGTGTTCGGTGAAGCCCTGTACAACAAGCGCGAGTCGGCCCAGCGCAGCTGGCGCCAGCTGTTCCCGAACGTGTCGGCGCTCAACCCGTCGAACCCCTTCGGCGTGACCGCCCGCTCGATTCCCGTGATCCCGACGAACCAGGAGCAGGAAGTCGAGTTCAAGCGCGCCGTCATCGGTGTGCGCGGTGAATTCTCGGTCGGTTCCTTCGAGAACTGGGGCTACGAAGCCTACGCCCAGCGCACCGAGTCGCAGGCCGAGTACACCGGCGACATCATCCTCAATGATCGCGTCGTGGCCACCACGGGCTCCCTGGCCTGCAACCCCGCGGCGATCACGATCTCGGGCCCGACGACCTGCCAGCCCGTCAACTGGTTCCGTCCGCAGACGATCCTCTCGGGCGAGTTCAGCGAGGCCGAGAAGGCCTTCCTGTTCACGCGCGAAACCGGCAAGACGAGCTACGACCAGACCCTGGTCGGCGCCTCGATCAACGGCAACCTGTTCGCGCTGCCGGCGGGCGACGTCGGCTTCGTGTTCGGCGTCGAGGGCCGCAAGGACTCGATCGACGACATCCCGGGCGCGAATGCGCGCCTCGGCAACCTGTGGGGTTCCACTTCGGCGGGCCGCACCAAGGGCAGCGACGAGGTCAAGGAAGCCTACACAGAGTTCGAGGTCCCGCTGCTGGCGGATCTCCCGGGCGTCAAGCGCCTGACGTTCAACGGCTCGTTCCGCTGGACGGACTACGACAGCTACGGCGACGACACCACCTACAAGGCCGGCCTCAACTGGCAGGTCATCGACTCGGTGCGCATCCGCGGTTCCTACGGCACCTCGTTCCGCGCCCCGGCGCTCTATGAACTGTTCCTCGCCAACCAGACCGGTTTCAGCGCGCAGAGCAGCGTGGATCCCTGCCTCAACTGGGACACCAGCTCCAACCCGAGCCTCCAGAAGAACTGCGGCCCGGGTGGTGCGAACCTGCCGACCGGCTGGCTGAACCCGAACTCCTCTGCCCTGATCATCACGGGCGGTGGCGCGGGCGTGCTGGACGCCGAGACTTCGAGCAACTCCACGGTGGGCCTGGTGTGGACGCCGGCGGAACTGCCGGTGAGCCTCGCCATCGACTGGTGGCGCATCGAGGTGGAGAACCAGGTTTCGCAGTTCGGCGCGGCCAACATCGTCAACCAGTGCTACAACTCGCCTGACTTCCCGAACAGCCCGTTCTGCGGCCTGTTCACGCGCGAGACGAACCGCGGCCTGGCGAACTTCGGCCAGATCCTCGAAGTCCGCAACTCCTACGTGAACATCTCGAACCAGGTGGTGGAAGGCATCGACTGGACGGCGCGCTTCAACAAGCGCATCGGCAAGAACACCTTCCGTGCCAACGCGCTCGTGACGTACTCCATCAAGGACAGCTTCCAGGTGTTCGAGGCCTTCCCGGCCCAGGACTCCCGTGGCCAGATCTACAACAACAAGTGGGTCGCCAGCCTGGACCTGAACCTGGACCGGGGTCCGTGGACCTTCAACTGGAACATGGACATGTTCTCGCAGGCCTCGAACGACGAGTTCTACGGCGGCGACACCTTCGGCTGGCGTGGTTTCGGCAGCTGCCTCACGGCCGCTCCGACCTCCACGACCTGCGTGGCCGCGAAGTACGACCAGACGGCGAACTTCAGCATCTCGCATGACGTCTCGGTGCGTTACCGGGCCGACAAGTGGAGCGTGATCGTCGGCGTGCAGAACATCCTCGATCAGGATCCGCCGTACGTCTCGACGGGGTCGGGTGCCACGCGCATCGGCAACGCCGTGGCGATCAGCAACTACGACATCCTGGGCCGTCGGGCCTTCGCGACCCTGAACTACCGGTTCTGAGTCGCCCGGACTCCTCCTGGAGTCACTGAAAGGCCCGCCTTCTGGCGGGCCTTTTTTTTGGGGGGAAGGTTCGGCGCGGCGACCGGCCGGTGGACGGCAGAGGGCGCCGGGCCGGAATAGGTGAACAACCCAATCGCAAATAAGAATGATTCCGTTTACGATTTGGGCTCGCGAGCTATCGTCTAGGTCCTGCCCGGATGCGTCGAGTCACCAGTCTTCGGGGAATCATCGCTGCCACGGTGTGCGTGGCCGCCAGCGCGGACCCTGGCGGGCGGGCGCTTGCCGGGGAGGGCGAGGACGAGCTGCTCGAGGTGGTCACCATCATCGCCCGCCACGGCGATCCACTGGCGGTGCCCGGATCGAGCTACGTCGTCACCGAGGCCGAAATGCAGGCCCTCGCCTACACCGACGTGCATCGCCTGCTGCAGGCCGCACCCGGCGTCTACGTGAAGGACGAAGAGGGCTTCGGCCTGTTCCCGAACATCGGCATCCGCGGAGCCTCCTCGGGCCGGAGTTCCAAGATCACGGTCATGGAAGACGGCCTGCCGGGCGCCATGGCCCCCTACGCGGCGCCGGCGTCCTACGTGTTCCCCACGGCGGGCCGCATGCGGGGCATCGAGGTGCTGAAGGGCCCCGGGACCCTGCGCCACGGACCGTTCACCGTCGGCGGGGCGATCAACCTGCTCTCGACCGCGATCCCCGACGCGCCGACGGGCCGTATGGCCGCGGAGCTGGGCTCCTTCGGCGGCGACAAGCTGCACGCCAGCTACGGCGGGACAGCCGGGCAGTGGGGCGCCCTGCTCGAGACCTACCGGAAGTCCTCCGACGGCTTCGCGCGCATCGATCGCGTCGGCGGTGGCACGGGCCACGATCTCGAGGAATACGTGGGCAAGCTGCGCTGGAGCAGCGCGGACTCGGCGCGCTGGAGCCAGCAGCTCGAGCTCAAGTTCGTGCAGGCCGACGAGACGGCGCAGCAGAGCTATGTCGGGCTCACGGACGCTGACTTCCGCCGCGACCCGAACCGGCGTTACGGCCTCACGGCGCTCGACCGCATCGACCGGGTCCGCAGCGGCGGCGCACTGCGCCACGTGCTTGAGCTCAGCGACGCCCTGCGCCTCTCCAGCAGCGTGTATCGCTGGAAGAACACGCGGGATTTCGCGCGGCTGACTCAGATCGAAGGTGAGGACATCACCACGTTCGTCAACGCTGCCAATACGGATCCGCGCCGCCAGGCCGTCCTGGCCGGTGCCGATGCCACCAGCATCCAGCACCAGTTCAACGACCGCAGCTTCCTCGCGCAGGGCCTGCAGTCCGAGCTGGCCGCGCAGTTCGCGACCGGCGGGCTCGAGCACGACCTCGTGGCGGGTGTCCGCGTCCATGAGGACAGCGAGGATCGGCTGCAGCCCACGGATGTCTACGACCAGCTGGACGGACGGCTCGTCTACCGGCGCACCATTCCGGCGAACGCCAGCAACAACCGGATCGGCGAGGCGCAGGCCGTCTCGGCCTGGCTGCTGGACGAGGTGCGGCTGGGCCGCTGGCGCCTGACGGGCGCGCTGCGCCACGAAGACATCCGGACCGCCGAGCAGCGCTATGCCGACGTGGCACGCACCGTCCCGGGCCTCCGCGTCGCCAACAGCCTGTCCAGCCTGAGTGCCGGCGCGGGTGCGACTTTCGCCCTCGACGAACGCTGGTCGCTGCTGGCGGGCGTGTACCAGGGCTTCGCGCCGCCCGGTTCGGGTGCGACCCTCGGTCAGCGGGGCGAGGAGAGCCTCAACTCCGAGCTGGGGCTGCGCTTCCGGCTGGGAGATTTCTCGATCGACGCGGTCGGCTTCTTCAGTGACTACACCAACGCGCTGCAGAACTGCACGCTCGCCAACCCCTGTGCTGGCGGCATCGTCGATGGCACCGAGCAGACGGGTGCCGCCGAAGTGCGCGGGCTCGAGTTCCTCGCCGAGGCGACGCTGTTCGCCGGCAGCGGGTTCAAGGTGCCGGCCCGGCTGTCCTGGACCTGGACGAAGGGCGAGGTCACCCGCGATTCGGACACCGGCAACGTGCTCGAGGGCGACAACCTGCCCTACCTGCCCGAGCACGTCGCCACGGCGAGCATCGGGGTCGAGCGCGGCAGGGCGGCGCTGCATGCGGCCGCCCACTACACCGCCGCGCAGTGCGCCGATTCCCTGTGCCGCCGCGCAGGCATCGACAACCGGTTCCGGCGTACCGAGTCCTACCTCATGGTCGACCTGTCCGCATCCTGGCAGCTGTCGCCGCGGGCCGAGCTGTATGCGCGCATCGAAAACCTGCTGGACGAGCAGCGGCTCGTGTCGCGCGGCGCGGCCGGTGCCCGGACCAGCATGCCCCGATATTTCGGCGCGGGCCTGCGCATCGGGTTCTGAGGCGCCGCGGATCGATTATCCTTCGCCCCGCAGGGCAGTCACAGCAGCCAGGAGGTTTGGACGATGAGCATTCGCAGGATCGAGTCGGGCGCGCGCATGTCGCAGGCCGTGGTCGCCAAGGGTTTCGTGTTCCTGGCCGGGCAGGTGGCCACCGACCCCACGGCCGACGTCGAGGGTCAGACGCGACAGATCCTGGGCGAGATCGACCGTCTGCTGCTCGAGGCGGGCAGCGACAAGTCACAGATCCTCACGGCCAACGTCTACCTCGCCGACATCGGCACCTTCGCCGACATGAACCGCGCCTGGGATGCGTGGGTGGCGCGCGACGCCAAGCCCGCGCGCGCGACGATCGAAGCCAGTCTCGCGGCGCCGGAATACCGCGTCGAGATCCAGGTCACGGCACTGGCCTGAGGCTGCGACACCGCATGGATGTCCTCGAGGCGATCGAATCGCGCAGTTCCGCGAAGAAATTCACCGACGAGGTGCCGTCACGCGCCCGGATCGAAGCGCTGCTTCACGCTGCCGCGCGCGCACCCGATCATGGTTCGCTCGCGCCCTGGCGCTTCGCCGTGATGCAGGGCGATGCGCGGGCGCTGCTCGGCGACGCCATGGTCGCGGCGCTGCGTGAGCGCATGCCGGAGGCGGATGTCGAGACCTGTGAGCGCGAGCGGTCCAAGGCTTTCCGCTCGCCGGTGCTGATCGCGGTTGCTGCAGCGCCCCGTGAGCATCCCAAGGTCCCCGAGATCGAGCAGATCGTGGCTGTCGGCGCGGCCATCGAGAACCTGCTGCTGGCGGCCCGCGGCATGGGCCTCGCCACCATGTGGAAGACCGGCAGCCACGCCTACCACCCCGCGGTGAGGCGCGCGCTCGGGTTTGATGACGCCGAAAAGATCATCGGTTTCGTGCACGTCGGTGTGGCGCAGGTGCTGGCGCCCGTGCGGCACGCCGACATCGGCCCGGTCACGCGCTGGCTCTGAAGCCGCCCCGCCAGCCGGGCGTCGGGCCGCCGGCTCAACCCAGGGCGCGCGTGCTCACGATCAACCCGTTGAGATCCGCGTAGGCGTACATGCCCGGGGCGAAGTCCACGCCCGCAAAGGACACCGCGACGTCGCGTTCGCCGGCACCCGACTGCAGGGGCCGCCTTGGGCAGGCGGCCAGGGCGCGCACGCCCACCGGCATGTCGCGCGTGTTTTCGACGTCGCGTACCGCGCCGTTGATGATGACCCCGGCCCAGCCGTGCTGCACGGCGAGTCCCGCGAGCACATCGCCGAACAGGGCCTTGCGCAGGGAACCACCCCCATCGACCACCATCACGCGACCCCGGCCCGGGGTGGCCAGCGTGGTCTTCAGGAGCAGGTTGTCCTCGTGGCAGCGGAGCGTGGTGATCGGCCCGTGGAAGCTGCGGACGCCGCCGTATTCGGTGAACACGGGTTCCGCAACCTGTACGAGGTCAGGGTGGTCGTCGCAGAGGTCGCAGATGCTTCGAATCATGGTCAGTCCGGGCCTTCTATGCTATCCAGTCGTCTCCCGATTATGGGCCAGACCAAGAGACGAGGGCTACGAATGATCCTGATCACGGGTGCGACCGGACGGACCGGCAAGGAGGCCGCGCAGCAGCTCGTGGCCAAGGGCGTCAAAGTGCGTGCCCTGGTGCGCAACCCCGCCAAGGCGGCCGCGCTGCAGGCGGCCGGCGTCGAACTGGCCCCGGGCGATGCCGGCGACGCCGCGGCCGTGCGCCGCGCGCTCGAGGGCGTGAGCGGGATCGCGATCATCCTGCCGAACGGCGAGAGCCAGCTGGCGCTCGAGAAGCAGCTCGCGACGCTGGCGGCCGAGGCGGGTGTCGCCCACATCGTGAAGGTGTCCTCGGTGGAGTCGGTCCCCGGCGCGCCGAACCCGGTGCACCGCACGCACTGGGAGTCCGAGGAGCACATCCGCTCGCTCGGCAAGGCCTGGACCATGGTGCGGCCCAGCTTCTACCTGCAGAACTTCCTGTCGAACGCGGCGACCATCAAGGCCGAGGGAAAGTTCTATTACCCTTTCGGTGACAAGGGTGCCGCTGTGCTCACGGACTCCCGCGATGCAGGCTTCTTTGTTGCCCACGTGCTGAGCACGCCCGGGCATGCGAACAAGAGCTACGACATCACCAGCCACGAGCTGCTCAGCTTCCACCAGATCGCCGCGGTGTTCACGCAGGAGCTCGGTCGCAGGATCGAATACGTTCCCCAGGACCCCGCCGCCTACAAGGCATTCCTCGGGCGTTTCGTGACGAGCCAGTGGCACCTAGACGCCGTGTGCGACATCTTCGCGGAGATCTCCCACGGGTATGTCTCGCGGACCACGAACACCTTTGCGGAGGTGACGGGTCGCGAGCCGATCTCCCTGGCGCAGTTCATCCGCGAGCATATCCAGGTGTTCCGCGCCTGACGTGGCCGGCTCCGTGCCGCGCCGCCCGAGTTCCGGACAACGCCGCCAGCGCCTCCACGAGGAGGATGGCGGCATGGGGCTCGTGCTGCGCGCCGCGCGTTTCGCGGCCTGGAAGCACCGCGACCAGCGCCGCAAGGGGCGCCGCGCACTGCCATACGTCAACCATCCCATCGACCTCGCCAACGTGCTGTGGTTCGAGGGTTCGGTGCGGGATCCGAAGACGCTGGCCGCCGCGTTGCTGCATGACACGATCGAGGACACCCAGACCACCGTGCAGGAGCTCCAGGGCGAGTTCGGCGAGGAGGTCGCGTTGATCGTGCTCGAGGTGACGGACGAACCCAGCCTGCACTACCGGGTTCGCCGCAAGCTGCAGGTGAGCCGCGCCCGCAGCGCCTCGGGGCCGGCGCGGCAGGTCAAGCTCGCCGACAAGATCTGCAACCTGCGCGACCTGATCGCCAGCCCGCCTGCCAACTGGTCGACGGAGCGCGTGCGCGACTACTTTGACTGGGCGCGGGACGTGGTCGAGGAGCTGCGCGGCGCCAACCCGGAGCTCGAGTCGCGCTTCGACCAGGCCTATCGCCGGCGGCCCTGAACGGCCCTGAACGGCCATGGTGCGGTACCCGCCGATCATGCGTACGCGGGGTCCGGGACGGGCGGATAATGTGTCCGCATGGAAGACCCTGTCGCCTGGACCCAGAAAATACTCGGTGCGATCGACCGCTACGACCCGCTGAGCTGCACGGCTGAGCTGCAGGCCGCCGGGGCGGACGTCCCGGCTGCCGTCCTGATGTCCGAGGTGATTGCGCCCTGCCTCTACGAGGCGGGCGCGCGCTGGCACAGCGGCCGGTACAGCATCGTGCAGGAACACATGCTGTCGTCAGCGGTGCTCAGGCACCTCGCTGCCACGCTCGACCGCAGCAACCGGGCTGATGCACGCCACGCGGTGGCCTTCGTCACGCTGGCGGGTGACCGTCACGGGGTGGGCGCGCTGATGGCCGCCGTCGTCGCGGCCTCCTGCGGGGTGCGCGCGCTGCACCTGGGCTGGGACATGCCCGTCGAGCAGCTGGGGCTGCTGGCGCGACAGGTGCCGCTGGCTGCGGTGGCGCTGAGCGTCGTGGCCCGGCCCGCAGCCATCGACGCCGATGGCCAGGTGCGCGCGCTGCGCGCGGCGCTGCCCGCGGGGGTTGAAATCTGGCTGGGTGGATATGGTTCGCGGCAGATGTCCCTCGAGACGCTGCCTTCAGGCACCTACCTCATGTCCACCATCGAGGCATACATCGCCCGCATCGACGCCCTGCCGGGCGCGGCGGGCGCGGAGGACGAGGCGTGAGCGGAAAAGGATTGCTGGGTGGCTGGTTGACGCGAGGTCGCCTGGTGACCGCCGTGGGGGTCCTGGCGGTCGTGGCTGCGCTGTACTTCAGGGCGAACCGCCCTGCGGACCTGCCGCTGGTCGAACCGGTGCAGCGCGAGGTGGTGGAGGTCGTCGTGGCCAGCGGACGCCTGCGCGCGGTGCGGCAGAGCCAGGTGGGCGCCGAGGCGGCCGGCGTCGTGGAACAGCTCGAGGTGCGCGAGGGCGACCGCGTGACGCGCGGACAGCGGCTCGGCTCGCTGCGCGCAGGCGAGGTGCCCGCGCGGCTGGCCCAGACGCTCGCCAGCCAGGAGGCGGCATCGCGCACCCTGCAGGCCGAAGAGGCCGCGGTCCGGCGCTCCGCGCAGGAGCTGGCGCGCTCCCGCGAACTGGCGGCGCGCAATCTGGTCTCCGCCGCGGAACTCGAACGTGCCGAGAGCGAGCTCGAAGTGCAGCGTGCCCGCACCGAGGCCGCACGCGCGCGGCTGCGCGAAGCCGCCGCGGAAATCGAGCGGGTCCGCCCCGAGTTCGGTCGCCGCGAGGTGCGCGCGCCGTTCGATGGCGTGATCGTGCAGCGGCTGGTGGAGCCCGGCACCTCGGTCGGCAGCAGCACGGTCTGGTTCGCCGTCGCGGAAATGGACCTCGTCGAGCTGTACGTCGAGACGGATGAAAACAACCTCGGCAAGCTGGCCGTCGGCCAGTCCGCGCTCGCCGTCGCGCCCGCCTATCCCGACAAACCCTTCAACGCGAAGCTGGTGCAGATCGGCCCGAACGTCGATACCGACCGCGGTGTCGTGGGACTGCGCCTCTCGGCCGAATCGGTGCCCGCGTTCACCTTGCCCAACATGACGGTGGACGTGAACGTCGAGGTGCGGCGGACGCCGTCGCGCAGCGCGCTGCCGGCCAGCGCGGTGGGTGCCGGGCCGGAGCCCTTCGTGCTGCTGCGCGGCGCCGACGGCCGGCTGGCCGCGACGCCCGTGCAGGTGCTGGGGCGCAATCCCGAGTGGGTGGCGGTCACCGGCCTGCCCGACGGGGCGCGTGTGCTGCGCAACGTCCGCGAAGGCAAGGCGGGGCAGCGCGTGCGCGGCTGATGAGATTCACGTACTTCACGCTGTCGGTTGCGCTGCGCCACCTGCGCTTCGGCGTCGGGCAGTCGCTGCTCACGATCGGCGTGGTGGCGATCAGCGTGCTGCTGATCATCTACCTGCAGACGGTCATCGGCGGGCTGCAGACCCGCCTGATCCGCAACACCACCGGCGCCATACCGCACGTCACGCTCGAGCCCGCCGAGCGCGCGCCGATCGGCGCGTGGCGGCTGCCACAGGCCGATCCGGGCGTGCTCTACGTGGGTGAAACGGTGAACCTGCCCAAGGCGCAGGCCAAGATCGAGGACTGGCGCATCTGGGTCGAGGCCTTCGACAAGCCCGAGGCCGGCTTCACCGCCGTCTCGCCGGTGGTGTCGGGGACGGCGTTCATGTTCCGCGGCGCGCGTCGCCAGTCGGTGCGCGTGCAGGGGGTGATTCCCGCGCGACACAACAAGGTCGTCGATATCGAGTCGAACCTTGAATCCGGGCGCTTCGTCGAGCTCGTCTCCGGCGAGGTGGCGATGGGACGCAAGCTCGCACGGGACTTCGGCCTGAAGATGCGCGACAAGCTGCGCCTCGTAGGCCCGCAGGGCCAGACGCTCTCGGTCACGGTCGGCGGTATCTACGACACCGGCTTCGGCCAGGTGGACGACGGCCTGCTGTTCATGACCCAGCGCGACGGCCAGTCGCTGCTGGCGCTGGGGACGGCGGTCAGCGTCATCGGCCTGCGCGTGCCGGACATCTACGATGCCGAGCTGCGCGCGAAGGACCTTGAGGGGCGCGTGCCTTTCAAGGTGCGCTCCTGGATCGGCGACAACCCCAACCTGTTCCGCAACCTCACCAGCCAGAGCCAGACTTCGAACCTGATCCTCGTGATGGCCGTGATCGCCGCCGGTTTCGGCATCGCCAGCATCCTCATCATGTCGGTCACGGGCAAGTTCCGCGAGATCGGGATCCTCAAGGCGATGGGCGCCACGCCGCAGGAGATCCAGACCATCTTCGTGGTCGAGGGCTTCCTGCTCGCCGTGCTCGGCTGCGTGGCCGGTGTGCCGCTGGCCATCGTGCTGCTTGAAGGCCTGGCCAATGTGAGTTCGATCGGGCCCGACGGGCGGGCCACGCCCGTATTCGACATCGAGATCCTGCCCTCTGTGCTGCTCGGCGCCTCGGCCATCGCGGTGCTCACTGGCGCCATCGCGGCGTGGTTTCCGGCCCGGCAGGCCGGCAGCGTCGATCCCATGCAGGTGATCCGCGGTGCCTGATCCCTCGCCCGTCATCGAGCTCGAGGGCGTGGGCAAGACCTACGTCAGCGGCGCGGTCGAAACGCCCGTGCTGTTCGATGTGTCGTTCCGCATCCACTCCGGGGAGTTCGCAGCCGTCGTCGGCGGCAGCGGCTCGGGCAAGACCACGCTGCTCAACCTGATGGGGCTCCTGGACCGCCCGACGCGCGGCCGGGTCTGCGTGCAGGGCGCAGAGGCCGGCCAGTTGCCCGAGCAGGAGCGCGCGCGGGTGCGCCGCGACCGCATCGGGTTCATCTTCCAGTTCCATTACCTGCTGCCCGAGTTCACGGTGCTTGAAAACGCGCTGATGCCCTGCCGCATGCGCGGCATCCGCTGGCAGGCGCAGCAGGTCGAGCGCATGCGCGCGCTGCTGGACCTGGTGGGGCTGGCCGACAAACTCGACGCACGGCCTTCGCAGCTCTCGGGCGGGCAGCAGCAGCGCGTGGCGGTGGTGCGTGCGCTGGCCAACGAGCCGGCGCTGGTGCTGGCCGATGAACCCACCGGGAACCTGGACTCGAAGAGCGGGCGCGTGGTCTTCGACCTGATGCGCAGCCTGTCACGCGAGTCGGGCACCGCCTTCGTCATGGTGACGCACGACGAGAACTTCGCGCTCGAGACCGACCGCGTGATCCGCATCCGCGACGGTCACATCGTCTCTTCGCTGCCGAACGGCTGAGCGGAGGCCGCGCCTGACGGCGTGTCCGCTCAGCGCGCCAGGTTCAGGAACGCGGTGATGACCAGCGCGTTTGTGAAGTCGATGAAGAACGCGCCCACGAGCGGCGCCACGATGAAGGCCCGCGGCGCCGGCCCCGCGCGCTCGACCAGCGCGCGCATCACGGCCATGGCGTTCGCCGTGGTGCCCAGCATGAAACCGGCAAACCCGCCCGACATGACGGCCGCATCGTAGTCGCGTCCCATCGCCCGGAAGACGACGAACACGCAGACGAGTGCGACCAGCAGCACCTGCACGGCGAGGATCGCGAGCAGTGGCAGGGCGAGGCCGGCCAGTGGCCGGAGGTCCAGCGTCATCAGTGCCATCACGAGGAAGAGCGACAGCGAGACCGCGCCCAGGGTGTCGAGGGCGCGGTGCGAGAGCCCGGGAATCCGCCATCGGTCATCGATCGCGCGGAGGGCGGCGGACGCGAGCATGGCGCCGATGTATTCGGGCAGCGTGAGACCGGAGGCGGCGATCAGCGCGCTGATGCCCACGCCGATCCACATGGCCGCCAGCACGATCACGACGGTCTTCAGTTCCACGTAGCCCGTGGTGCCATCCTCGCCAGCGGCTTCGTCCGGCCGCGCCTGCAGCGCGCCGCCCGGGGCGCCTGCCCCATTGCGCTGACCCCGCAGTCCGCCGCGGGTGATCAGCCAGGTGCCGATCGGGCCGCCCACCAGGCCGCCCAGCACGATCCCCGCCATCCCGGAGGCGATCGCGATGGAGCCCGCTCCGGCGATCCCCGCCTGCTCGAAGAGGGGCGCGAAAGCCAGGCCGGTGGCGGGCCCGCCCGTCAGCGTGACAGAACCGGCCAGCACGCCCAGCAGGGGCGGCAGGCCGAAAGCCGCAGCGATGGCCATGCCCGCCAGGTTCTGCGCGATCGCGAAGGCCGTGGCCAGCAGCAGGAACGCCGCGACCTGCGGGCCGCCGGTCCGCAACAGGGACAGGCTGGCAGAAAAGCCCACGGTAGCGAAGAAGGCCACCATCAGCGGCCGCTGCAGTGTCGTGTCGAACTCCGGCACCGGCCATGCCTGGGTGCGCGCCAGCAGCATCGCGATGGCGAACAGCAGCCCGCCGATCACGGGCGCCGGAATGTTCAGGCGGGCGAGCGCGGGGATGCGACGCCGCAGCCCGTAGCCGAGGAACAGGACCATCCCGGCCAGCGTCAGCGTGGCGATCATGTCGAGCTTCATCCGGCCACGATCCCGTACGGATCGGTGCTTGGCAAGGAGTGGATCGCCTGCCGCGGTTGCGCGGCCGGAAGCGATCCTGCGACCATCACCCCGTGTACCCTGCGGTGGAGACGGCATGAACAGTTCAGCGGTGACAAGGATCGGCGTGCTGGTGCCGGCGGGCAACACGGTGCACGAGGCTGAATTCGCGCGCCTGCGCCCCGCGGGGGTCGAGTTCGCGTTCCGCGGCTTCGCCTACCCCAGCGCCGATTCAGCCGATTTCTGTGGCGACCTTGCACAGCGGATGGCTGCGCCGATGGCGGAGCTGCGTGACTGGGGCGCCGTGCTGATGCTGATCGGCTGCACGACGGCTTCCATGAAGTGCTGCGAGCCGGCGCAGGAGGCGCGTTTCGCAGCCCTCGCGGGCGTGCCGGTCGTCACCGCCGCGGCGGCTTCGCGCGAGGCTTTCGCGGCGCTGCAGCTGCGGTCGCTGGCGGTGGCCACGCCCTACGGTGATTCGGGCAACGCGACGGTGGCGCAGTTCCTGCGTGCCGACGGGATGACGGTCGCTGCGATCGCGGGGCTCGGCCTGGATCGTTCGCCTGAGGTGTGGAAGACCGAGGCGGTGACGCTGCCGGCGCGCAGGGTGGCGGACTTCGCCGCCGCGACGGATGTACCGGCGGCCGATGCGATGTACCTGCCCTGTACCGGCGTGGGTTCGATCGAGGCCATCGATCTCTTCGAGCAGCAGCAGCGCAAGCCGGCATTGAGTTCGGTGCAGGCAGGATACTGGGCCTGCCTGCGGCGGCTCGGGATCGACGGCCGCCGCGACTTCGGCGGCCACCTGATCCGCTCCTGGCCCTAGGCGAACAGCGGCAGTTTCACGTCGGCGAAGAGTTCGTCGACGCCATCCTGGTCCGCGGCCTGCGTCGCCTTGGCGATGCGGGCGCGCTCCAGGTGGGGCGCCAGCAGGTGCATGAAGTCGTAGGCATAGCGACGCAGGAACACGCCGCGCCGGTACCCGACCCAGGTCAGGTGGCGAGGAAAGAGGTGCGAGGCATCCAGGGACACCAGGTCGCTGTCCTCCACGGGATCGATTGCCATGGCCGCGACGATGCCGACGCCCAGCCCCAGCCGGACATAGGTCTTGATGACGTCCGCGTCGCGGGCCGTGAGCGCGATGTCCGGTTCGAGCCCGGCGCGCTCGAAGGCCGCCGGCAGCGACGAGGGCCCGCTCAGGCTGAAGACATAGGTGACTATCGGGTGCTGCGCGAGCTTCTCGATCGACAGGCTGCGCGCGCGTGCCAGCGGGTGCGCCTTCGGCACGACGATGCGCCGGTACCACTCGTAGCAGGGCAGCAGCACGCAGTTGCCGAACTGTTCGCGCGAGCCGGTGCCGATGGCGAGGTCGACGTGCTCGGAGGCGAGCATTTCGCTGATCTGCTCGGAAGTCCCCTGGTGCAGGTGCAGCCTGACCTTGGGGTACTTCTCGCGGAACTTCGCGATGACCGGCGGCAGCACGTAGCGCGCCTGGGTGTGCGTGGTGGCGATGGACAGCGTGCCGCGCTGCGAGTCCCGCACGTCGAGCGACATGCCCTTGATGGCCTGCGTCTCGCGGAGGATGCGTTGCGCGCGCTCGACCACCCGCTGCCCTGATTGCGTGAGCCGGGTCAGCGAGCGCCCTTCGCGAATGAACAGCTCGAAGCCCAGTTCGTCCTCGAGCAGCTTGATCTGCCGGCTCACGCCCGGCTGCGAGGTGTGCAGTTTCTCGGCTGCGGCCGAGATGTTCAGGCCGTTCTCGACGATGGCCGCGAGATAGCGCAGTTGCTGGAGCTTCATTGCGGCCCAAGGGTGCTTGTCCGGTATCGCGCTGTCCAGCCCTATAACCGCGACGCATGGGCTGAGAGCGAAGCTGCCGTACCACTGGTCGCCGCTGTGTCTATAGTCACGCGCCGGGGTGCCTGACACGGCGCGGCAGAGGAGCGAGCGATGCGTTTTCGCAGGGGATTCGTCGATGCCATCGGTCATACGCCGCTGATCCGGCTCGAGCGACTCAGCGCCGAGACCGGCTGCAACATCCTGGGCAAGGCCGAGTTCCTGAACCCGGGCGGCTCGGTCAAGGACCGGGCGGCGCGCGGCCTGATCGAGGATGCGGAGCGCCGCGGAGCACTGGGTCCGGGCGGCACCGTGGTCGACGGCACGGCCGGCAACACCGGTATCGGCCTCGCGCACGTCTGCCTGGCGCGCGGCTATCGCTGCCTGATCGTGATGCCCGAGAACCAGTCGGCCGACAAGTACGACACCATCCGCGCCCTCGGGGCGGAACTCGAGGTGGTCAAGGCGGTTCCCTACGCCGATCCGAACCACTACCAGAAGGTCGCCCGCCGCCGCGGCGAGGAACTCGCGGGCGCGTTCTGGGCCAACCAGTTCGACAACGTCGCGAACCGCGAGGCCCACGTGGCGAGCACCGGTCCCGAGATCTGGGAGGATACGGACGGACGGGTCGACGCTTTCGTCACCGCCGCCGGCACGGGCGGCACGCTGGCGGGCGTGTCGGGCTTCCTGAAGTCGCAGCGGCCTGCCGTGCTCACCGTCCTGGCCGACCCGCAGGGCAGCAGCCTGTTTCGCTACGTGACTCAGGGCGAACTCAAGGCGTACGGACCTGGGTCGATCACCGAGGGGATCGGCATCGGTCGCGTGACGGCCAACTTCGCCGGCGCGCCGGTCGATGACGCGGTGTCCGTCAGCGACGCCGAGGCGGTGTACTACGTTTATCGGCTGCTGCGCGAGGAGGGCCTGTGGCTGGGCGCGAGCAGTGGCGTCAACGTGGCGGGCGCCGTGCGCGTGGCGCGGCGGCTGGGGCCGGGCCACACGATCGTCACCATCCTGTGCGACACGGGCGCGAAATACCGTCCGCGGCTGTTTGATCGCGGCTGGCTCGCCCAGCGCGGGCTCGAGGCCTTCGCGGACGGCGCCACGGGCTTTCCGGCCATCGAGTCGGCCTGAGGCGGCCTGAGGCGGCTCAGGCCCCCACGGGCAGGGTCTGCCCCAGCCAGCGGCCCAGGGCCAGCGCCGGGGTGAGCATCATGCCCGGCGCGAAGGCGTTGCCGAGGGTCGCGCCGCTGCCGAGCACCTCGCCCGCGGCGTAGAGGTTGGGAATCGGCTGACCGCTGCCGCGCAGGACCCGCAACTGGGCATCCACGACCACGCCCGCGGAGGAGGTCGCTGAATGCCCCAGGTGGGTGATCGCGAAGAACGGCCCGCGTGCGACCGGCAGCGGCATGTGCTGTCGGCCCAGCGGGTCCGAGCGCGTCTTCACGCCTGCGTTGTACTGCTCCACCGTGGCGGCCAGCCCCGCGGGATCGATACCGGCGCGCCTGGCCAGCGCTTCGAGGGTGTCGGCGCGCGCGAACATCGGATGGGACTCGAAGTGCTGCATCAGCTTGTCGCGGCTCCAGCCGGCGATGCCGGGGGGCGCCGTGCGCAGGATCTCGGAGTCGAAGACGACGGCGTAGCGCAGATCCGGCTGGCGCAGCAGGGCGCGCTCGCGTTCGTAGGTGACCGGTTCGTCCTCGCGGACGAAGCGGCGGCCTTCTGTATTGACCCAGATCTCCCACGGCGGGCGCTGCTGCGGCGAGGTGGTGAAGCGCGCGTAGACCTTCGCGGGGTAGCGGTCGGAGCTCAGGATCGATCCGGTGCCGGCGCGGTGCAGTTCCTGGCCGCGCAGCCAGCCGCCGACCGAGGTCGCCAGCTCCAGGCCCTGGCCCTGCGAGAAGGGATAGGACGAGGCGACGTAGGGCGGTTGCCCGCAGAGCCGCTCGAACATCTCGGGGTTCATGGCATAGCCGCCGCTGGTGATCAGCACATGGCGGCCGCGGGCGAGCAGTTCCCGACCGCCCCCCGGGGCGCCGGGGTTCACGAGGGCGCGGATGCCCTCGACCGCGCCCGAGTCGCTGGTCAGCAGTCCGGTCACGCGTGTGTTGAGTTGGGCGACCACGCGACCGCTGGCGAGTTCCGGGGCGAGTTCGCGCTCGATCACCGCGAGGATGGCCCGGCCTTCTTCCTTGGCCCAGAGATAGCGCGGGATACCGTAAGCGGGCCGACCCGGGCTGTCACCCGTGACCGGATGGTTCGCCAGCGGCGTCAGACCGGCGTCCAGCAGCCAGTTCACCGTCGCGGGGGCTTCGTCGACACTGCGGCGGACGATGTCCCGGTCGGCGAAGCCGCGCGAGAGCCGCATGACGTCTTCGTAGTGGGCATCGGTCGTGTCGACGATACCCCGGGCCTGCTGGAGCCGCGTGCCGGCGGCGCTGACCTGTCCGTTGGCCAGGTGCAGCGTGCCGCCGACGGACTTGGCCGCATCGACCATCAGCACTTTCGCGCCGCGCCTCGAGGCGAAGATCGCGGCAGGCAGGCCGGCGGTCCCGGCGCCGACGACGATCAGGTCGTAGACCGGGGTCTCGGCCGCGAGCGCCGCGTCACGGGACCAGAGGGCGCCGACCGGGGCGACGGCGGCGGCGGTGAGGGTGGCCTGCAGGAAGGAACGTCGTTTCATTGCGTAAAGTATGGCCGAGCAGACGCCCGGCTGGATAGCGCTACGGGGATGCCCGTCGCTTGAGGCGAACGAAGCTCACAAAAGCGACCCAAAGGTGTTTCCGGCGGTTTCAGGACGGGCGATCATCCGGCAAATGTCTGCAGAATCCTCAGCCCGTCCCGGCTATCGCCCCGAGATCCAGGGGCTGCGCGCCGTCGCAGCCCTGCTGGTGGCGGTGTACCACATCTGGCTTGGACGGGTCTCGGGTGGCGTGGATGTGCTCTTCGTCGTGTCGGCCTTCGTGGTCACCACCTCGCTGCTGCGGCGCGCCGAGGCCGATGGGCGGGTCGACCTGAGGGGATTCTGGGGCGGCATGAGCGCTCGGCTGCTGCCGGCCGCCTCGATCGTCCTCGCGGTGATCGCGGTCGCCACGATCCTTCTGCTGCCGCGTCCGATCTGGCAGGACACTATCCGCCAGATCCTGGCCTCGCTCCTGCAGGTGGAGAACTGGAACCTGGCTTTCAGCGCTGCGGACTACCTGACCCAGGACCAGACGGCCGGTCCGGCGCGGCATTTCTGGGCACTGTCGATCCAGTGGCAGTTCTATCTCGCCTGGCCGGTGGCGTTCCTGGTGGCACTGAAGGTCAGTACCCGCAGGGGGCTGCCGCTCCGCCGGGTGCTGCTGGTTCTGCTGGCCGTGGTCTTCGTGCCGTCGTTTGTCTACTCGATCGTGGCCACACGCAGTGACCAGGCCTTTGCGTATTTCAATACCTTCACGCGGCTCTGGGAGTTCTGCATCGGCGCGGCGCTGGCGCTCTTCCCCGTGCTGGTGGCGCGTCAGCGATTCCGTCTGGCGGCGGGCTGGGTGGGCCTGGCAGGCATCCTGGCCTGCGGCATGATCTTCCAGGTATCGCAGGTGTTCCCGGGATACGCGGCGCTCTGGCCGGTCGGCTGCGCTGCGTTGATCCTGGTCGCCGCGACCAGCGGCAGCCGGTTCGGGGCCGATCGGGTGCTCGCCACGCCCTGGTTGATGCGGCTCGGCGATTCTTCCTACGGCCTGTACCTCTGGCACTGGCCGCTGCTGGTCTTCTATCGATGGTTCTCGGGCCACCAGTCGCCCGGACTCATCGATGGCCTGGGCATCCTGATCCTTGCGCTGATCCTCGCCCGGCTGACGACTCGCTGGGTGGATCAGCCGCTGCGCGGCCTGCGGGTCGAGCAGGCGCCCCCGCTTCGGCTGGCCCGGTTCGTGGCCCTGGCGCTTGCGCCAGCGCTGCTCGTCACGACGGCGTGGGCGGGCTACGTCACGGTCCAGCAGCGCCACGACGAACGAGTCGTGGGCGCCGATCACCCGCACTATCCCGGAGCGCGTGCCTGGCATGCGGATTTCGCGGGCCAGGTGCCCACCAATGTGCCTGTCTATCCGGGAATGCTCGCCGTGGCCAAGGACTGGCCCGTGATCTATGACGACGGTTGTTACCGCCCCGATGCGGACTGGCAGCGGCAGCGATGTATCTATGGTGACCCCCGCGGCACGAAGACCATTGCGCTGGTGGGGGGGTCCCATGCGGCCCACTGGATGCCGGCCATCGACCTGGTCGCGCGCGAGAAGGGCTGGCGCGTCGTCATCTACACCAAGAACCTGTGCCTGTTCACGGCTGTCGTGCCCGGCGAGCCGGAGCAGGATCGCTGGTGCAGGGAATGGAACGAGGCCACGCTGCGCATCCTGCTCGAGGACCGGCCCGAACTGATCATCACCACCTCCACCAGGGGCTCCGGAGGGCAGGAGCACGTCCCCGAGGGCTACCTGCGCAGATGGGAGCAGCTGCACGCGGCCGGCCTGCAGGTGGTCGGACTGCGCGACACGCCATGGATGAAATTCTGGGTGCCCGAATGCCTGGGCCTGAAGGGCAATGACCACGCCACCTGTTCCCAGAAGCGCTCGGTGGTGCTCGCCGACTTCGACCCCGCGGACACGGTGCGGAGCCGCGTCCCGTACGTTCATTTCATCGACATGAGCGAGTATTTCTGCGATGCCAGCCTCTGCCCGCCGGTGGTCGGCAACGTGATCGTCTACCGCGATGACAGCCACATCACGGCAGCGTATTCGCGCACGCTGGCGCCGATGCTGAAAGCCAGGCTCGAGGCGCTGCCGGCCGCGTCACCGGCGCCCCAGAGGACCGTCGACCGCCGCTTCTGAGTCAGAGCGCGGCCAGCCGTGACCTGACCTCGGCTGCCGGCGCGACGTCGGCGTACTTCTCGGACATGTCGAACAGGTTGACCGCATGCGACACCCGGCTGCGGTCGTAGACGCACTCTTCCGGGACCGTGACACGAAAATTGTAGGAAAACGCATCGACCACGCTTGCGCGTACGCAGCCGCTGGTGGTGCAGCCGGTCACGATCAGGGTGTCTGCCCCGAGGTCGATCAGGTGGCTGGCCAGCGCCGTGGCGAAGAACGCGCTGGGCTGCTTCTTGGGCACCAGGATGTCGCAGTCGCGCGGCGCGAGTTCCGCGACGAATTCATAGCCCTGCGCCGGGATGCCCATGATCGACGGGATTTTCTCCGCGAGCCGGCCGCCGTCATAGGCCCGCTTGGGCGCGACATGCGGATAGAGCACGGGCCAGTCGCGCTCGCGGAACAGCGCGAGCAGGGGCTCGATCGCACGGACGGCGTCCCAGCCGACTGCGCCGCAACTGGTCGGGAATTCCCGGATCGACTCGCTGAACGGCTGTGGCCGGGTGCCGGTCGTGCGGTACTGCACGTCGATGATCAGCAGCGCGGGCCTGCGGCCCATGCCCGACGGGCGCCCGAAGCCCGCGGCCCGATAGGCCGCCTGCTCGTCCTCGCCGATGATGCCGTCCCAGGGTCGCTGGCCCGTGTTCATGTCGTTTGCTTCCGGACGCTGGTGGGCTGCCCTACACTGCCCCGATGGGGGCGGCTGCAGCACGAATTCCGGTCACGATGCTCACCGGTTTCCTGGGCAGCGGCAAGACCACTCTGCTCAATTCTGCGCTGCGCGACCCGCGGCTGCGCGACACGGTGGTGATCGTCAACGAACTCGGCGACGTCGGCCTCGATCACCTGCTCGTCGCGGGCTCCGCCGAGAACGTCGTGCTGCTCGATTCCGGATGCCTGTGCTGCGGCCTGCTCGGCACGCTGCGTGACACCCTGCTCGACCTGCATGCCAGGCGCCTGCGCGGCCTGCTGCCGGCCTTCTCGCGGGTGGTGGTCGAGACCAGCGGACTCGTCGACCCCGCGCCCGCGCTGCAGTCGCTGCTGCGCGACCCGCTCGTGGCGCGCGACTTCCGCCTCGAGGGCGTCGTCGCGACGCTCGACGCCCTGCTCGGCGAGTCCGAACTCGACGAACACCCCGAGGCCGTGGCTCAGTTGTGCCTGGCCGACCGCATCGTCGTGACCAAGACGGACCTGTGCGGTGGCGGCATACCCGACGCGCTGCGTGCGCGGCTCCGGGCACTGAACCCCGCGGCTGGCGCGCACCTGTTCGTGCGGGGCGACGACGCCGGGGCGCTGCTGCCTGCCGCCGGCGCGGGACGGCCTGACGGCGGCGAGCCCGTGTGGTCAGGCCTGCGCTGCACCGAAGTCGCCCCCGCTGCGCGCCACGATGGCCGTATCCGCAGCGACGTGTTCCTGCTGGATGCGCCCGTCAGCTGGGCCGGGCTCGCGGGATGGATCGAACTGGTGCGCGAACACTTCGGTGCGCGCCTGCTGCGCTGCAAGGGGCTGGTGCGGATCCAGGGCGCCGAGGCGCCCGTGGTGGTGCAGGGCGTGCAGGGCGTGTTTGCGGCGCCGTATGCGCTCGAGGCCGCGGCAACGGCCGATGCGCGGCCCGTGCTGGTCTGCATCCACCGCGACATCGACTCCACCGAATTGCGCGCCAGCCTGCGCGCGCTGGGCGCCGAACCCGGCACTCACCGGGCAGCCCGGCTCTCCGACCTGGGCCCGGCCGCACACACCTGAATTCCAACGAGGGACCTCCAACCCATGCGCTTCGACTGCATCATCGCCAACGGCACGCTCGTGTTCCCGGACGCCGAGCCCGCGGAGCTGGACATTGCGATCAAGGACGGCCGCATCGCCGCGCTGCTGCAGCGCGGCGCGCCGCGTGAGTGGACGCGTGACTGGATCGACGCCTCGGGGCTGCACGTCTTTCCCGGGCTGATCGATGCGCACATCCATTTCGGGTTTGCGGAGCCGGTGACCGAGTACACGACCGAGACGGCCTGCGCGGCACAGGGTGGCTTCACCACGGTGCTCGGCTACTTCCTGAACAACGACGGCTACGCGGGCGTGTTCGATCGCGAGATCGGCCATGCGCGGGCGCGCGCGCACGTCGATTTCGGCTTCCATTTCAGCACCGCGAGCGAACAGCACCTCGCTGAGCTCGAGTCGTATGTCGCCGACTACGGGGTGAGTTCGTTCAAGTACTTCATGAACTTCAAGGGCGAGGAGGGGCGCTACCTGGGGCTGGACGGCACCGATGACGGCTACCTCTACGCGCTGCTCGAGGAGGCGGCGCGGATCGGCGACGTCACGGTGGTGATCCACACCGAGAACATCGAGATCGTCAATCGCCTGCGCCGCGAGTTCCAGCTGGCGGGCCGCGACACCTTGCGCGACTGGTGTCTCTCCAAGCCGGCCTTCACCGAAGCGGAGAGCGTGGTGCGCGCCTGCTACTTCGCCGAGCAGACCGGCGCGACCCTCTATGTGCCCCACCTCAGTTCCGGGCTGGCGCTCGACGAAGTGCGGCGCTGGCGCCAGCGCTACGAGCGCATCCGGGTCGAGACCTGCCCGCATTACCTGACGCATTCGCTGGATGCGCCGATCGGCAGCCTCGGCAAGGCCAATCCGCCGTTCCGCACCGAGGACGACATCGCTGCCCTGTGGGAGGGCCTGGAGGACGGCACGATCGACGTGGTCGCCTCCGACCACGTGCCGCGCCTGAGGGCGACCAAGGACAAGCCGATGTGGCAGGCCTCGCAGGGCTTCCCGGGGACCGCCACCATCCTGCCGGTGCTGCTCGGCGAGGGTTACCACAAGGGCCGGCTGTCGTTGCGCCGCATCGCCCAGCTGCTGTGCTCCGCGCCCGCCGACATCTTCCGGCTGCCGGCCAAGGGCGGGTTCCGCATCGGCATGGACGCGGACTTCGCCCTGGTGGACCTGGGGCTCACGCGCCGGGTGGTGGCGGCCGAGCTCGGTTCCTATTCCGACTACAGCCTCTACGACGGGTGGGAACTCACGGGCTGGCCGGTCGCCACGATTCTGCGGGGCACCCCGGTCATGCAGGATGGACGGATCGTGGGTCCGCCTGGCCTGGGGCGGTACCTGGAGCGCCGCTGACCCGTCACTTCCTGCCGGCGGCGAACAGGGCGTCGAGCTTCGACTCGTAGGCGTGGTAGTCGAGGTGGCGGTACAGCTCGGCCCGGGTCTGCATCGTGTCGACCACGTTCTGCTGCGTGCCGTCGCGCCGGATCGCTTCGTAGACCTTGAGTGCCGCGAGGTTCATCGCGCGGTAGGCCGAGCAGCAGTGCAGCACGATGTCGACACCGGCTGCGCCCAGTTCGTCGCGTGAATAGAGCGGGGTCTGCCCGAACTCCGTGATGTTGGCGAGGATGGGCACCTGCACGGCATCCTTGAAACGCCGGTACATCGCGATGTCGGTCATGGCTTCGGGAAAGACCATGTCCGCCCCGGCTTCGACGCAGGCCACGGCGCGCTCGATCGCCCGCTCCATCCCTTCGACGGCCAGGGCGTCCGTCCGCGCCATGATCACGAAGCCCGGGTCTGTGCGCGCGTCGACCGCCGCCTTGATGCGGTCGACCATCTCCTCGAGCGACACGATCTCCTTGCCCGGCCGGTGGCCGCAGCGCTTGCTCTGGACCTGGTCCTCGATGTGCAGCCCCGCAGCGCCTCCCTTGATGAACGAGCGCACGGTGCGCGCGATGTTGAATGCACCGCCCCAGCCCGTGTCCGCGTCGACCAGCAGCGGCAGCGGACAGGCATCGGTGATGCGGCGGATGTCGACGAGCACGTCCTCCATGCTGCTGATGCCGAGGTCCGGGAGCCCCAGCGAGTTGGCCGCCACGCCGCCGCCCGACAGGTACAGGGCGCGGAAGCCCGAGGCCTGCGCCAGCCGTGCCGTGTAGGCGTTGATGGCGCCGACGACCTGCAGCGGCCGCTCCTCGGCTACCGCGGATCGGAGGCGGGCGCCGGCACTTGAGGGGGGTATTGCGGTGGGAACGGACATGCGGTGTATCCCCTGTTCAGCGGTCCGGGTCGCGTGGCCCGATGCGCAGGCTCACGGTTGCGATGCGCACCTCGACGAGGAAACTGAGCATGGCCAGCGCGAGGCACAGCACCGACGCGACGAAGGTCGCCGCGATGGCCACGGAGAGGTCCGCTCCGACGAAGGCGCGGAAGAACAGCATGAGCACCACGATCGCGACCAGGAAACCGGACACGGTGCTCAGGGTGATCGCCGCGTTCATGAATCGTGCGCG
>CAJACZ010000271.1 GCA_903938365.1 uncultured Pseudomonadota bacterium | reverse complement strand
TGGGCGTCACCACGCAGGACCTTGCCGCCGGCCACCGTGCCTGGCGCGAGGCCGTGGCGCTCGGCATCGGCCAGACACTCGACCTTAACCGCTGAGGACCCCGCTCATGATCAACGCCCTGATGCAGTCGCCCTTCGACCGCCGCGAAATGCTCAAGCTGATGGCCGGCGCGCTGCCCGGCGCCGCGCTCACGACCTCGATCGGCGCGGGCGCCGCCGCCGCCGGTGCGGCAGGCCTGGTCAGCATGCCCACGGGGCCCGTGCCCGCGGGCTTCGATCCGCTGTCGCCGCAGCAGAACCTCGAGGCCTACATCCGCCTGACGCGCTCGCTCGATCCCGCGGCGACGACGGTGGGCTGGTTCGGTGGCCGGATATTCTCGGTGATCGGCGACAAGGAGATCATCAAGCCGCTGTTCGACATCGAGGGCTTCGGCATCGGCCGCACCGAGCCGCAGGCGGACGGGAGCTACAAGGCGCTGTGGCGCGAGGTGGGTTACTACAAGGACCTCGCCACGGGGAAGATCATGGAGACCTGGCAGAACCCGCTGCTCGGCGGCGAGACCTGTGAGGTCTACCCGATCAACAACGACCCGGTGAACGCGGTGCTCAAGCCGGAGTTCACGCTGGGCTTCGGCGCCAGCAAGGACCAGTACACCGAGACGATCAAGTTCCTGCTGCCCTGGAACTTCATCGGGCCGCACGCGATGGCCGCCTTCGACGTCAACCTCGACTGGAAGTCGCCGCTCGACCCGAAGGACTGGAAGCGCGAGTCGCCCGGCGAGCGCGTGCGCGTCAGCGAGTACCAGCAGTGGCGCGTGGATGCGGCGCAGCTGGTCGATCGCAGCCTGCCGAGCCTGAACGCCTATGGGTCCTGGAACCGCGTCGCGACCTGGCTGCCCTGGATGCTGATGGGCCAGACCCCGGGTCATCTGTTCTACCGGTCGCACACCCTCAAGCTGGGTCGGGTGGAGGACCTGCCGAAGGACATCCTCGAGTACACCGCGAAGCGCTTCCCGAAGTACCTCACGGCGCCGACGGAATGGGTGTCGCCCAACGTGTCGAGCTTCGAGATGTATGCGAGGGACCGCAAGCCCAAGGCCTGAGGCGGGGCCCCGGGGTCAGCCTGCTCCGCCGAGGATCTCGGCGAGGCCCTTGCCGGCGCGCCAGGCGGCCCACAGGATGCCGCCGACATAGGCGGCGCCGAGCAGGCTGGCGACGTAGCCCAGCACGATGAGCACGCCGTCGCGCTCGACCATGCCGAGCGCGAGCAGCGCGATGCCGAGCGCGGGGATCGTGTTGCTGAAGGGGATGATCGGCAGCGGCGCGAGCAGCGAGGCCGCCGCCACGATCAGCATCAGTCCGTTGAAACGGTTGACCGTGGGGCCGTGAGTGAGCAGCAGTCCGCGGGGGCGGACCAGGCGCTCGAAGCGCTTCGCCCACTCGGCGCCTTTCCTGAGCACCGGCACCACGTGCCGGGCCTGCAGTCCGTGATCGAGCAGGCGCGCCGGCAGCCAGGGCAGGCGGTTGGCCATGACCCCGAAGCCGATCAGCCCGATGAGGATCCCGAAGATCGTGCTGGTGCCCGGGATCGCGACCGGGAACAGGAACGGAATGGAGAGGAACACACAGACCAGCAGCAGGCCCTGCTCGCCGATGAGTTCCATCAGCCCCCGCACCGTGATCGTCGGCCCGGTGATGCCTGCGGCCGTGCGCTCGAAGGTGCGGGAGAGGCTGTCGGTGGGGTCGTGGAGGGGCGTGCTGCGTGGGTTCATGCGTTGCGCTCCGCCTTTATCTGGGCCATATTTGATTCAATCCACGCCTGAACCTCGGCGTTTATCTCACGGGCGTCACGACCGGCCGCTTCGATCGGGGGGCCGATGATGACCCTGATCTTGCCCGGTTTCTTGAGCAGGCCGCGCCGCGCCCAGTAATAGCCCGAGTCATGGGCCACCGGCACGACCTTGCAGCCCGCGCGGCTGGCCAGCAGCGCACCGCTGACGCCGTACTTGCGGGTCTCGCCGGCGGCGACCCGGGTGCCTTCCGGGAACACCAGCACCCAGAGCCCCGCGCGCAGACGCTCGATGCCCTTGCCCACCACCTGGTTGACCGCGGATGCGCCGGCGCCCCGGTTGATGGGGATCGAATGCAGCTGCGCGAGTCCCCAGCCGAAGAACGGCAGCCACATGAGTTCGCGCTTGAGCACCAGCGCCTGGGGCCGTCCGACCACGAACTGGGCGATGGTTTCCCAGGCCGAGGAGTGTTTCCAGAGGGCCACATGCGCGCCCTCGGGGAGGTTCTCCTCGCCCTCGACCTCGTAGTCGAGCCGGCACAGCAGGCGCAGCACCGCCAGCACCGACCGCGCGTACAGGCGCGCCAGCGCGAAGCGCCCGCGCACTGGCAGGAAGACGCAGGCGACCACGAAGAACACCGCGTAGCTGAAGGTCCAGGCGAACAGGAAGCCCGTGAACAGGAGCGAGGCTATCCATTGCATGGCTGGGTATCCCTCGGGTTGGCGATCAGCCGGGCAGCCTGGAGAGATCCGCCACGCCGTTGAACAGTTCGCGCACCCGCGCCACCAGCGCGAGGCGGTTGCTGCGCAGCGCCGGGTCGGGATCGTTGACCATCACGCCCTCGAAGAAGGCGTCGATCTGCGGCCGCAGGCCCGCCAGTCGCGACAGCGCGCCGTCGTAATCCCGCGACCAGAGCGCCGCGGTCACTTCGGCGGACAGCGCGGACAGCGCCCCGTGCAGGGCGAGTTCCGCCGCTTCGGTGAACAGCGACGCGTCGACCTCGGCCGCGCCCGCCTCCGCGGACTTGCGCAGGATGTTGGCGATGCGCTTGTTGGCGGCGGCGAGGCTGGCCGCCTCGGGGCGCTGCTGGAACTGCGCGAGCGCGCGCAGCCGGGCATCGAAATCGAGCGGCGCGGTGCTGCCCGTTGCCAGGACGGCATCGAACATCTCGGTGGTGAAGCCGGCCTCGAGGTAGTTCGCCCGCAGGCGCTCGAGTACATAGGCGATGACCTCGGCCTCGGCGGTGCCGGCGGGCAGAGGCTGCGCCGCGACCGCCGCGTTGACGAGCCCGGCGAGATCCAGGGGCAGGCGATGCTCGAGCACGATGCGCAGCACGCCGATGGCCGCGCGGCGCAGGCCGAAGGGGTCGCGGGTGCCGCTGGGTTTCTGTCCGGTGGCGAAGATGCCGGCGAGCGTGTCGAGCTTGTCGGCCAGCGACACGGCGATGCCGGTGCGGGTCACGGGCAGCGCGTCGCCCGCGCCGCGCGGCAGGTAGTGCTCGCGGATCGCGGTGGCGACTTCAGCGTCTTCGCCGTCTGCCGCGGCGTAATAGGCCCCCATGGTGCCCTGCAGTTCGGGGAACTCGCCGACCATGGCGCTCAGCAGGTCGCATTTGCAGAGCACGGCGGCCCGCGCCGCGCGCCCGGCATCGCCCTCGATCAGGCCGGCGATCCGCACGGCCAGCGCCTCGATGCGGCGGACCTTGTCGCCGATCGACCCCAGCCTGGCCTGGAAGGCCACGGCGTCGAGCCCGTTACGCCGCTCCGCCAGCGGCTGGCGCCGGTCCTGGTCCCAGAAGAAGGCCGCATCGGAGAGCCTGGGCCGCACCACGCGCTCGTTGCCCTCGCGCACGACGACCGGATCCCGGCTCTGGATGTTGCTGACCGTGATGAAGCGGTGGGTCAGGGCGCCGGCGGCGTCCTCGACCGCAAAGTAGCGCTGGTGCTCCTGCAGGGTGGACACCAGGACTTCGCGCGGCAGGGCCAGGAAGCGCGGCTCGAAGTGCCCCTCGATGGCCACGGGCCATTCGACCAGCGCGGTGACCTCGTCGAGCAGCGCCGGGTCCAGCACCGCGGTGCCCCCGTGCTGAGTGGCCAGCGCGGTGACCTGCTGCCGGATCACCTCGCGCCGGTGCGCGAAATCGGCCAGCACGAAGCCCTGCTCGCGCAGCACGGTCGAATAGTCGGCCGGCGCGCCGATCGCGAGCGCCTGCGGGGCGTGGAAGCGGTGGCCGCGCGTCTCGCCGCCGGTGTCGGTGTCGAGGATGCGCGCCGGGATGACTTCAGCCCCGAAGCGCATCACCACCCAGTGCACGGGGCGCACGAACTCGGCCTCGCTGGTGCCCCAGCGCATCCGCTTGGGGATCGGCAGTGCGTCGAGCGCGGCCTGCACGATGCCGGGCAGCAGGGTCGCGGTGGCCGCCCCGGGGCGGCTGCCCTCGTGGAACAGGAACTCGCCCTTGCCTTCCCGGACGCGCGTCAGCGCCGGGACGGAGACTCCGCAGCCCTCGGCGAAAGCCGTGGCTGCGCGGGTGGGCAGGCCGTCCTTGTCGAAGGCCGCGCTGACCGGCGGGCCCTTGCGGCGCAGCTGCTGCTCGGGCTGTGACTCGGCCAGCCCGGTCACCAGCACGGCGAGCCGGCGCGGCGCGGCGAAGGAATGCAGGTCGCTGAAGGCCACGCCGGCGGCAGAGATGCCGCTGCGGATGCCCTCGGCGAGCGCGCGCTCGAGCTCCGGCAGCGCCCTGGGCGGCAGTTCCTCGGTGCCGAGTTCGAACAGGAAGTCCCGCGCGCTCATGACGGCGCCCCCGGGGCCGCGGCGCGGACCATCGGGAAGCCGAGGGCCTCGCGGCTGTCGTAGTAAGCCTGCGCGACCCCCCGGGCCAGCGTGCGCACGCGCAGGATGTAGCGCTGGCGCTCGGTCACCGAGATCGCGCGCCGGGCATCGAGCAGGTTGAAAGCATGCGAGGCCTTCAGCACCTGCTCATAGGCGGGCAGCGCGAGCTTTGCCTCGAGCAGCCGCGTGCAGGCCGCTTCATGTTCGTCGAAATTCCGGAACAGCACGGCGGGGTCCGCGTGCTCGAAGTTGTAGGCCGACTGCTCGACCTCGTTCTGGTGATAGACGTCGCGATAGGTCACCCGGCCCATCGGGCCGTCGGTCCAGACGATGTCGAACACGCTGTCGACGCCCTGCAGGTACATCGCGAGGCGCTCGAGGCCATAGGTGATTTCGCCCGTGACCGGCCGGCAGTCGATGCCGCCGACCTGCTGGAAATAGGTGAACTGCGTGACTTCCATGCCGTTGAGCCAGACTTCCCAGCCGAGGCCCCAGGCGCCCAGCGTCGGCGATTCC
The DNA here is from genome assembly GCA_903938365.1 of uncultured Pseudomonadota bacterium. Taxonomy (GTDB): domain Bacteria; phylum Pseudomonadota; class Gammaproteobacteria; order Steroidobacterales; family Steroidobacteraceae; genus UBA964. Next base: position 895 of record CAJACZ010000271.1, on the reverse strand, counting down.
CAGTTGTCCTCGACGAAGCGGATGTCGTGGGTCAGCGGGTCGAAGCCCAGCATCTTCAATGACCCGATATAGAGATCCAGGATCTCGAGCGGCGAGGGCTTCAGCACCACCTGGAACTGGTAATAGCGCTGCAGGCGGAACGGGTTGTCGCCATAGCGGCCGTCGGTCGGGCGGCGCGAGGGCTGCACGTAGGCCGCGCTCCAGGGTTCGGGGCCGATGGAGCGCAGGAAGGTCGCGGTGTGGAAGGTGCCGGCGCCCATTTCCATGTCGTAGGGCTGCAGGATGACGCAGCCCTGATCGGACCAGTATTTCTGCAGGGCGAAAATGAGTTCCTGGAACGTGCGCGGCATGAGGCTCTTGCGCGGCCGCAGCCGCCTTGGGTCGAGGGGCGCGAGTATAGCCTCTGGGGCGCCCCCGCTTCTGCCTCGCGCGGGCGTCCGATTAGGACATACTAAGGAACAAGAGGCCGGCGCCGCCCTCCTGGCAGCGCAGCCCTCCCTCTGGAGGAAAGCCCATGCGTCGCTATCTGATCCTCGCCGCCACCCTGCTGGTCATCGCCACCAACGCGGCCGCCACACTGGTGCCCATCAACGGGCTCGCCACCGGCCAGCTCAGTGACCTCTACCCCACCGGGTTCACGCCATCGGGCTGGGTGTTCTCGATCTGGAGTCTGATCTACGTCGGGCTGATCGCCTTCTCGATCCGGGCCGTCGTGCTCGGGGGCCGTGGCAGCAGCGATCGCGCGCTGGCGCGACTGCGCAGCATCGAGCTGCCCTTCCTCGCCAGCTGCGCGGCGAACGCGGGCTGGATCTTCCTGTGGCACTACCGCCAGATCGCGGCCAGCGTGGTCGTGATGCTGCTGCTGCTGGCCAGCCTGGCCGTGATCTACGTGCGC